>CAMYVW010000001.1 GCA_947302655.1 uncultured Mycoplasmatota bacterium | reverse complement strand
ACACACATGCCTTTCACGCATGCATTCATGGGTTCAAATCCCGTACGGGTCACCATTTTATAATTAACTCTCACTTGAGAGTTTTTTTATGCATAAAAAAACTTATGTATTAAAACATAAGTTGACTGACTTATTAATGGCGGAGCAGGAGAGATTTGAACTCTCGCGCCAGTTACCCGACCTACACCCTTAGCAGGGGCGCCTCTTCAGCCTCTTGAGTACTGCTCCATAACCAAGTCATAAAACAATTTTACACTATATAATGATAGTAGTCAATATTAAAACGGCTCGGTAGAGTCGTTTTAATTAGCTACATTATTTCTAATATTATCAATAAATTCATTCATTATCATGATGTAATCATTGTTAGCATCAAGGTTTTCTTTTGATAAACTTACCATACTATCAATAACAACAACTTTAGCATTGTAATCAGATTTTAATTGTTTAATAAGATCTGTTTCTTCATCTCCAGAAATCATAAAAATAGTTGTAAATTTACCATTTTTAAAATTACTTTTTAGAGTGTTTAAACTATTATTCTTATTGTTTTCTTCATCTTTCAATGAAATTACATTAAATCCATAACTGTTTAGAAACTTTAAAACATCATTGGATGTAACAATATTATTTTTTCCGTTTATTTTAGCATTGTTTGCTATATTTCTTAGTTCAGCATCCATTACAGATATTGTTTCTTCTAATTTTTTATAATTTTTATCAATAATTTGTTTAGTATACTTACTTGTTACATAATTTTTTAAATTATCTCTAACGTTTTTACTTATCATTAAAAAATTGTTTGGAGCAAGCCATAATTCTTCAACACCATATGTATATTTCAAACCATATGATATATCAATTATTGAAATTTTTTTGTTACGATCAATAAAACTTTTAGCAATATCTTTTTCATTTGTTAGTCCGTTATAGATAAATATATCAGATTTAGCAAATTCTTTTTCTTGTTTAGGGGTTAATGCAAATTTATTTAGATTAACTCCGTTTGGATATACACTTGTAATTGTAGCATTTTCGTTATATAAGGTATTTGCAATAAAAGTTATTGGATATACGGTTGTATTTATGGTAATTTCTTCCATATTTTTATTTTTAAAACAACCACTTGTTAAAAAAACACAAATAATTAAAATAATAGATAATAATAATTTTTTCATTAAATAAACTCCTTTTTATTTGACTGGATCATACCCAAAATCGCCTTTAGGGTGACATTTTTTTAATCTTTTTAAACCAAGTTTAATACCTTTAAATATACCATATTTATTTATAGCATCTATCATATACTGTGAACATGTTGGATTAAAACGGCACATACTATGTGAATGCATAGGTGTTACTTGGTATAATTTGATAAAAAAGATCGGTATCTTTTTCATTTTCTCACCTATATGTAATTGTACTATAAATTATTAAAATTGTAAAATATCTTTGGAAATTAAGGCTTATATTTGATATAATGTATTTAGCTTATGTTAGGGAATGATTATATGAAATTTTTAGATAATTTTGACATAAAATTTAATAATGCATCTTTACTTGATATTGCTTTAACTCATAGTTCATATTCTAATGAACATGAATCAGAAAATTATGAAAGATTAGAATATTTAGGTGATGCTGTATTACAACTTGTTGTAAGTGAGTATTTATATAAAAATACTAATTTACCAGAAGGCGTAATGAGTAAGACCAGAGCTAGTTATGTTTGTGAAAAAGCTTTAGTTGAGTATGAGAAAAAGATTGGTTATAAGGAATATATTAAAGTAGGACATGGTCAAATAGGTAATGTTAATGACACTATTGTTGCTGATGTTTTCGAAGCTATTTTAGGAGCTATTTTCTTAGATCAAGGATTTAATGTTGCAAAAGAATATGTATATAAAGTTGTTATTCCTTATATAGAATCAGGTTATCAATTTTTTGATGATTATAAAACTAAATTACAAGAAATGGTTCAGACAGAGAAGGAATCTGTTGAATATAAACTTGTTAATGAAACAGGTCCAGCTCATAATAGAACTTTTGAAGTTGATGTAATAATTGATGGTATTACATATGGTCATGGAGTAGGAAAAAGTAAGAAAGAAGCAGAACAAAATGCTGCATATGATGCTTATTCAAAATGTGCAAAATAGAAGGTGAAATAAATGTATCTTAAAAGTATTAAAGCACAAGGCTTTAAGTCTTTTGCTGATAAGTTAGATTTAGAGATTAAAGACGGTATTACTGCTATTGTTGGTCCAAATGGTTCTGGTAAAAGTAATATCGTTGATGCCGTTAAATGGGTTATGGGTGAACAATCTGTTAAATCACTTCGTGGTTCTGATAATATGACTGATGTCATTTTTTCTGGATCTAAGGATAGACCTATGCAATCTCGTGCTATGGTTGCTCTTACTTTTGATAATACTGATCATTATTTTAATAGTGATTATTCTGAAATAGAAGTTAAAAGAATAGTTTATAGATCAGGTGAAAATGAATATTTACTTAATGGTAATAAAGTAAGGCTTAAAGATATTACTAATTTATTTATAGATAGTGGAGCTGGTAACGATTCTTTTAATATTATTAGTCAGGGAAATATAGCTGATGTTATAAATAGTAAACCTGAAGCTAGAAGAACTATCTTTGAAGAAGCTGCTGGAGTATTAAAATACAAAAAGAGAAAAGAAGAATCTTTAAGAAAGCTTGATAGAACAAAAGAAAATCTTCTTAGAATTAATTTAGTTATTGATGAACTTAAAACTACTGTTGAACCGTTAAAAGAACAAAGTGAAACAGCTAAAAAATATATTTCATATAAAGACGAATTAAAAGAAATTGAAATAGGTTTAATTACAAATGATATAACTAATATTAATAATACATATCAAGTATTAAAAGATGATGTTAAACAAATTCAAGATCAACTTTTAGATAAAGAAAGTATTAATAATGCTAATAGTGCATCTATTGAAAAACTTAAAACTGAGTTAACTAAATTAGAAGAAAAGATTTCTGATAAAAATGTATCACTAATTTCACTTAACAATGACCTTGCTAAGTTAAATGCTGATCGCATGATGATGATTGAAAGAAAAAAATATGATTATGATAAAGATCAAATAACAAATGTAATTATTAGTTTAAAAGAAGATGTACTTGCTTTAAATAAAGATGCTGCAATTTTTAAAAAAGATATTGAAGAATTTAAAATTAAATTAAGTGAAGAAAATAAAATTAAAGATGAACTTAATGATAAAGTTCTTAAAAATAAAGTTCTAAGATCTGGACTTCTTGCAAAACTTGCTAATACCAATAAGAATATTTTAAGTGCTGAAAATAAGATAGAAATATTAGAAAATAATATTTCTTCTAATGCAAAAGTTCCATCATCTGTTCAATCTATTTTAAGTAATCCCAGATTTTCTGATGTATATGGAACTATTTCATCACTTATTGATATTTCAGATGAATATCTTAATGCTTTAGATACCGCTCTTGGTTCATCAGCTAATTTTTTGGTTACTGCAAATGAAAAAGTAATAAAAAATGCAATTAGTTATTTAAAAGAAAACAATTTAGGTAAAGCTACGTTTTTTCCAATTAATATTATAAAACCAAGATATGTTGATCATGAAATAGTTAATCGTTTATCTGAAGTAAAGGGATATATTAATACACTAAACAATTTAGTTAAATGTGAAGATAAATATAGAGATGTTGTCGATAATCAAATTGGTAATGTAATTGTAGTTACTGATATGGATGCCATGAATATGATCGGTAGAATTATTGATTATAGGTATCGCATTGTTACACTTGATGGTGAAATATTACATGCCGGCGGAAGTGTAACTGGTGGTTCGTCTAGGAAAAAGTCAATTATTTCTGATAAAAATGAACTTGAAAAATTAAAATATGATTTAGAAATACTTAAACGTGATGAAACATCTATAACTAAAGAATTAAGTAAAGTTGTTGCTGATGAAGAATTAATCAATAACAACTTGATTGATTCTGAGAGAAAAATAATTTCTTATCAAGAAGTAATTAATCAAAAAGAGTCTCTTCTTGAAAATATTAATAAAAGTATTAAAGAAAAAGAAGAATCTTTAAAAGCTCAAGAATCTCTATCTTCAAATAAACTTGATAAAGAAATTGATAATATAATTGAAAAATATAATAAGTCATTAACTGATCGAGATTTATTAGAAAAAGAAATTAATTCTTTACAAAATGAAAAATTAACTATTAGTTCTGATTTATTAGAAGAAGAAAATAAATTAAAAATTCAGAATACAGAATATAATAAACTTTCCAATGAGTTAAAAGAAAAAGAAATTCAAATTGGAAAATACGATGTTAAACTTGATAATTTACTTTTAAATTTATCTGAAAATTATCAATTAACTTATGAGAAAGCCAAGTTGGAATATCACTTGGATATTAATGAAAATGAAGCTAGAAATAAGGTTAATAAAATAAAACGTGAAATCAATGCCTTAGGTGAAGTTAATGTTGGTGCCATTGCTGAATATGAAAGATTAGGTCAAAGATATGAATTCTTGGTAAAACAGCAAGCTGATCTTGAAACGGCAAGCCAAGAACTTCTAGATGTTATTGATGAGATGGACAAAATCATGGTAGATAAATTTGAAGTTACGTTTGAAAAGATTAAAGATGAGTTTGCTCATGTATTTAAAAAATTATTTAAGGGTGGTAAAGGAATTTTAAAACTTACTGATCCGGAAAATATTTTAACAACAGGTATTGATATAATAGCTGAACCTCCAGGAAAGAAGTTAAATTCTATTCAACTTTTAAGTGGTGGAGAGAAAACCCTTACTGCTATATCTTTATTATTTGCAATCCTAAATGTTAAAACAGTTCCTTTTATAATTTTGGATGAAGCTGAAGCTGCACTTGACGAAGCTAATGTTGATACATTTGGCGATTACATAAAAGAGAAGAAGGATAAAAGCCAATTTATTTTAATTACACATAAAAAGAGAACTATGGAATATGCCGATGTATTATATGGTATAACCATGCAAGAATCTGGTGTAAGTAAAATTGTTAGTGTAAGATTAGAAGATAAATAAAAATATCGTACGTTTGTACGATATTTTTATATTTCTCTCATTTTGTCTGCATCTTTAAAAGGACATTTTGGATCAATATGATCTGTAAATAGTATACCATTTAAATGATCTATTTCATGTTGAAAAGCAACAGCTAAATCTTCTCTTACTCTTATAGTAAATTCTTTACCATTTTCATCAAATGCATTTACTGTTATTCTAGCATGTCTTGGAACAATACCATCAACTTCACGATTAACACTTAAACATCCTTCGCCTTCACCAACATAAATCATTTCTTCACTCATACTTACTATTTGAGGATTGATAATAATATATTTGTCAAAGGTTTTATCATCGTTTTCAGAACATATAACGAAAGCTCTTTTAGGTACACCAACTTGAACAAAGGCAAGTCCCATACCAGGTCTTAAATTATATTTTTTTGTATATTCATCTATTTGACTCATTTCAAGATAAGTTAACATATCATAAAGTAGTTTTTTTTCACTTTCATCCATTGGAAATGTAATTTCACTAGATTTTTTATGAAGTAACTTATTTTTTTCATCTAATATTTTAATATCAGGTAACTTCATAGATTTCAACCTCACTTTTATCGCATGTATTGTATCAAATATTTTAATAAAATGCAAAGAAAAAGAAAGGTTTAACACCTTTCTTAATTGTTGTGATTATTATTAAAGAAGTTCCATCCTGATCCAATAATTATAACTAGTAAGATAAATAGTACTATCCAAATAGCTCCTCCAGAACCTAATCCTTGTGTGTAACCAACAAATCCGTTATTACATCCGGGTGTTTGATATCCTCCAGCATAGTAGCCGTTATTTCCATAATAATACATAGTTATACCTCCTTTTCGTATCTACTATAATATATTACTAAGTGTTTATTTTTGACATTGTTTTCGTTCAATATATTTAGTTTTTGTGTATTATATGTTATTATTATGATAGGTGAATGATATGAAGAAGATGTTATCAAGGATAGATAAACCACTTTTAATTTCTTTTATTGTTTTAACTATTTTTGGACTTCTTATGATTTATAGTTCTTCAAGTATATCTGCTGTTTTAAGATATAATAGACCTTCATATTATTTTTTTGAAAAACAACTTATTTTTGTGGTTTTAGCGCTATTTGTTGGATTTGTTTTTGTGCTTAAAACTCCTACAAAATTTTATAAAGGTATTGCTTTCTTAGGACTTATTTTAAGTTTAATAGTGCTTATTTCATTAATAACAAAAAGGGTTTTAACTAATAATGCATCAAGCTGGTATAAACTTGGTCCAATTAGTATTCAACCTAGTGAATTTGTTAAGTCTTTTTCTATATTAACAATGGGCTTTTTTTATGGAAGATTTTTTCAAAGAAAAAATCCACCACTTGTAGGTGCTTTTATTCCACTTGCTTTTTATATTTTATGTGCTGTTTTAATTATACTTCAACCTGATTTTGGAAGTGCTGCAATATATGCTGGTATTGTCGGAGCCATTTTTTTAACGCTTCCTTTTAAAGATAAAGCAATGAAGTATTTTAAATATATAGCACTTGGTGTTGTTGCAATAGGTTTATATATGATGCTTTTTCATTCATCGTCCTTAACTCATACACAAGAAAGTCGTTTTAATTTTAAAGAACCTTGTTCAAGGTACACTCAAGAAACTGGTTATCAGGTTTGTAATGGATTTATTGCTATTAAAAATGGTGGACTTTTTGGAGTAGGTCTTGGTAATAGTACTCAGAAGTATTTATATTTACCTGAAAGTCATACGGATTTTATCTTCCCAATTATTGTTGAAGAAATGGGTCTTGTTGTAGGACTTGTTATTATTTTTGTATATGCATTTATATTGTATAGAATATATGTAATATCAAGAGAAGCAACCAATTTAAGAAATCAAATTATAGCATTTGGAGTATTTATATATTTGGCGCTACATATAATAATTAATATGGTTGGTATTACAGCTCTTCTTCCATTAACAGGAGTTCCACTACCTTTACTTAGTTATGGTGGTAGTTTTGCAGTAAATGTAATATTAATGCTATTTGTGGTTGAAAGAATCGCATATGAAACTAATTATGAAAAAAAATTAAATAAAATTAGAGAAATTTAAAGGAAATTCCATATTTTTCGGAAATGTATATTAGTGAAAGGAGAAAAATATGGATTTTTTTTATGATCAATTTAATAAAATAAAGAATAATTTAATTATAATATTAGCTGTAATAGTTTTAATAATTATTAATAATGTGTTTATATTTTTGTGCTTCAATAAAAATAGTACTAAAATAAAAAATGAAGAGAGTAATGAATCTTTATTAAGCACATATGATGACAAAGTTGCTTCAAATATTCAAAACAACTTGTTTAAAGTAGATATTAAAGGTGAAGTTAAGCATCCGGGAGTCTATGAAGTTGATGAAACAATGAATGTTTATGATGTTATAACTAAAGCTGGTGGATTAACGAAGAAAGCATCAACCAGTTCAATAAATTTAAGCAAATTATTAAAAAGTGAAATGGTTATAATTGTTCCATCTAAAACAAAAACAAAATCAATGGTAAATAATTCTAATAACATGATTAATAACGCAAATAATGTTATAAATAATGATGCATTAATTAGTGCTGAGCCACAAAATAATGAAGATATTATTGGTGAAACTAACGTGATTAATAATATTGAAGAGAATAATAATCTTGTAAATATAAACACTGCAAAAGTTGAAGATCTTATGCAAATTAGTGGAATAGGTGAATCTAAGGCCAAAGCAATAGTTGACTATCGAGGAAAAAACCCTTTTGAATCAATTGATAACATCAAAAATGTACCTGGGATAGGGGATTCATTATTTGAAAAAATCAAAGATTTTATTACTGTTTAAATTTTCCTTATTTATAATATTCATTTTTAATACAGTATCAATTTTAAGATTTAATAAAAATTATAGTATCAATAAAAAAGTGATTTCTAATGTAGGTGTTGTTACTTCAGTAAAAAAAGAAGAAAAACAAAGTATAGTGTCTATTAAAGCCAATTATAACATTATTGGATATCTTAATTTTAATAATAATATAAAAATAGGTGATGTTATTAGTTTTACATATATATTTAAAGATATTTTTAGTGTTTCTATTTTTAATGGTTTTAATTATTATAATTATCTAAAATCTATAAATGTATATGGAACAATAACTATCACTAGCTATAAAAAAGTAGAGTATAATAAGTTTTATGCACTAAGATCTTTTATTGATAATCTTATAGAAAACAAAAAAAGCAAAGCATACTTAAAAACGTTTATTATGTCTGATAAATCGTTAATCGATAAAAATGTTAAAAGTGCTTATTCAAATAATGGTGTACTTCATATGCTTTGTGTATCAGGATTTCACGTGCTTTTTTTATTTGAAATAATTAAAACGCTAACTCGCAAGCTTAAACTTCGTGAAAGAAATCAAAATATTTTACTTATAATATTTGCAATATTATATTTAAATATCTCGTCGTATCCTGTTTCATTGCAAAGAGCATTTTTGTTTTATTTTTTAAATTATTATAATTTAAGGTTTGATTTTAAACTAAGTAAAAATTTAATATTTGCTATTACTTTTAATATATGTCTATTTAATCATCCGTATTTGATTTTTAATACGGGATTTTGGTATACATTTATATTATCTTTATTTTTAACAAAGTTTAAGTTTAAGAGTAAAAATACATTATTAAATAGTCTTATTATTTCTTTAATGGCATTTATGATTTCTATGCCATTAACCGTTTTTTTAAATTATCGAATTAATTTAATGACTATTTTTGTAAACTCTTTTTTATTAGTGTTATCATGCTATATTATTTATCCAATGTGTTTTTTAGCACTATTATTTAACCCTTTTGACCATCTTCTTTTGAAAGTTTCTAAGATTTTTGAATTGATAAATTTAAATATTTCTAAAGTTAAGTTTTTGGTTATTATTTTTCCCAGGGTTAGTTTATACTTTGTGGTTTTAATGTATCTTTTTTTACTAATTATTACGTATAAAAAAAGTGTAATTCTTATTTTGATGTATATTTTATTTTTAGTATTATTAAAGTATTCTATATATTTTGATAGCAATAGCTATATATATTTTATAGATGTAAAGCAGGGAGATATGAGTATACTTGTTTCAAAATATCATAGCAACGTTACTATTATTGATACTGGGGGTCTACAAAATAATAATTCTTTATTTAAAAATATAAGCTCATTTTTATATAGTATTGGTGTAACAAAAATTGATAATCTGATTTTAACTCATGGAGATTACGATCATATGGGAGAAGCTATTAACTTGGTTAATAATTTTAAAGTAGAGAAGGTAATATTTAATTGTGGACCATATAATGATTTAGAAAAAGAATTAATTAAAGTACTGGATAAGAAAAAGATTAAGTATTATTCATGTACTAAAGAATTAAATGTTGATAATAACAAACTCTATTTCTTACAAACAAAAGAATATGATAATGAGAATGATAATAGTAATGTTATTTATACAGAATTAAATAATTATAAATTCTTATTTATGGGAGATGCCTCAACTACTACTGAAAAAGAAATGCTGAATAAATATAATTTACCAGAGATAGATGTATTAAAAGTAGGACATCATGGATCTAAGACAAGTAGTAGCAAAGAGTTTGTTGATGAAATAAATCCAAGATATTCCATAATATCAGTTGGAAAGAATAATCGTTATGGTCATCCAAATAAAGAAGTGTTAGAAAACTTAGATGATTCAAAAATATATAGAACAGATCAAGATGGTAGTATTATGTTTAGGATTAAGAATAGCAAATTAAAAATAGAAACATGTAGCCCATAGAAAGGAGATTTTAAATGAATAAAATAAAAGAATATACTGAAAAGATATTCGAAGATATTAAACATATAGATGAAAATGGTCATGAATATTGGTTTGCGAGAGAATTACAAAATATTCTAGGATATAATCAATGGAGAAGCATAAATGATTTAATTGAAAGAGCTAAAGTTGCCTGTCAAGAAAGCAAATACAATGTTGATTATCATTTTGCGGTACAACGCAAAATGATAAAACTAGCAAAAGGTGCAACAAGAAAAGTTATAGATTATAAACTATCTAGGTATGCTTGTTATTTAATTGTAATGAATGGTAATCCTAAAAAAGAAATAATTGCTTTAGCTCAAACCTATTTTGCAATTCAAACAAGGAAACAAGAACTATCTGAAATAGAATATAATGAACTTACAGAAGATGAGAAAAGATTATATCGAAGAAATCAAGCAAGAAAAGGAAATTTCAATTTAAATAAAACAGCAGTTAATAGTGGTGTAAAGGATTTAGCTAGATTTCATAATGCTGGATATAAAGGACTTTATAATGGTGAAACAGCAGATGATATTTTTAAAAGAAAGAAACTAAGATATAGAGAAGATATATTAGATAATATGGGTAGTGAAGAACTTGCGGATAATATATTTAGAATTGCTCAAACTGATGCTAAATTAAAAAGGGATAATGTTGATAATGAATATACTGCAAACTCTGTTCATTATGAAGTAGGTAAGGAAGTAAGAAATAGTATTAAAAGATTAGGAGGAACAATGCCAGAAAATTTACCAACACCTAATAAAAGTTTAAAAGAATTAGAAAAAAGTGAGAAACTAGATAAAAATATGTTATAATTATATTATGGAGGAATCATTATGGAAAAAAGTAGTTATGATTTATTTTGTGAGCATATGCAAAGATATGAAGCTGGTGAACGTAATTTAAATGAGGAAGAAAAAAAACAAGAGGAATTCTTAGCATCAACTGGAAAAGCATTTCAACCTTTGGCATTTGATACATTTTTAGAAAACATGAGAAGATACGAATCTGGAGAAAGAGAATTAAATAATGATGAGAAAAATTTTAGAGAATACTTAGCGTCAACCGGAGAAGCATTTCAACCATCATCATTTGATACATTTTTAGAAAATATGAATAAATATCAAGCAAATAAAACCAGTGGAATTCATAGATAAAAAGATTGTGAAAACAGTCTTTTTTTCTTTGATTGAATCCATATGCATAAACGTATGTCACAACATGGGGATTATGATCATATGGGAGAAGCTATTAACTTGGTTAATAATTTTAAAGTAGATAAAGTAGTATTTAATTGTGGTGAAATTAATGATTTGGAAACAGAATTAATAAAAGTACTAGATAAGAAGAAAATAAAATATTATTCATGTATTAAAGAATTAAATATCGATAATAACAAATTATATTTCTTACAAACAAAAGAATATGATAGTGAAAATGATAATAGTAATGTTATTTATACAGATCTTAATGGTTATAAATTTATGTTTATGGGAGATGCTGGAATAGAAAAAGAAAAAGATATACTAGAAAAATACAATACAGGTAATATAGAAGTATTAAAAGTTGGGCATCATGGTTCTAAAACAAGCAGTGGTAAAGAATTTATTGCTGAGATTAATCCTAAATATTCTATTATTAGTGTCGGAAAGCATAATCGTTATAGTCATCCAAACAAAGAGGTTTTAGATAACTTAGAAGATTCTAAAATGTATAGAACAGATATAGATGGAAGTATTATGTTTAAAATTAAAAATAATAAATTAAAAATAGAGACTTGTAGCCCATAAAAAGGAGTAAATATGAATTATTATAATGAGATAAAAAATAAAATAATTGATAATGAAGTATATTCAAAAATTAAAGATTATTCAAAAGAAAAACATTCTCTTTTAACACATTATGAAGTTGGTAAATTATTGTTAGAAGCAAGTACAAAATATGGTGATGATATAATTGGTAACTATTCAAAAAAGTTGATGAATCATTTGGTTTTTATAATAAAAAAGATGAGATTCAAGGAAGACACATATAATTTTTTTAAATTTCAACTACCACTATTGGTAGTTTTTTTAAAACATAAATTATTGAATTACTAATAGATATAATTAATTAGTATGATATAATATTTATGCTGAAAGGAGTATTAATATGAATGTTTATTTAATAATTTCTGAGAGTTTTGTTTTCATAAAAACTAATATTCAAAAAATAACAAATGGTAATACAGATATTATCAAATATGATTTATTAAATACTTCTTTAGAAAGTATTTTGTTTGATGCTTGCTCAGTATCTTTATTTGATGATAAAAAGAGTATTGTTGTAGATAATGCTGATGAAATTTTTACTAAATCATATACAAATGATGATTTAATAAAGTATTTAGAAAATCCTTCTCAAACAACTGATATAATTTTTGTTTGTAAAAAAGCTGATAAATCAAATTTATTTTACAAAAAAATTTTAAAGGATTTTAATGTATTAGATAATACCGAAAAAAAGTACGTTAATAATGTTTTAGAAGTTAAGAATTATGTTAAATCAAAAGAATCACACATTTCTGATAAGGCTTTAGAGTATATTAAGGATGCTACTTTAAACAACTATGACTTAATGATTTCTGAAATAGACAAATTATTAATACTTGGAAAAAATAATATTAGTGATGAGCTTGTGTATTCTTTGGTGGCTTTATCTCCTGATGGTAATACAAATCGTTTAATTGATGCATTACTTTCGATGGATGAAGGTGAGGCATTAAAATGTATCAAAAACATGGAAGTGTTAAATGTAGATCTAACAAAAATGATAGCTCTTTTAGCTTGGAATGTTAGAGTAACATATTTAATTAAAATTTATAAAAAAGATAAAAAACACTTGAATGATGTTTTAAGTTCATATAAAATTCCTGATTTTAAATATAATAAATATGTTAAAATGGGTAACATTAGGAGTGAAGCCGATTTTGAAAATATTATTGTAGAGCTATCTAATTTAGATGAAAAAATTAAAAAATATGCTACTGCTAGAGAAGTAGTTGGTTATTATTTATTAAATATGTTTTGTATATAAAAAAATAATCTTTTAAAAAAAGATTATTTTTTTAATTTATCTGTATTTTTAAAATTAAGTTTAGCTATGCTTTTTAATTTATCAAAACCAAATTTTTCTACGATTTCTTGTGCTTTTTTATCGACAATATCTCCGGCGCCTTTAGGGATTTCCATTCCAATTTCATCAGATATTTCTTTCATTTTTTTTAGAAATATATATCGACTGATTATACTTGATGCTGCAACACATAAGAATTTATCTTCGGCTTTAGTATAAAAAGAAATATTTTTGACAATTTCCTTAGCATCTTTAATATATTCATAGTATTTGTTTTCGTTTACAAATTGATCGATTACTATTTGTTCATATGGATAGTTATTCTTAATAAGATTTAATAGTACTTTATTGTGTAAAATAGCTTTTATTTTATTCATATTAATATCATCTGTATGAAATTTATTATAAGATTCATTATCAAATATTAATGTACTATGAGGAATTTTTTCTATTATTTTTGGAGCAATTTTTATAATTGTTTCATCAGTAATTTTTTTTGAATCTTTAACACCTAAATCTATTAAGAATTGTTGATCTTCTTTTGAAACATATGATGCTGTTACGACAATAGGGCCAAAGTAATCACCAGTTCCAACTTCATCAGAACCTATTGCTGGTTTATTTATAATTATTTGTTTGTCTTGTATATCTTTTTTACTATTATCTTTTTTATCTTTTCCTGTTGTAATATCGATTATTCGATTGTTTAAATGCTTTTCCATGTCTATCCATAAGTTAGCATCAATATCTGCCGAAACTCCTTGAAACATGATTTTACCACTTTCATATAGTGTTATAACAGTGCCATCCATTTCTTGGGCTTGAAAAACAGCATATGGTGGTGTTTTTTCTTTAAACATATCTTTATAATGATTAATTACTTTATCTTTTAAATTATCACTTAATTTAAATACAATTGTCATAATATTTCTTCCTTTGCTCATAATAATTTTATCATAAGTATCTTCTTTTTTCATTAAGTTTATATTATAATGTAGTAAAGTAGGATGTGATGTAATTGAATATTTTAGATATAATTATAATTGTTCTATTTGCTTTAGGCATTTTATATGGGACTAAAAAAGGATTTATTAATGGCGCTTTATCACTAGTTGGACTTGCGGCTATTATAACAGTTTCTTTCTTATTTCATAGTATTATAGCTGATGTTTTATTGAAGGGAATGCCTTTTTTAAAATTTTCTGGATCTTATAAGGGAATTACTTCTTTAAATATTTTGTTTTATGAAGCTATAGGTTTTCTTTTAATATTTGTTTTTCTATTAAGTGTTTTAGGGATTATTTTAAAAGTAACTGGTGTATTACAAAAGGTAATAGATTTTTCTATTGTTTTAACTTTACCTTCAAAGATATTAGGTGTTTTAGTTGGATTTGTAAATTCTTTGATAGTAATATTTTTAGTTTTATTTATATTACTTAATATTAATTCAACAAGAAAATATGTTCATGAATCTAAGATTGGTTCATTTATAATGGAGAGGACTTTTATTTTATCTAATGTTACAAGCAAATATTATGATGCAACTGATGAAATTAACAATGTTATAAACGATTGTAAAAAAGAAAAAGATAAAAAATTGTGCAATGAAAATGTTGCAAACATTCTAGTAAAATATAATATTATTGATAAAGATAAATTGGTAAGTTTAATTGATTCCGGCAAACTTAAAAATATTGATAAAGGAGATATAAAATGATTAAGCATTTAGAAAAGATCGAAGATTTTGACAAAGAGATAAGCGAAGATGTTATTGTAGATTTCTATGCTGATTGGTGTGGCCCATGTAAAATGCTTGGACCTGTTCTTGAAGAAACAAATTTCAATGTTTTAAAAGTAAATGTTGATGATTTTCAAGAGTTAGCAATTAAGTATGGTGTTATGTCTATACCAACATTAATCAGATTTAAAAATGGTGAAGAAGTAAAAAAGGTAATTGGTTTTAGAACTAAAGAAGAACTAGAAAGTGATTTTAATTAAAAAACTCATACATTCATGTGTATGAGTTTTTTTATTTAGTTACATCTGATCCGGCTGTATTGTATGCTCTTAAAAGTCCACCTGCACCTAGCTTTATTCCACCAAAATAACGAACAACTATAATTATTATGTGATTTAAATTTTTTTTATTTATTATATTGTATAATGGTAAACCAGCAGTTCCTGATGGTTCTCCATCATCATATTTTTTTTCAATGCCATCTATCTTATAAGCATAAACAATATGTTTTGCTTTTTTGTGTTCTTTTTTTAAAACTTCTAATATATGATTTATATCATCAATTGAGTCTACCTCATAACTATATGCATAAAATTTGGATTTTTTGATTTCATATAGTGATTCTTTCATTAATTTCATTCTAACACCACTCAATAAATATATTATACAATATTTTTTATTAAATGTAGTATAATATGGAAAAAAGAAGTGATATATATGGATAAAATTAAAGAACTTTTAAAAGTGGTTCCACACTTACCAGGATCTTATCAAATGAAAAATGATAAGGGTGTAATAATATATGTTGGAAAAGCTAAAGATTTAAATAAAAGATTACATTCTTATTTTAATGGAAGAGTTACTGGTAAAACAAAAATTATGGTATCGGAAGTTGATACATTTGAATACATTGTAACTAATAGTGAAGTAGAGGCTTTTTTAACAGAAATTAATTTAATAAAACACTATGATCCTAAGTATAATATACTTCTTCGAGATGATAAAACATATCCATATATTGAATACATTTCAAAACCTTATCCAAAATTAAAAGTTTCAAGATATTTAAATGTAAAGAAATCTGATAAAAAATTTCTTTTTGGTCCATATCCAAATGCTTATGCAGCTAGAAGGATAGTTAGACTATTAAATCGATTATATCCTTTTAAAAAATGTGATGGTATGCCAAATAAAGTTTGCTTATATTATCATATAGGAGAATGCTTAGGTTATTGTCAAAAAAACATTGATGCTGAAAAATTAGGTAAGATGGAAGATGAAGTGTTATCTTTTTTAAAGGGAAATACATCTCTTGTTATTAATAGAATTAATGAAAAAATAAAGTCAGCATCTGATTCTTTAAACTATGAATTAGCTAAAGAATTAAAAGATGAACTTGAATATGTTAATATAATATCTGAAAAACAAATAATTGTTTTAAATGATTATATTAATAGAGATATTATCGGTTATTATTTAACTAATAATCAAATAGCTATTAATATTCTATTTGTAAGAAATGGCAAGTTACTTGAGTCTCATAATAAAATAATTGATTTAGTATCAAATTTAGATGATGAATTATCAAGTTATCTTGCATATTTTTATAAAAATCACGAAATACCTAAAGAGATTCTGGTTTATAAGAGTTTTGATGGTCTTGAAGCACTTGAAAATTTATATAATATGAAAATATTTGTTCCTGAAAAAGGTAAAAAAAGAGAGCTTGTATCTCTTGCATGTAATAATGCAAAAGAGTATTTTGAGAGGGAATCTAAACTTGTCGATAAAGTTAATAAAAGAACTAAATATGCTAATGAAGAGTTAGGAAAACTATTAAAGATTAAGAATTTAAGTAGAATTGAACTATTTGATAATGCTCATTTATTTGGGACATTTACAGTTAGTGGAATGGTAGTTTTTATTGACGGGGAACCATGCAAGAATGCCTATAGAAAGTATAAGTCCACTGAGAATGTAAATGATGATTATCATGTTATGCAAGAAGTTATATATAGAAGGTATTATCATGCATTAGTTGATGGAGAAAACTTAGCTGATTTAATCTTAGTTGATGGTGGTTTGTCACAGATAAATGCTGCTAAAGAAATATTAAATAATTTAAATTTAAACGATAAAATTAAAGTTTGCGGGTTAAAAAAAGATAAATATCATAAGACAAATGCTTTAATTGATGGAGATACACTTGATGAAATTTTAATTGAAAAAAATAGTGATTTATTCAATTTTTTAACGTATATGCAGGATGAAGTTCACCGATTTACAATTACATATCATAGACAAATTCGAAGTAAAGGTCTAATTAATAGTTTCTTAGATGATATTCCTGG
Source organism: uncultured Mycoplasmatota bacterium (assembly GCA_947302655.1). Classification (GTDB taxonomy): domain Bacteria; phylum Bacillota_I; class Bacilli_A; order RF39; family UBA660; genus RUG13160. The sequence continues at coordinate 491,859 of CAMYVW010000001.1, read as the reverse complement.
AATTGGAGAAAAAAGGAAGAAACTATTGTTAAAGAAATTTGGTAGTGTTTCTAAAATGAAAGATGCTACAATAGAAGAGTTAAGTGATATATTACCTGAAGAAATATCTAAAGCTTTATTTGAAAAATTACATTAATTTTTTATATACACTATATTTACTATTGATAGGCATATATTTACTATAAAATATTTACACTAATGATACAATGTAATTGTTAGGAGTGTAAATTTTATGAAAAAAATTTATTTTGCTTTTTTATTATTGCTACTAATTATGCCGTTTAAAGTTAAAGCTATTACTGAAAACCCATTAACTAAATTGGAAGTGGAAACTAAAGGTGGTACAGGTAATTTTGATCTTTCTGGCGGTAAGAAGAATTTTACTTTTTCATTAACTGGTTCACTTTCATATGCAAATATTATTGCAACAGCAAGTGATCCAACATATGTAATAACTGGAGCCGGGAAGGTTGAATGTAAGGATGGCGCTAATACTATAAATGTTGTAGTTACTGATCCAACGGATAATTCAAATGTCACATACACAATAAATTTAAATTTCTCACATAGCACATCATCTTCTGTACCTGTACAAAAATCGTCTGATGGTGGAACAACTTCAGAAGATAATCCAAAGACTGGAGCTTTTGCAAATATTTCTTTAATTGCAGCTTCTGCATTTGGTGGTATAGTTTTAATTTTAAAGTCTAATAAATCTAGAAAGTTGTTCTAATTTTATATTGAAAGCCGTTACATTATGTAACGGTTTTTTAATTATTATTATATAAATATATATTTAATTTTTTTACCATTTATGCTAAAGTAATTATGGGTGAAGTAACATGAAAAATGTAGAAACAAATAAAAAAATAATCCAAAAAAAACAAGTTAAAATTTATTATCTTTCACCCGAATATGTTTACTATCCAATTTATAATAACAATCCAAAATTTTTTGTTAAATCAAAATCGAATGTTTTTAAAGAAACTTTATTATTTGAAGATAACAATACTAAAAATTATTCAAATATATCTGGTCAAGTAATGGGTATGAAAAATATATCTGGTAAAAATTATTTAGTTTTGAAAAATGATTTTCACGAAAAATATTCTGCTCCAAAATCATTTAGACGTAAGGTAAATAAACTTACCAAAAAAGAAATATTAGATATTCTAAATGAAAATGATGCTGCTAGTTATTCTTCAGATATTAAGTATTTTATTAATAATTTTGAATCTATTGATAGTTTAATACTTAATCTACTTATTTGCGAAGATTCAGATAAAATATACTCTGAAGTTTTTAACAAATATAATAGTGATATTCTCGAAATGTTTGATGCAATTAGTCAAATATTTGAAATTTCCAACCCTGTTATTATGCTTAGTGATACTGATGATAAAAATATAGAGTTTGTAACTAATTTATCAGGTATGTATCCTGATATTCGAATCGTTTTATCACATGATAAATATCCTGCGTCTCATCCATTATTAATAACAAGGAAACTTAATTTATCAAATGCTTTAGTTCTTTCATCAATGGATTTGTACTATTTATATTCAATTGTGAAGAGAAATAAAAAAGTATCTGAGAAAATGATTCTAATTAGTGGAGATGCTTTAAACTCTGATTTTATTGTAGAAACAAAATTAAATGTTCTTATTTCAGATATTATTTCACTTTGTAAAATAAAGCTAACTGAAGATGATGTCTTATGCAAAAATAGTGCGATTAGAGCAGAAGTTGTATCAATTGATGACACAATTGATACAACTGTTGATGCAATTATAATTGCTAAAAAAGGAAACAATAATCCAAAAGAGTGTATAAACTGCGGACTTTGTAATAAGAATTGTCCTCAGAAAATTAATCCACAAATGTATAAATTAAATAATTTACCTTTTCCTGGTAAATGTATTAATTGCAATATGTGCTCTTATGTTTGCCCAAGAATGATTAGAAAGGATATATAAATATGAAAAAGAATTTTATATTTATTAAAAATAATAATGATACTTTTATTTATTATTTATCATTTATTCCTTTAATTATTTATGGCTTATATAAAAATGGATATTTACTTATGACTAATAATTATATATCATTTTTTGATGCATATAAAATAATTTTCTATCCTGTTGGATGCTTTATTATTGGTTTGTTGTTTACTTTTATTTTTAAAAAGAGAAGAAGTCAAGTATTAAGTTTTGCAATTACCATGGGTATTGTTGCTCCATATAACTTTAATATGGTTTTATATTTTGGGGTTGTTTTATTATCATTATTTCTTGTTGAGTTTATTCCAAATAAATATAAAATTAATGAAGCTTCAATGTTAATTACAATTCTTATTTTTGTAAATTATTTTTCAAATCAGTTTAGTATATTTAATCCAATGGAGTTTTCTAGCAAGTATAGCTATTCATTAGTTGATCTTTTTTTTGGTAGAGGAGCTTCATATTTATTTACATCTAGTATTTTCCTTATTATTATTTCTTATTTCATTTTATCTTTTTCAAAAACATATAAAAAAGAAATACCATTAATATCTTTTTCTATTTTTTTAGTATTAGCTGCAATATTTATGATAGCTACTAAAAGTTATCTAAATAATATAAAACTGTTTTTAAATGGAACAACTTTTTTCTCGTTTGTTTATTTATCAACTACAAATGTTTCAAGTCCATCAACAAAAAATATAACCTATATTTATGGAGCTTTGGTTGGCCTTTTAAGCTTTGTATTTATTTATTTGTTTGATATTTATACAGGAAGTATCATATCAATTTTCATAGTTAGTGTTTTTTATAGAATTTACGAACTTATTCGACAAAAGATATTCTTGAAAAACTTTTAATGTAATGATAATTTATTTTTATCTTTCTCACAAATTTATATTATTTGTGAGATTTTTTTGTCAAAAAAGAGAATTTTATGAAAAAAATTATTTTAATTATAGGATGTTTTTTTATTATGTTAGTTACTACAAAAGCATCTAGCACATTTTATATTGGTTATAAAATAGATGGTATAAGATATGTAAAAAATAAAAATGGTAATTTAGTTTACTCAGATTTTAAAACAATTCATAAAAGCGATACTAATGAACTTGCATACTGCATTCAACCTGGCGTTAAAATAACTGATGAAGCATATGATGAGTATGAGACGTATAATGATAGATTTTTTATTGACGAAGTAAAAATGCAAAAGGTAAGATTAATTGCACATTATGGATATTTATATGAAAATCATACTGATATTAATTGGTATGTAGCAACGCAGTTATTAATATGGCATGCTGTTATGCCAACAACTTGGGATATATATTTTGTTGATTCTAATAATAATCGTATTAATTTATTTGAAAATGAAATAAATGAAATTAATAATTTAGTAGCAAATCATCACGAAAAGCCTAATATAGATGATAATTATATTTTTAATTTAAATGAAGAAATAGTTATTGATGATGAATATAATTTGCTTCAATACTATAAATCATCTTCTGGTAATATTATTAATAATAGATTAATTATTAATAATAATTTAGAGCCTGGTGATTATAAGTATAGTTTAAATGTTATTAATTTAGAAAAACCAATTTTTTATAATCATCCAACAGGACAAGATCTTTTTACTAGGGGAGAGGTTTATAAGAATAATTTAGATTTTAACGTTCATATTACTGCAGGAAAAGTTGAAATTAATGAATGCGACGAGAAAACTTTTAATGATGTTTTTATTGGTGGAACATATGAAATTCTTGATCAGGATGACTTAGTTATTGATGAGATAACTTGTGATGAGGGAAGAGAATGTTTATCTCATATTTTACCTATTGGATTTCATAAAATTAGAGTAAAGAGTCTTAGCGATGATTATGAGAATAATGATATGATTTATGATGTTGAGGTAAGTGATAATAATGTTTCAAGTGTTTCTATATGTTCATTAAAAAAAGAAAAACCTGTTAATATTATTAATAATACAGTGGTTAATGTAATAGAAAATAAAGTAACAAATATATATAATTATTTTAATTATGAAGAAAACAAATGTAACTGTGATAACTGTAGAGAAGAAAATGAATGTAATTTAAGTGATATTAATATAAATATAAATAATAATAGTAATGAAGTTTTAGAGGATATGTGTATAGGAGATTTTACTGCAGATCAATTTCTTGATAAAAAAAGTAGTTTTAATAATAAGATAATAGATATTCCTAATACATCTAAACATTTTAATATATTTATTCCTTTCGTTGTTATTTTAGTTACTTATGTTTTATCATATGTAAAGCATGAAAAATCTTTTTAATTTTCTTATTTATTTAATTATTCCTTTAATATCTTTTACTGGGAATAAAAATATTAAATTAGAATCAGATAATTTACTTGGACATTTATATATTCCTAAAATATCTGTATCAAATGATTTATATAAGTATGGTAATGATATTAATAATGTTGATATAAATGTTTATGTTGCAACGTTATATGATTTTAATAAATTGGATGGATCATTAATCTTGGCTTCACATTCTGGTAATTGCTCAATTTGTTTTTTTAATAATCTTTATAAACTTAGTAACGGTGATGAAATAATTATTGAAAATAGTAATAATATCTATTTATATGTAGTAGATGATATGTTTGAAATTGATAAAACCGGTAAATTTAAATACAATGATAAAGATAAATATATTTATTTAGTTACTTGTGTTAAAAATACTCATAAAAAACAACTTATTGTAGGTGGTTTTTTAAAAAAAATAACCAAAAAATCAACTTTATTATAAAAAAGTTGATTTTTTTCTTGTAAAAAAAAGGAAATATAGGGGTAAGCGGATATAAATATTAGTGTAGAGGTAATTTCATGGCATATATTGACGAAGAAAAAATTAATGATATAAGAAATAGTGTAAATATTGTAGATATTATTAAAGAATATGTACCTTTAACTAGCAAAGGTAAGAATTTTTTTGGTGTGTGTCCTTTCCATGAAGATCATGCTCCAAGTATGAGTGTATCTAGTGATAAACAAATATACAGGTGCTTTTCTTGTGGTGCCGCAGGGAATGTATTTACTTTTGTTAAAGATTATGAAAATGTTTCTTTCTTGGAAGCTGTTTCAATAGTTGCAAAAAAAGCTGGTATTTCGTTTGAATATAAAGATAATACCTCTTTAAAGGTTAATAATCAGAATTCAAGTTTATTAAAAATACTATCTGATGCATCAAAGTTCTATCAAAATAATTTGAGTACAAAATCTGGTGAAGCAGCTCTTAACTATTTAAAACAGAGATGCTTTACTAGTGAGTATATTAAAGAGTTTGAATTTGGACTTGCTAGTGGTAATAATACTTTATATAATTTTTTAAATAAAAAAGGGTATTCTGATTCTGATATTGAAAAAACCTCTTTAATATCTACTGAGCGTAATATTCATGATGTTTTTGTAAATCGTATTATGATACCCATTCATGATTTGGATGGAAATGTTGTTGGATTTACTGGAAGAATATTTACTGATAGTAATGACCCAAAATATATTAATTCTAAAGAATCTGATGTTTTTAAAAAGGGTAAAATTTTATTTAATTACCATCGCGCTAAAAATTATGTTCGAAATTCACACGAACTGATAATAGTTGAAGGAAACATGGATGCATTAAAGCTTTACACTGCAGGTATAAAAAATGTTATTGCTTTAATGGGAACTGCTTTAACCACTGATCAAGTAAATGCTATTAAAAAAATGCGTTCTAAAGTTATTCTTATGATGGATAATGATAATGCCGGTAAACTTGGAATGTATCAAAATGGTAATATTTTGAGAAAAAGTGGAATAGATCCTTCAATAGTATTGTTGTCGGATGCAAAAGATCCTGATGAATATATAAATAAATTTGGGGTTGAAAAATTAAATAATTTATTGAAAAATCCTCTAAGTTTTTTAAATTATAAACTTGAATATTTTAAGGAAAATTTAAATTTAGATGACGTTACTGATTTATCAAAATATGTTAAGTTGATTTTAAATGATTTAAAAGAAGAACATGATAAAATATTAGTTGAGGTAACGCTAAAAAAGATTTCTAAAGATTACAATTTGGATTATGATAATTTAACAAGTGAAGTTAATTTAAAAAAGGATTCTGGTTTAGTCAACATTACTAATAAAGAAACTCCAGATTTACCAAAAAAGCTGGACGAAGCTGTTGCAAATATATTACTTGCAATGATGAGTAATGGAAAATATATAAAATTATTTTTAAAGCAATTAGGAGTATTTCCTGAAAAGTGGCAACGAAATGTAGTTAATGAAATCAGATACTATTATGACAAAAACAAAACTATCAATATTGCTGATTTTATTACATATCTTTCTGATAAAATTGAGATACAAAGCATTGTAAGTGAAATAGTTTCTAATTATGGCGATATTGAAATTACAGATGAGTTATTTAATGAATATATAAAAGCTGAAAAAAGGAAAATAATAAATAGAGAAATTAAAGAATTAAAAGATAGAATTAAGAATGAAAAAGATATAAACAAAAAAATTCAGTTAGGTAATGAACTAACTAAATTAAAGAAGGAAGTGGAAAATAATGGAAGCAATTAAAACATTAGAAGAAAGAGAAAAAGAGTTAATAGATTTAGGTACTAAGCAAGGTTATATTACTTATGAGCAATTAGCAGAAAAGTTAAAAGGGTTAGATATAGATGCTGATTCATTGGATGAATTATATAATATGCTTATAGAAAATGGTATAGCTGTTGTTACTGAAGATGCTGATACTGATCAAGGATCAGGTTCTGGAAAGGTCAGAATTGACGAAGATGATGAACCTATTATTCTTGCAGATGAAGAAATAACTAAGGATGTAAATATTAACGATCCAGTACGCATGTATCTTAAAGAAATTGGACGTATTAGTTTGCTTTCACCTGAGGAAGAACTTAAGCTAAGTATTCAAATAGCTAATGGCGATGAAGATGCTAAACAACAATTAGCTGAATCTAATTTACGTTTAGTAGTAAGTATTGCTAAAAGATATGTTGGACGTGGTTTACTATTCCTTGATTTAATTCAAGAAGGTAATATCGGTTTAATGAAAGCCGTTGATAAGTTTGATTATGATAAAGGATATAAATTTTCTACTTATGCAACATGGTGGATTAGACAAGCAATAACAAGAGCTTTAGCTGATCAAGCAAGAACTATTCGTGTTCCAGTTCATATGGTTGAAACAATAAATAAAATGGCTCGTATACAAAGACAAATGACACTTGAACTTAATAGGGAACCATCAGAAGAAGAAATTGCTAAAAAGATGGGAATAAGTGTTGATAAGGTCAGAGAAGTTATTAAAATAAGCCAAGAACCTGTTTCTCTAGAAACACCTATTGGTGAGGAAGACGATTCACATTTAAGTGATTTTATTAAAGATAAATCTAGTATGTCTCCTGAAGAATATGCTACTAATGAAATATTGAAAGAAGAAATCAAGAATGTGTTGATGACACTTCAAGAAAGAGAACAAGAAGTTCTAGAACTTAGATTTGGACTTGTTGATGGCACATGCCATACTCTTGAGGAAGTTGGTAAGAGATTTAATGTAACTCGTGAGAGAATTCGTCAAATTGAAGCTAAAGCATTAAGAAAATTACGCCATCCATCAAGAGCTAAGAAGTTAAAGGATTTCATGGTAGATTAATGGTTTCAAATAGAATTAAACTAATAGCATCACTACTTAGTAAAAGTGATAAAGTCTTAGATGTTGGAACAGATCATGCACTATTACCAATATATTTAATTAAAAATGATATGGTTGAGTTAGCTGATGCATCTGATATATCTTCAAATGTTTTAATAAATGCCAAAAATAATCTTTCAAAGTCAAATTTATCAAATAAGATTAATCTTTATTTAAGTGATGGTTTAAAAAGTATTGATGTATCTAGATATAATACTTTAGTTATTTGCGGAATGGGTTATTATACAATACGTGATATACTAATGGATTCAAATCTTGAAACTATCAATAAAATGATTATCCAAACAAATAATCATTATAGTGATTTTAGAACTTTTATAGTTTCCTTTGGTTATAAAATAAAAGAAGAAATATGGATTCAAGATCAAGGAATCGATTATTTAATATTTAATATTGAAAAAGGATTACAAAAACTTTCTAATGAAGAAATTCTTTGCGGAGTTTATAACGAAAAAAATATTAAATATTATGAAAACGAAATCAAGAAATATGAAGAAGTATTAAAAAGTATTCCAAATAATTTATCTAATAAAATAAATGAAATAAATATCATTGTTGATATTTATAAATCTTATTTATCTAGAGAAAAAACTGAGGAGAAGAACTAATTGTGTGCTTTTCTTCTTTTTTTATCTCATTTTTATTTACTTTTAAATCATTTTTTAATGTTATATTATTTAGAGATTTACCCAAAGTTTTAAATTTATTTAAAAGTGGTTTAATATCTTCATAAATAGGCATAATTTTTTTAATAGCATTTATTATATTAACTGAAGAATTAATAATTTTACTTATATTGAAGGGATTATTGTACATCTTTATCATCACCATTTATTTATATTATATTCTTAATAAAAAAAGGTGTGATTTATTAAAAACATCTTTTATAAAAAAATTTTATATGATATAATAAATCATATGATAGAGTAGAGGTGGATTGGTGTGAATAATACTTCGTCTGCGTCACATGCAAATGTAATATCTATACTAATGTTTCCACTATCTTTAATTTATTTAATAATTAAAGGTTTTTTGTATGGTGTAAAATACCTTACGATTGACTTTATCAGATCTTTATTTAAACATACACGTATTAAAACTGAGGAAGTTTATAAAAAAATAAAATATCATGGTGATCAAGAAGAAGTAATTGCCAAAAAAGAAGAAAGAAAAGCTATCAAGCAATCTAAGTATAAATATTCCATGAAATATTTAAATAAGCTTGAAAGTGAAAGAGAAGCTTTAAATCAAGAATTAAGAACTACTGGAGCTATTCGTAGTGAAGAAGCTGTAATGTATAAAGTATTAGTTCGTGGTAAAGATGGAAGAATTGGTAGTGAGATTTTACCAGGATTATCTAAGTCTGATATTAATGCATTCTTAGTTAATGAAGGATATGAAGTATACTCAATTAAAACTTCCAGATTTATTAATTTAGTTTATGGGAAATCTAATTTTACTAATTCACAGATGAAGGTAAAAGATTTGTTATTCTGGCTTACACAACTTTCAACTTATATAAAAGCTGGTATTACACTTACAAATTCTGTTCGTATATTAGGGGAACAACTTGGTAAAAAGAATCATGCAAGAAAAAGAGCTTTCCAATCAGTTGTTTATCATTTAACTTTAGGTGAAGATTTCTCAGCTGCACTTGAAAAACAAGGTAAATTGTTTCCAGGTCTTTTAATCAATATGATTAAAGCTGCTGAAGCAAGTGGTACACTTGAAGAAACATTAGATGATATGGCTGATTATTATACTGAAATTGATAAAACGAGAAAGCAAATGATTAGTGCTATAACTTATCCCGCAATTATATCTATATTTGCTTTTGGTGTTATTATTTTTATATTAGTTTATGTTATTCCAAAATTCACTGAAATATATAAGCAATCTGATTTAAAGATAAAAGGTCTCACCAGGGTTATTTTGAACGTTAGTGACTTTTTGAAGAATAATTATTTACTTATTATTCTTGTTGTACTCGCAATTTCTGTAACGTTCTCATATCTATATAAAAAGGTAAGAGTATTTAGAACTAAGGTTCAGATATTCTTAATGAAATTTCCAGTTGTTAAAAACATAATAATTTATAATGAGCTTACTATATTTACAAAAACATTTGCATCTCTTCTTAAAAATAATGTATTTATTACTGATAGTATTGATATTTTAACTAAGATTACTAATAATGAAATTTATAAAGACATAATGTATAAAACAATTGATAATATTAGTAAAGGTGAAAATATTTCAGAATCATTTAAAAATCACTGGGCTATTCCAGAAGTTGCTTATCACATGATTGTTACTGGTGAATCAACCGGTGAACTAGCTGCAATGATGCAAAAAGTTTCTGAGTATTATCAAGAACAACATCGAAATTTAGTTACTAATTTAAAGAACTTTATTGAACCAGTGTTAATTTGTTCTTTAGCTTTAATTGTAGGTTTAATTATAATAGCAGTTCTTGGACCAATGTTCTCATTATATGATGCTATTGAATAGGGTGGTTTTAATATGATTTATGTTTTACTTGTTATATTAGGAACTGTTTTTGGTTCCTTTTACTTGGTTGTAGCAACTAGAATGCCTAAAGAAGAGTCGTTGATGTTATCAAGATCTCATTGTGATAATTGTAAGCATATTTTGTCTTGGTATGAATTAATTCCAATTTTCTCTTATATATTTTTAAAAGGGAAGTGTAGAAAATGTGGTTCTAAGATATCAATTTTAGCTCCACTAACTGAAATTGTAACTGCAGCATGTTTTTCTTTAGCATATTATTTATATGGATTTAGTTATTCGTTTTATGTTTTAATTATCCTTTTTTCTTTAATGATTATTATTTTTATTAGTGACTTTAAATACTATATTATAAATGATGAGCCATTATTTATTTCCATATTTATAATTCTAACTTTAAAGTTTATATATTTTGGATCTAAAGCATTTATTTTTGCTGTTGCATCAGGTACTTTAATGTTTATTTTATTTATCTTAATTAAGTTATTTGGTGACAAAGCATTTAAGAAAGAATCCCTTGGTGGAGGGGACATTAAATTATCGATATTAATAGGCGTTACTCTTGGAATTAAACTTGGACTTGCATCTTTTGTTTTATCTGCTTTTATAGCCCTTCCTTATGCTGTTATCGTTTCTTTTAAAAATAAAGAAGGTATTGTTCCATATGGTCCATTTTTGATATCATCTCTTGTTTTTGTATTTATATTTATGGAGCAGTGTTCTTCATTTATAACTAGTTTATTTCAATTTTAAAAAGAGCTTTTTTAAAGCTCTTTTTTAATTTTATAATGAATCTACAAATACTGTTTGAGTTGGGTTAGCATTTTGTATATTATTTAATGCTTGATTTTTCATATCATTTATTCTTGGAGCAACAACTTCATCTTTTTTAACACCCACATTATTTATAGCACTTTGCTGTTTAACTGGTTGTTGGTTTATAACTGGTTTAGGTGCTACAACTTGATTATTTATTTGATTTGGGTTAATTTGCATTGCAGGTTTTTGATTTTGATTATTAACTGTATTTGCTGGTTGAATATTTATTTTTGGTTGTACAGGTATTTGCTGATTAGGAACGTTATTTATAGTAGGGTTAGGTGAAACTATTGTTGCTTCCTGAACAACATTTGATGCAGTTTTTAAATTTGAATGACTTGTGCTAGGTTTTTTGTGACCTGTTAAAACAGTTTTAATATTTTCGTCTTCATCACCTAAGTCTTCATCAATATCAATTATACGTAGGATTTCCTCGAAAGTAGTGTAACCACTTAATACTTTTTGTAGTCCGTCTTTTAAAAGTGTACTAGCAGAAAGCTCAGGTCTATTATATACTAAATGTCTTAATTCATCTTTTGTAACATTATCAATTATAGCATCTCTTATTTCCTGATCTATAATTAGAACTTCATGAATAGCAATACGTCCTTTATAACCTTGAATACATTCAGGACATCCTACTGGTTCATATATTTGTTCAATATCTTGTTTTAATACTTCATGGAATATTATTTTTTCATAGTCAGTTGCATTTCTTAGTTTTCGACAATGTGGGCATAATCTCTTACATAATCTCTGGGATACAATACCTGTTAAGGCTGCACCAAGTAAGTATCTTTCAACTTCCATATCTGTAAGACGTTCAATTGTGTTAAGAGAGTTATTGGTATGGATAGTAGATAAAACTAAGTGACCAGTTATAGATGCACGTACGGCAATTCTTGCTGTTTCGTCATCACGAATTTCACCGATCATAATAATATCGGGGTCTTGACGTAAGATACTACGTAATGTATTAGAGAAGGTTAATCCAATTTCACTCATGGTTTGTACCTGGTTAACACCTTCAATTTTCATTTCAACTGGGTCCTCAACAGTTATAACATTTCTATTTGGAGTATTTAGTTTTTGAAGCATTGCATAAACGGTTGTTGATTTACCAGAACCAGTAGCTCCGGCAATAAGAATAATACCATGTGGGTTTCTAATAATTTTATCTATTTTTTTATAGTTATCTTCACTAAATCCTAAGTTTTCTAGACCGGCAGAACTCATTGAATAATCTAAGATACGAATAACGACTTTTTCACCATCAATTATTGGAAGCGAAGAAACACGGAGGTCTAGATCATATCCGTTGATGTTTTGTTTAATTGCACCATCTTGTGGTAGTCTGGTTTCAGTGATGTTCATACCAGCCATTATTTTTACACGAGTAATAAGATTCTTTTTTACAGAATCTGGAGCAATTGCATAATCTATTAGTTCACCGTCAATACGGATTCTTACATGTAAGTTATCAGGGTAAGGGTCGAAGTGAATATCGGATGCGTCGTGTTTTACGGCATCAGAAATAATTTCGTTTACAATTTCAACGATTGGTTTGTTATCATAGTCAAATTCTCTGAACATTGTATCACCGACTAACCCTATAATATTCTACAGTTTATTATACTATATTTTGCATATTTTTTTCAAGTAAATGTTTAATTATTATTCTTTCTTCAAATAATATAAATAAAGTGGTGGTTTAATGAGAAAACTATGTATATTTTTACTTGCTTTTATATTAGTGATTCAAATATATTTAATGTCATCAAAAAATATTTTTTCTATATATTATGACAGCTATAGAAATAATTTTATCGAAAAAAAAGATAATATTGATGAATCTAATCTAATTTCAGCAAAAGTAGTTGATAATTATAATGGACTAATTAGAGATATTTTTTTAATAAATAAAGGAAAACTCGATAATATTAAGGAAAACTCATTTGTAATTAATAGTGAAGGTCTTGTAGGTCAGGTAGTGAAAACTTACGATCATTATTCAGTTGTAAGATCTATATTTTCTCATAAAACGAAAATAGCAATAGAAACTAATGGATGTTATGGTACCCTTGGTGTTGAATATAATAGATTTGTTATAGATGATTTAATCAATTGCGATGATATAAATGTCAATGATGCTGTTTTTACATCAAAATATAATTATTCATTATCTAATATTTTAATAGGTTATATTTATAAAATTAAATCGCATAAACTTTATATTAAGCCTTCTGTAAATAAGTATAAAATACATAATGTGGGAGTTATAATTGATGATTTATAGTAATATTTAATTCTTTTTTTTATATAATTTATTGGTGAAAATATGAACAAGAAAAAGAATTATAATTTAAAAAAAATAATTAATAATTCGTTTAGTATGATATTGTTATCTTTTGTTATAATTCTTTTTTTACTAATTGTTAAGAAAGTTAACCCTGATTTAACAAAAAACATTAAAACAGCTATTTTTGATAAATCTTTTAATTTTATCAAAGTTAATTCTTTAACAAAGAAAGTTTTTGGTAAAGAATTTATTTATCAAGACAGTAAAAACAATTCTCTTAATGTATTTAATGATGAACTTGATAATACTGATGTTCATAAATATTATGATGGTGAAAAATTTCAAGTATCTAATAATCTTCCAATTGGTATTTTTGAAAGTGGGGTTGTAGTATATTCTGGATTTAAGGAAAACTTTAATAATACAGTAATTATTCAGGGAATTGATGGATATAATATTTGGTATGGAAATCTAAATAATATTGGTGTAAGTTTATATGACTATGTTGAAAAGAATAGTTTAATTGGTTCTGCTGATGGAAATTTTATATATATTTTAATAGAAAAAGATAGTAAGTTTTATTCATATGACGAATATAAGAAAAATAAAAATTAATATTTCTACTTATGTTTTTATACTATTATTTTTTTATTCTGGATTTAAAAAAGAATTATTTAGTATATTAACAGTCTTTATTATCCATGAGTTTGGACACATTTTCTTTTGTTATTTATTTAAAACTAAAATTATTTCTATAAATGTTTTTCCTTATGGTGGCATTATTAAACTTAAAAAGTTACTTAATAGTCCATCATATGTAGATTTTTTTATTGCATCGGGTGGTCTATTATTTCAAGTTATACTAGAAGCTTTAAATATCTTTTTTATCAAAAATGATATTTTAAGTTACTACAATAGATCATTTGCTTTAATTAATTTACTTCCTATAATTCCGTTTGATGGATATAAGATTTTTAATGCACTCTTAACTAGAATAATTCCTTATTTTTATTCTTTAGTTATAAGTATAGTAATAAGTGTTTTGGGTTTTGGAATTGTTTTATCTTATCAAATAATATATTCAAGATTTAATTTGATTTTTTTTATCTTCGTTTTTATTCATATTTTTTATGAAATTAAAGATTTTGTTTTCGTAATTAACCAATTTTATCTTGAACGATTGCTTTATAATTTTAATTTCAGAAAAACGAAATATTATAGGTCTTTAAATATAAAATTATTAATGAAAGGAGTCCATTGTTTTTTCTTTAATAAAGTTTATATTTCTGAGCGTACACTACTTGCTAAAAAGTTTGACAATAGTTCTTATTTTTGATAAAATTATCCATGTTTGAAGGGCTTTCCCTAAAAAACCGCACTAAAAAGGTTTATTAAACATTTCCATGTACCTTAAAGGCGTGACTCAAAATTATTAAAGGAGGTATTGTATGAAAGCTATATTTGTTACAGGTGGTAAACAATATTATGTATCTGAAGGCGACACTATATATGTTGAAAAACTAGATAAAGAAGTTGGTTCAGAAGTAACTTTTACTGATGTTTTATATGCTAATGGTAAAGCTGGAACTCCATATGTTGAAGGAGCTAAAGTTATTTGTACTGTTGAAAAACAAGGTAAAGCTAAAAAAATTGTTGTTTTTAAATTTAGACCTAAAAAGAAATATCGTAAAACTCAAGGTCATCGTCAACCATATACTAAATTAGTTGTTAAGAAGATTGCTGCTTAATGATTAAAGTAAAATATAATGATGAGTTTACAAATTTAAAAATAACTGGGCATGCAAATTATGCCGAATATGGAGAAGATATTGTTTGTGCTAGTGTATCAAGTATTATACAAACAAGTATTAATCTAGCTCATAATTTTAATAATAGTGTTAAATATAATGATGATGGTAATACAATTGTAATTGAAAATAATACAAATGATAATAATGTACTTGAAGTACTTAAAAATATGATTGATATGCTTAAAGAATTAGAAAGACAGTATCCTAAAAATATAAATATTAGTAAAGGAGAATGAGTAATGTTATTTATTAGTTTAAATATACAAAGATTTGCACACGTTAAAGCGCAAGGATCTACTCATAACGGTCGTGATTCAAGAGGTAGACGTTTAGGAGCTAAGGTTTCTGACGGACAACAAATAAATGCTGGTTCTATTATTTATAGACAAAGAGGAACTAAAATTTATCCTGGTAAAAACGTTGGTATGGGTAAAGATCATACTTTATTCGCACTTATTAATGGAGTTGTAAAATTCGAAAGATGCGGAAAAAGTAAGAAAAAAGTTAGCGTATATGAAGCTTAATTAGATATCACTTAGGTGATATTTTTTTATTCTATTATTTTTATTTAAATTATGTTAAGATTTATGTGAGGTGTTTTTATGCGATACAATGTTGTAAAAAATGCAAATAATATTCTTGAAAATAGTGATTATTTAGTTAAAAATCCTTCTCAATATAAGAATAATTGGAAGGAAGTTTTTAAAAATAATAATCCAATTAATCTGGAACTTGGTATGGGAAGAGGGAGCTTTATAATTGATATGGCTAAAGCTCATCCAAACATAAATTATATTGGTTTAGAACTTGATAGTTCACAAACAGCAACTGCTGTTAATAAACTTGCTAACCAAAATATTAAAAATTTAAAATTAATATGTGCTGATGCAACAAGAATAACTGATTTTTTTGGTAAAGAAATAGATACAATATATCTAACTTTTTCTGAACCTTGGCCAAAAAAACAAGATGAGAAAAAAAGATTTACTCATGAAAGTTATTTAAGACTTTATGATAGAGTTTTTCGTAAAAATAAACATATTATTATGAAAACAGATAATAAAATTTTGTTTGCTTCTGCTTTAGAGAGTTTGAGTAATTATTGGTACATTTTTGATAAGGTAAGTTTAGATTTACATAATGATGAGAGAAAAATTGAAAATATAATGACTGATTTTGAAAAACAATATTTTAAAGAACATAGACAGATATATTATTTAGATGCATATTTTGATAACTAATTTTTGATTTTTTCTAGAACGTATGTTATTATATCTAATCACAAAAAAGAGGTGATTAATAAATGAAAGGTTTTTCAAGTTATGAAATTCAGGAAGAATTAAACTCTATTATCGGTAAATATGAAAATTATGGAAATATGGCCTGTAAATGTAATAATTTTAGGATGTCTCTTAGAAATACAGCTTGTCCATATGTAATTCCACTTTCAATAGATGAAACTTATTTACTAAGATGTGTTTTACACGTTAATGAAGACTTTAATGTATCAACTGAGCATTTAACTAATTTTTTTCAGATTTCTGAACCTACACTAAAAAAGAGATTAAATAATATTTTTACTGTTCTTAGACATTATTTTAATAATACTTTGGATAATAAAATAGATTATAATCCTTCTATTACTGAAGACAATTATGATATAAGTATTTTTAATCTTTCTTTTAATAAAAAGACAGTTGATACTTTAAGACTTATGAATTGTTACTATTTGAGAGATGTTTCTCATAAAAATCCTGAAGAAATTAAACATTTTTTAGGTGATAATAGTTTTAATCAACTTTTATCAGTTATGAATTATTTTGATATTGTATTTGATTCATGGTATCAAGATTATCAATTTAAAAAAAGTAAAAATTAGAGTTAACCTCTAATTTTATATTATAAAGAATAAGGGTGATTATCATGTTTGTTGATGAACTAGTTGTTAAAGTTATTGCAGGAAAAGGTGGAGATGGCTGTACTTCTTTTCGCCGTGAAAAATATATTCCTATGGGTGGACCTGATGGAGGTTCAGGAGGAAGAGGAGCTAATATCATTTTTAAGGTTGATAAAAGTCTAAAAACTTTAATTGATTTAAGATATAAGAAGATTATAAAAGGTGATAAAGGAAGCAATGGAAAAGGTAGTAACAGAAACGGCGCTAGTGCTGAAGATATTATTATCAAAGTTCCTGCTGGTACAACTTTAATTGACATGGATACAAACTTAATAATTGCCGATTTAATACATGATGATGAGGAATTTATTGTAGCTCATGGTGGACGTGGAGGAAGAGGTAACAAAGCTTTTGTTACAATGCAAGATAAAGCTCCAAAAATGAGCGAATATGGTGAACCTGGTGAAGAAAGAATAATAAAATGTGAACTTAAAGTTCTAGCTGATGTTGGTCTTGTTGGTCTTCCTAGTGTTGGTAAAAGCACATTTTTATCAGTTATTTCAGCTTCAAAACCAAAAATAGCAGAATATCATTTTACAACTTTAAGTCCTAACTTGGGTGTTGTTAAATTAAAAGATCATCGTACATTTGTAATTGCTGATTTACCAGGATTAATTGAAGGTGCTTCTAAAGGTGCTGGACTTGGTCATAATTTTTTAAAGCATGCATCACGTACACGTATAATAGCTCATATAATAGATATGGGTGGATTTGAAGAAAGAGATCCAATTAATGATTATGAAATTATTCGTAATGAATTAAAAAATTATAGTGATAAACTTGCAAACAAGAAAGAAATTATTATTGCTAATAAATGTGATTTACCTAATTTTGATGATAATTTAAAACGCTTTAAAGAAAAATACCCATCACTTGAAGTATTTAAAATAAGTGCATTAAATAATATAGGTATTGATGATGTATTAACTAAATTAGCCGATACACTTGATTCAATAGAACAAAATGACATATATGATGAAAACGATTATGAATCCCATGTTATCTATAAATTTAAAAATGAGAAACCATATACAATAACAAATGATAATGGAGTTTGGGTTATTAAAGGTGATGAGATTGAAAAGCTCTTTAAAATGACTAAATTTACTGAAGATGAAGGTGTCATTAGATTTGGACGAAAACTAAAAGGAATGGGCGTAGAGGAAGCATTAGAAGAAGCAGGTGCTAAAAGAGGCGACGATGTCCAAATTTTAGATTATGTTTTCACTTTTAAAGAATAATTATTAGCATTTTTTTTGAAACATTTCATATAAATTATGAAATGTTTTTTTAATTTATCACTAATTTATTATATGATATTTCGAAATTTTTGTTACTTTTTTAAACTTTATGATTAGATTCGACAGATTTCTTAAATTAAATATGTATTATAAGTCACTCGAGGTGAGAAATATGTATGAATATATAAAGGGAAAAGTTGTAGATATATCTAGTGAATATATCATAGTTGAAAATAATAATTTTGCATATAGGATTTATATTACTGAGAAATCTTACAAATTAGATGAAAGTGTTTTGATTTATATCTATCTTTATATATCTGATAATAGTAGATTGCTTTATGGCTTTAAAACAAAATTGGAAAGGGAAGTCTTCTATAAACTTTTGCAATTAAAAAGCATTGGAATTAAAACAGCTTTTAATATTTTAAGAAATGATAATTACGAACTTATTTTAAACGCAGCGTTTACAAATAATTATGATTTTTTGCTTACAATTAATAAGATTTCTGAAAAGAATGTTGATTTATTCATTAAAACTCTTAAGACAATTTCTTATAATAATTTTTATAAAATTGATGAAACATATTATTTAGCGTTAAAACAGTTAGATTATTCTGATTCATCAATTTATAAATCTTATCAACGCGTTAATAAAAATCTTTCTTCTAATTTGATGATTAAAGAAGGAATAAGATTAATTGAAAGTGGTGATCTATAATGAATAATGATGATAACAACTCTTTAAGACCTCAAAGTTTTGATGAATTTATTGGCCAAAAAAATATAATTGATAACTTAAAAATATATATTCAAGCGTCTAAAATAAGAGATACCTCCTTAGATCATACACTTTTAATTGGACATGCTGGTCTTGGTAAAACTACTTTAGCTTATTTAATTAGTATAGCTCTTAACCATAATATTATAGTTATTAATGCTAATTCTATTGAAAGACCTAAAGATTTAATAGTTTCACTTAGCAAGTTAAATGAAGGAGATATACTTTTTATTGATGAAATTCACGCGCTGAATAAAAACTGTGAGGAAGTATTATATTCTGCTATGGAAGATTTTTACATAAATTTAAATGTAAAAAATGATTTAAAAAAAGAAATAATTAAATTTGATTTACCACCTTTTACCTTAATTGGTGCAACAACAAAAGTTGAATCACTATCTAAACCATTGCTAGATCGTTTTCCAATAACATTTACATTTAATAAATATGATGAGAATGATATTACAAAAATTCTTTTTAATGCTTCTAAAAAATTAAATGTTGTTTATAGAACTAAAGCTCTTAAACTTCTTGCATCTGTTTCAAGATTTACTCCGAGAATTGCTCTTAATTATTTAAAAAGAGTAAATGATTATTCATTAATTGATAATATTAAATTTATTGATTATCACTATGTTTGTAAAATTTTAAATAAATTGGGAGTAAAAAATCTAGGTTTAAAAGAATTAGATATTAGGTATTTAAAAATGCTACATTATGATTATGATGATAAACCAGTCGGTATTAATACCATATCAAGTTTTTTAAATGAAAGTAATAAAGTTATCGAAGAAATCGTTGAAAATTATTTAATTGAGCTATCATTTGTTAGAAAAACGGGCAAGGGAAGAGTAATTACATCCCAAGGTATAACATTTTTAAATACACTTCATAAATAACCAATATATTACAAAGTTTATGATTAACTTTATAATTAATCTTGTAGAAAGAAGGTATTTTATGAATAAAGATTTTATGGTTCCTGAATCATACACTGGTTTAGAAAGAAAAAATATTCCGCCTTTTGATGTAATAAATATGATTTGCGCTATGAATATTGCAAAACTTAGTAGGGATCCATCTACACAAGTTGGTTCTGTGATTATAGATAAAGATGGTAATTTTGTTTCAGCAGGATATAATAGTGCCCCTCCGGGATGGGATGATTCTGAATTTGTTTGGGGAAAAGGTTATAAAGGTAAAGATAAAATCTATGAAAAATATAATTCTGTAATTCACGCTGAAGATAATGCTATTTCAAATTATAAAGGTTCTAATTCTATATTTGAAGGTGCAACTATATATGTAACGTTGTTTCCTTGCCCAATTTGTGCTAAAATGTTAGCGAAGTACAAATTTAAACGTGTTGTTTATTTGTCTGATAAATATAGTTACACTCCTGAAAATTTTGAAGCTAAAAGAACATTTGAGTATTGCGGGATTGAATATGAAAGAATAAATCAACATGACATAGAAAGCATTACTTTTTGTTTAAATGATGATGGGGAAGTTAAATATCACGAAAAAATAAATAAAACACGCATAAGGAAGTAGTGTTATAAATGGATATAAATCAGTTTGATTACAATTTACCTAAAGAATTAATTGCTCAAACTCCTCTTAAAGAGAGGAGTTCTTCGCGTTTATTAGTATTAAATAAAAACAATGGAAATTTAAAGCATGACCATTTTTATAACATTTTGAATTATTTAAAAAAAGGTGATGTTTTAGTATTAAATGATACAAAAGTTATTCCAGCTAGGTTAATTGGTGAAAAGAAAGATACAAAAGCTGTTATAGAGATTCTTTTACTAAAAGAATTAGGTCTTAATGAATGGGAATGCTTAGCTCGACCAGGCAAAAGGCTTAAAATAGGAACTGTCGTTTCATTTGGTAATGGGATGCTTGAAGCTGTTATTACTAAAAAACTAGAAGATGGAATTGTTCATATAAAACTAATCTATGAAGGAATATTAATGGAAATTCTAGATAAACTTGGAACAATGCCGCTTCCACCATATATTCACGAAAAGCTAAATGATCAGTCACGATATCAAACTGTTTATGCAAAAAATATAGGATCTGCAGCTGCTCCAACTGCAGGACTTCATTTTACTAATGAGTTATTACAAAAAATCGAAGATAAAGGTGTTATTATTACGTATGTTACTCTACACGTTGGTTTAGGAACTTTTAGACCAGTTGAGGTAGAAAATGTATTAGAACATAAAATGCATAGTGAGTTTTACGTTATGAGTAAAGAAACATCTGATATTTTAAATAAAGCAAAAGAGGAAAAACGAAGAATAATAGCAGTAGGTACAACATCAACTAGAACTTTAGAGACTATTGCATCAAACAATAATGGAATGTTTAAACAATGTTCGGGTAACACAGATATTTTTATTTATCCAGGTTATAAGTTTAAAGCAATAGATGCTTTAATAACAAATTTTCATTTACCTAAAAGTACCTTAGTTATGCTCGTTTCTGCTTTAGCTGGTAGGGAAAATATTTTAAATGCATATAATGAAGCTATTAAAGAAAAATATCGTTTCTTTAGTTTTGGAGATGCTATGTTTATTACAGGAGATGATTTATAGTGAAACTTGAATTTAAGAAAGTATTTGATGATACAAAAACAAATGCTAGACTAGGTAAAGTTATATTTAATGGTAAAGAATATGATACACCTATGTTTATGCCAGTAGGAACTGCTGCTACTGTAAAAACTTTATCTCCTGAAGAAGTAAAAGAATTAGGTGCTGGAATAATTTTATCTAATACTTATCATTTATGGCTTAGACCTGGCGAAGATATCGTTGAAAAAGCTGGAGGATTACATAAATTTATGAATTATGATGGTCCTATTTTAACTGATTCTGGTGGATTTCAAGTTTTTTCACTGGCAAAACCTAAAGATATAACTGAAGAAGGTGTTAAATTTAAAAATCATTTAAATGGTGATTCATTGTTTTTAACTCCTGAATTATCTATCGAAATTCAAAGAAAACTTGGTAGTGATATTGTTATGAGTTTTGATGAATGTGTTGGTTATCCTTGTGAAGAAAAATACATGAAAGATAGTGTAGAAAGAACACTTAGGTGGGCGAAAAGGGGAAAGGATGTCTTTAAAGGAGACAATCAAGTTTTATTTGGAATAGTTCAAGGTGGATATTATGAAAATCTACGAAAACATTGTGCTGAAGAACTTGTTAAAATGGATTTTGATGGTTATGCAATAGGTGGAACAAGTGTTGGTGAACCGAAAAATATAATGTATGAAATGGTTTCAATGTCAACAAAATATTTACCTGATGATAAAATTAGATATTTGATGGGTGTTGGTGATCCTATTGATTTAATTGAAAATGTTATGAGAGGAATAGATATTTTTGATTGCGTTTCACCAACAAGGTTAGCAAGACATGGACATGCATATACCATGCATGGTAAAATTAATTTAAAGAATAATAAGTATAAAGAAGATTTTACTCCAATCGAAGATGGTTGTAATTGCTATGCTTGTAAAAATTATACAAAATCATATATAAAGCATTTAATTAATGCTGATGAATCTTTTGGAGCAAGACTTTTATCAATTCACAACTTATCATTTTTAATGAGATTAATAAATGATATTAGAGAAAATATTAAAACATCTACACTTGAAGAATATCGTGATGAGTTTATAAAAAATTATTATCATAAGGATGTGGTTGGACATGATGAATAGAATTTGTATTTTTGGAAGTATTATAATTATTGCTTTAATGATATTTATTCCAACTTATTTTAATGTCAAAAAAGATCATGAAGATAAACTTATGATTGCAACAAAAATGAGAATTCTTGATGCATCAAAGAAATGTTTTTTAGAAAATGTTTGTAAAGGAGAAGAAACAACACTTAAGTATTTATATGACCATAATTTTTTGCAAAAACAGTTTAATCCTGTAACTAAAGAGTATTATGATGAAAATCAAGTAATTAGATATATTGATAAAAAAATTGTCTTAGATTTTGTTTAAGACAATTTTTTTTGTTTATTTTTTCCTATTACAGCACCAAATATTGTTATAAATATGATCAATAAATAATAAAGTATAGTTTTAAACGTAAATACGTGAATTATAATTAGATTTATAATTAATATTGTAAGTATTATTTTAACGCTTGATTTAATAGCTGAAGTTTTATCTCTTTTTGAATTAATTAAAGAATATATAAATATAATACTTATGTTTAATATGCTATTAAGTGTTATGCAAAATTGATAACTTAATCCAATATATTCCACTGTTGTAAATAATAAACCCAATATAAATATTGACGCAATATAAATTAAAGTTAGCTTATTTTTATTAATAAATTTTTTCAATAATATCACCTATATAATTATATTATTTGAGTAAAATATTATTCTTAATCCCATAATATAAGTAGGTGATTTAATATGCAATTATTTATTATTTCTTTTAGAACGTTATTTTTTTATTTTTTTGTTACTGTTTGTTATAGACTTATGGGTAAAAGAGAAGTTGGACAACTTGGAATAATTGATTTAATTGTTTCAATTCTTATTGCTGAACTTGTTGCTATTAGTATTGAAAATGTGGGTGATTCAATTATCCTAACGGTGGTTCCAATTCTTTTATTAGTTATCGTTGAAGTTGTATTTGGATTTATTTCTACTAAATCTAGAATATTTAGAGAAATTGTGCAAGGAAGAACATCATTAATTATTTGCGATGGAAAGATTAATTATCATCAGATGTTAAAACAGCGATATACACTAGATGATTTACTTTTAAATTTAAGACAAAATGGTATCAAGTCTATTGAAGATGTTGAGTATGCGTTTTTAGAATCTAATGGAAAATTATCAATCTTTAAATATGATAACAAATTAAAAAACAAAGTCTTTCCACTACCTTTAATAATGGATGGAAAAATAGAAGAAAAATATCTTGATAAAGTTCCGTTTAAGAAAAATGAATTATATAATATGATTTTAAATAAAGGTATTGATATTGAAAATGTCTTTTACGGGTTTTATAAAGACAATAGAATTTTTATTGTTGAGAGGGATAAAACAAAGAATTATTTAAATAATAAATACATAACAAAATAACAAAAATAATATTAATTATTTCACTTATTATTAGGCTTTTAAAACCAAATCCCAACATTATTAAAAATGTTAAAATAAAATATTTAATAATTATACCTAATGTTGTTATTTTAAATATATTTTTCTCTTTATCAAGGCTTTGAAGTATTGATAGTATTGGACTTTCAAGGTAAAAGAATATAAAAAACGGAAGAAGCATTTTTAAATATTTATAACCACCTATATTTTTATATAATAAATACATTATTTTTTTCCCAAAAATATAGAGAATTCCAGAATAAAAAATCCCACATATTAAAACAACAGTGATTATTCTTTTTGTTAATGATTTTATTTTTTTGTAATTCTGTGTTATTTTAATTTTACTTATAAGAGGTATTATATTACTTGATAAAGCTGATAGAAAAAACGATGGTATTGTAAGTATAGCAATGGCATAGGCTTGATAATATCCATAGTTAAGTCTTATGTAATTTGCATCAATTCCTTTTATAATTAAAAGATTTGTTAAAATAATAGGCTCCAAAAAATATCCAATACTTCCAATTAATTTACTACCTAGAGTAGGGACAGTTATTTTAGAGATTTCACTAATGCAATTCTGATCATATTTATAGGACAAGTTTTTAATTTTTATTTTTCTTGGCATAAATAATGACAATGTTATAAATGACATAATTTCACAGATAAAGTTGATTGTAAGATAAAAAGTTACACCATATATTGTACCTTTATTCATAAACTTTGGTAAAAAGATAATGACCATTAGTAATTTAATGATTTCTTCTGATATGTTAGAAAATATAACTGGTTTTATATTTTCAATTCCAAAAAAGTAAGCTTTAATTATGCTTGTTGTTGTTACAAATGGTAAAGTAAAGCAAAGAATTTTAATTAAAAAAGCACATCTTGGTTCATGAAGAATATTAGCTGCATAATAGTTTGAAAATAGCAGTACTATTGTAGTTAAAACAATATTAATTATTCCTGTTATCCAGAAAGAAGAAAATATAATTTTACTTTTTCTTTCTTTTTTTTCAGCAATTAGTTTTGTTATAGCAAGTGGTAGAGCAAATGTTGATATAGTAAGTAGAAGAGCATATGTAGGAAATACTAATGTAATTAGTGATACTCCATCACTTTTTAAATATCTTGTGTAAAGTATTTTTATAGTAAATCCTAAAATTTTAGTTATCATTCCACCTAAAATAAGGAAAAAAGTGTTTTTTATAAATCTATTCCTTGTCATTTTCCACCTTTATTATTACATACGTTTGTTATATAATATATGTAGTAGATATATGTTTAATGAGGAATGCTTTATGGAACAATTAAAATTTAGTTCAGTTGACGAATTATTTAATCGTTTAAAACCGGCATTTAATACTAAATTAAATGAATTAAAAATGCATGGTTTAAAACATTTAGATATTAAGGATATGTGGCTTTTTTTATCAAAAAATAAATGGTCAACACAATCTAGTCTTGAACTTTGCGATATGGTTAGTGATATTTTAAATATCAATGAAGCAGAACTAATTAGTTTTATAAATCAAAACAAATAAGGGTGGATTACATGGAAAACGCACAAGCTCTTTTTGAAAAGTTAATTAATAATTTAAAGAGCAGTCAAAATTATACTGATGCTGATATCAATCTTATAGAGAAATCTTATAAATTTGCTAAAGAAAAGCATAAAAATATGAAAAGACTTTCAGGTGATGATTATATATCTCATCCTCTTTCTGTTGCTTTAATTTTAGCTGATTTAAACTCAGATGCTCTTACTATTTCATGTGCTTTAATGCATGAAGTTATGAATAATGGTGATACATATTATAATGAAATTGAAAGTACATTTGATGAACAAACAGCTAAAATAATTGATTCAGTATCAAAAATTAATAAACTTGAACTTCCAGATGAATCAGAATCATCTGCAATGTATTTAAGAAAAGTTTTAATCGGCCTTGCTGAAGATGTTAGGGTTTTATATATTAAACTTGCTGACAGACTTCATAATATGAGAACAATATGGGCAGTTAATCCTGAAAAGCAAAAGAAGAAAGCTAATGAAACTTTATCAGTTTTAGTTCCAATTGCACATAGACTTGGAATTAACTCTATTAAAAGTGAACTAGAAAATCTATGTTTAAAATATTTAAAACCTGATGTATACAAGGATATTGAAGATAGACTTAATGAATCCAAAGACAACTTAAAAGAATGTCTTGATGAAATGATCGATGAAATATCTGAAATTCTTGATGACAATAATGTTGAATATAAGATTAAAGGCAGAGTAAAAAGTATATATAGTATCTATAATAAACTATACAATAAAGGCAGATCTTGGGATGAAATATACGATATTTTAGCTTTAAGAGTATACGTTGAAAAAGAAAGTGATTGTTATTTAGCTGTAGGATTAATCCATTCTAAATTTAGACCAGTTCCTAAAAGATTTAAAGATTATATAGCAAATCCAAAAGAAAATATGTATCAATCACTTCATACAACTGTGTTTGGTACAGATGGAAAACTATATGAAATACAAATTAGAACATATGAGATGGATGAATTTGCAGAAAAAGGTTTAGCTTCTCATTGGTCTTATAAAGAAAAAGGCTCTAAAAAAATTCAAAATATTATGGAACAAAAACTCGAAATGTTTAGATCAATTATTGAATCTTCAACTGATGATGTTGAAGATTCAACACAAGTTCAAAAAGAATATTTTGATGATTTAATATATGTGTTTACACCAAAAGGAGATGTAGTAGAACTTCCTAAAGGTTCAACTCCAATAGATTTTGCATACAGAATACATTCTGATGTTGGTGATAAAACAGTTGGAGCTATTGTAAATGATTCAATTGTTCCCCTTGCTTATGAGCTTAATGATAATGATATTGTTCGAATCAAAACTAGTGCAAGTGCAACGCCAAATAAAGACTGGCTTACTTTTGTTAAAACTTCTCAAGCAAGAAATAAAATTAAATCTTTCTTTAGTAAGAAAGATAGAACTATATATATAGAAAAAGGAAAAGAAGCAATATATAGAGAACTTAGAAGAAAAAATATTCCTCAAGCTGATTTTTTAACTGAAGAAAATATAAATAAGATTCTTAAAGATTTAAAATTAATTGATTTAGACGATTTATATTTATCTATTGGTTCAACAAGATATACTGCAGGTTATGTTGTTAATTTAGCTACTGAAGATAAAGAAACTATTCAGGATGCGCTTATTGGTAAGATTCGTTCTACTACGCCATCAAGTAATAAAGCTTCTGAATATAATAGTGATATTATAGTTGATGGCGTTGATAATGTTCAGGTAAATTTAGCTAAATGCTGTAAACCTATTCATGGTGAGCCTATTATTGGTTATATTACTAAAAATCAAGGTATTTCAATACATAGAATCGATTGTCATAATGTTATTGATAAATCTGAGAGATTAGTTCAAGCGTCATGGAATGAAAATATTAATAATGTTTATAAAACTGATCTTGTTATTGAAGTAGATAACGTTGGTAATTATCTTCTTGATATTATCTCAACAGGTGCTTTAATTAAAGTTTATGTTGATGCTGTTGAATCTCATCAAGTTGATGATAAAGTTATATATGATATAACTGTTAAAGTTAATGATTATGAGGAATTAGTTGAATATACAAAAGAATTAAGAAAATTACCATTTGTTATTAATGTCTATAAGAAAAAGTAGGTGATGAAATGAACAAAACGGAAAATCAGGTCACTCCTTTATCAATGTATATTTATGATCAAGATGGTAATATTCAATATACAGATGAAGCTAATAGAAAATTTAAAAATATAACCCAGGAAGACTATGAAAGAATTAAAAATACGTTAAATGGAATAGAGATAATCGGTGAAAGAGATAGCCAAATTTCCTTAATTGAAAGAAAAGAAATTTGGTCTAATCTTTATAATGAATTGTTGGCTCATATTAATACATTGCAAAGTTTATATCCGTACTGTGATTTTAAAAAAGCACGTGAAAAAGCAAAAGATGTTGTTTTCAGAATTAGAATTGAAATGGATAAAAACATGAACGTTATAGATGATCAATCAACATCACCTAAGTTTCCTTTTATAGCTCTTCACATGGAATATAAAAACCTAAATAATGAAACTGATGTTAAAGGATATGCCGGAATTAGACATGAATTTACTCATTTTTGTTGTGATGGATTAAATCTTCCATTTCTGCTAAATGAGGGGATTACTCAAGAAATTACCAATGACTGTTTAAAATTTGAAAAACGTGATAAAGAATTGATTAATTATTCATTAAATACATATAAAGTAAATACTGAATTAGCACAAATTTATATGAATCTTTTTGCTAAGGAAAATATTGTTGATGCTTATTTTAGACAGGATTCTTCATCAATTAAAGAGATGATGATTGAATTAGCTTCACAAATTCCGCAGTATTCAAAGATAGCAAATGAGAAGTTTGTGGATACATTAAATTATGAGTTAAATTTACTTCTTATTTATGCTCAATCATATGTCAATTTTTCCGACAAGAGATTTGAGAAACTTGATGATTTTAAGTGCTTTTTAACTTTTCTGGAGTTTGCTTCATATATATATTCAAAAGAACCAAATTATATTGTTTCTGAATCATATAAAGAAAAAGTTAATGATATTTATGCATCATTTAATGAATATTTTGAACAAAGAGCTATTAATAAAAATACCATTTTGAGATAAGAATGGTATTTTTTGTTTTTTTAGGAAAATATTGCATTTTATTAAAAATGTGCTAGTATATATGACAATAAATTATTGTTTGGTCATAACGCGTTTGCTTGTAAATTAATTTATTTTATAAGGGAGTGAGTTTAATGGCAGCACTGAAAGAAAAATATTCTTATGATATTGTAGGGGAAGAAAGCAATAAAATTTATACGAGATTTTATTATCAAGATATAAAAAATGATATTCAATCTTGTCTTTCAAAATTAAGTAATGATGATTTGATTAGTTGTGTTATGTTCAATCTATCATTTGAAAATGAGTCTGATTTATGCTGTTTTTTTGCAGATTTATGTATAAAACAAGATATTGATGTTATCCCAACTGATGAAAATATAAAAATAGTATTTAATCAAATGATGTATAAAAAAGAAGAACTTCAAAGTATTTATTCATTACCATTAGTTTTTAAAAATGATTTATCACAATTATTTGATGTAGAATCAGATTTAGAATTAAATATTAATGATTTTAGAAAACCATTATTTGGTTTATTAAAGCTTTCATATATTGCAAATGTAAAGACTGATTCGCTTGGCATGCTTTCGCTTGATGAATTAAGAGAAAAAAATTTACTAAAACTTTATCAGCTTTATAATGATTTGTCTATGCTTGAGCAAACAAATCGTTATAATGAAGCAAAGTCTTTAGTTGAAGCAATATATAGAGATTTGAATATTGTTGAATTACCTGAATCTAACCTTAATGAAATAAACAACTTATATTCAGCATTAGATGATAGGGTTAATCGAATCTATACTAATAAACCAACTCAAGAACAGATAGATATTGTTAAAAATGTTAAGAAGTATTTATTATCTCTTAAAAGATCAAATATAATTAATTTTAATAAGTTATCAAAAGCATATTATAGTGGATATGGTGTCTATTCAGAGGATTTATATAGAGAAATAGATACAATTGTAATGAATGGCCCATGTTATAATGATGGCTTTGATAGAGAGCTTTATAAAACTCTTAGTAAAAAAGATAAGATTAAATATGCTTATAACTTTTTCTTGATTTTAAATCGAAGAGGTGAGCTAGATACATCTAACTTTAATCATAGATATCTTATCAAATTGTTATCAACGATAAACTCTCTTAAAGAAGTTAATGAAAAAGAGAATGTAGATTCTTTTCAAAGAGAAAGATAAAAAAATACCATTTTAATGGTATTTTTGTTATAATTATATTATTAAGAATGAGGTGAAACAAACCTATGGGAACAAATAATTATCGATATATTTTAGTTGATGGAAAAGGTTCTGAATTTGAAATTAAACCAGAAGATTTATTATTTCAAAAAGAACTACATTCAGATATATATGCTTTTGATGAAAATTTAACGTTGGATGCAAATGTTCATTTATTTAATGCTCATTTTAATTCTAATAAGGAACTGTTAGAAAACTTAATTCATTTATATAATGAAAATCATCTTCCACTTAATCCTGATGATTATATGTGTGTTAAACTTATATCAAAAGAAATGGTTAATTCTTATGGACTTCCAATATATTATTCAGGCAGTGAGGAAAACAAAGGTAATTTACTTGTACCAATAATTTATAAATCTGATTTAGATCAAGCAGATTTTGTTTCAAATTCAAGTTCAAATGAAAATGCTTTTTATGATTCTGATTTAATTGAACCTGATGCACTTACTTTCTTTGAAAAAATTCCTGCGCCAGAGTATTTAAATAATAATACTTTTTATAATAATGAGTATAACTATTTATTAAATTGTTTTAAAAAGAAATTTAATACTATATATGCTGCAGAAAGAAATCAAGGCAGAGAAGTTAGACTTCAAGATATAAATGGTAAATTTATTCCATATAATGGTGCTGATATTTCTAATATTTTATTTAATACTGTCAGTGTTGAACCTCAAAGTGCAATTAAAAAAGGCAAAGTAGAACAAGCTGTATTTTCTAAATATTTTCCACGTGGTTCATTTTTCTATAGACTTATGCTTGATGTGATGATTATGTCTAAAAGAGTTTATTTAGTAAATAACGGTAAATGTACTTTTGATCAAGTATTTTCATCACCAAGAATTACTGAAAGAAATTTTATATATTCAAAAGATGAAATTAAAAAACTAAATCAACAGGATGAAATGTATAAAGATCAAGAAAGAGTATTATCTGATGTTTTTGATGATGTATATAACGCAACTATTAATACAAAAACTGATGAAGAAAACCTTCAAGAATTTATTAATAGAGTTAATGCTAATTTTGATGGTGTTAGACCAAGTTATATTCCTAAAGAAACAGAAGAAGATATGCTTCCATTTAGATATAAAGAAGTTGAAGAAGATAAAACTCCAGAAGATTATTATTCTATAGAAGATTATTATTTTAATAATGAAATTAGAAAAGCTATTGAATTAGGAGATGATGATAGTTCATCATATTCTGATTTTGACGAAAGACACGATAGAAATCGATAATAAATTTCTTTATAATAAATTGACTATTCCTTTATTTTAAGTTAAAATATGGATATATTAAATATATATTTTCTACGGAAAAAATAGATTAGTTAAATATTTTATTTTAGAGAGGGTTACAAATGCTGAAAGTAATCTAATAAAATGATTAATCTTTGAACAATTTCCATATAAGTAGAAAACGCTAATTTAGTGATAAAAGATAAAGAGTACCTAAGTAAAGTAAGGTGGCACCGCGGGTAATATGACTCGTCCTTACGTTTATTTAGGTTTTTTTATTTTTAAAAGGAGGATTTTTAAAATATGATAACAAAACAAAAAGGTACTTATGATATTTATGGACTTGAAGCTAAAAAAAGAATGTATGTAAATGATATATTAGATGCTTTATGTCAAAAATATAATTATTCTAATATTATTACACCAGTATTTGAAGCTTCTGAGTTATTCCATAGAGGTGTTGGTGAGTCAACTGATATGGTTCAAAAAGAAACATATGATTTTAAAGATAGAGGAGATAGAGATATTACTTTAAGACCTGAAGGAACTGCTGGTGTAGTTAGATGGTTTATTGAAAATAAAATGTATGGTAATATGAGCGATCCTGTTAAAGTATATTACAACATGAAAATGTATCGTTATGAAAGACCTCAAAGTGGAAGACAAAGAGAGTTTACTCAGTGGGGATTTGAATGTTTTGGATCAGATGATGCTTTAGCAGATGCTGAAGTTATTTCTCTTGCTTATAATGCTTATAGACTACTAGGATTAGATAATATTACGATTAAACTTAATACTTTAGGTGATGCAGAATCTAGAGAAAACTATAAAGTTGCATTAAAAAAATATTTAGAACCTAATATTAAAGATTTATGTCCAGACTGCCAAGAAAGATTTAATAAAAATGTTTTAAGAATTCTTGATTGTAAGTTTGACGCTGAAAATGAAATTTTAAAAAATGTACCTAAGATTAATGATTATTTAAATGAAGAATCATTAAATAGATTCAATAAACTTACTGAACTTCTTGATTTAATGGATATTAATTATGTTGTTGATGATAAACTTGTTAGAGGTTTAGATTATTATACTCATATGGTATTTGAAGTAGTTTTAGATGATTCATATGCTCTTGGTGGAGGTGGAAGATATAATAACTTAGTTGAAACTCTAGGTGGACCTTCTATTCCTGCTGTTGGGTTTGCTATGGGTTATGATAGAACTATGCAAATGCTTGATGAAAAAGGTATTGAAATACCTGTTAATGATGATGTAGATGTATATCTTCTATATGTATCAGAAGATGAAAAAGAAACAGCTGCATATTTAGCTCAAGATTTAAGATTAAATGGATTTATTTGTGAAACTGATTTAATGAGTAAAAGTTTAAAAGCTCAATTTAAAAGTGTAGATAGATATAATTCTAAATATTTAATTGTTTTAAATGATAAAGATTTAGCAAATGATGAAGTTGTAATTAAAGATAATAAAACAAAAGAAGAAGAACATGTAAAATTAAATGATTTAGTTGATTATTTAGATATGCATATGTAGAAAGGACTAAAATTATGAAAAGAACTTTAATAAATGAGTTAAAAGAAAATGAAGAAGCAAAAATTTCTGGTTTTTCAACTAAAATTAGGGATACAAAATATATGATATTCGTTATTTTAAGGGATAGAACAGGCTTTATTCAAGTATCTATTGATAAAGCAACAAATGAAAATTTGGTTAAGGAACTAGAAGGCGTTATCGCAGGTTCTGTTATTGAGTTTACTGGTAAAATGGTTTTATCTGAGTATGTTAAACAAGGTGGAAAAGAATTCTTACCAACAAGTTTAAATGTTTTATCTAAAGCCGAACCATCACCACTTGAAGAAAATGCAAATATTGATACAAGACTTGATTATAGATGGATTGACTTAAGAAGTGACAAAAATCAATTAATGCTTAATGTTCAAAGCACTTTCGTTGAAGGAATGAGAGAACATTGCTATAAGGAAAATTTTACTGAAATACATACTCCAAAATTAATTGGAGCTGCATCTGAATCTGGATCAGACGTTTTTGAAGTAAAATACTTTGATAGAAAAGCATATCTTGCTCAAAGTCCACAGTTTTATAAACAAATGGCTTTAGCATCAGGACTTGAAAGAGTATTCGAAGTTGCTCCTTGTTTTAGAGCTGAAAATTCAAATACTAATAGACACACAACTGAATTTACTTCATTTGATATTGAATTTGCTTATATAGATTCATTTGAAGATGTTATGGATTTTGAAGAAGATTTAATTATTGCTGGTTTAACAAAAGTTAAAGAAAAATATGGTGAAAAAATCAAAGAATATTTTGGTAAAGAAGTAATAGTTCCAACTAAACCATTCCCAAGAATTAAACTTCAAGATTTATATAAAGAACTTGAAAAGAGATATGGTTATAATATACCTGAATTTGATGTAGGAGATATGAATGCTGAAGCCGAAGGACTTGCATATAAATATGCAATGGAAGAATATGGTCATGAGTTTATATTTATTACTGATTTTGCTAAAACTAAAAGAGCATTCTACCATATGAGAAAAGATGATATTCCCCAAGGATTTGACTTAATTTGGAGGGGTACTGAAATAACTTCTGGAGCTCAACGTGAACATAGATACGAATATTTAAAAAAACAAGCAGATGAAAAAGGCTTAGGAAAAGATATAGAATTCTATGAACAATTCTTTAAATATGGATGTCCTCCACATGGTGGTTTTGCTATTGGAGTAGATAGATTTAATATGTTACTTCTAGGTTTATCTATAAAAGAAGAAATGTTCTTATTTAGAGGTCCAAATAGACTTGAACCTTAATTAAAATAATTATAAAAGAAAGGAAGAATAACTATGGATGTTATAGATATATATAAAACTGGAAAAATTGGTGATAAAGTCACTTTAGAAGGTTGGGTTAGAAATAATCGTAATCAAAAAGAGTTTGGTTTTATAGATTTTTACGACGGTACTATTGTTGATTCACTTCAAATAGTTTATACAAAAGATTTAGACAACTTCGATGAAGTATCACACTTTTTAGTTGGTTGTGCTATTAAATGTGAGGGTGAGTTAGTTGAATCAAATGGTAAACAAAAATTTGAAGTTAAACCATCTAAAATAGAACTATTAGGTGATTGCCCAGCTGATTATCCAATTCAACCAAAAAGACACACAATGGAGTTTTTAAGAAGTCAAGCTTATCTTAGACCTAGAACAAAAACTTTCCAAGCTGTATTTAGAATTAGAAGTATTGCTGCAATGGCACTACATGAATATTATCATAAGAATAACTATACATATGTTCATACACCATTATTTACTACAACAGACTGTGAAGGATCAGATCAAATGTTTAAAGTAACTACACTTGATCTTAAAAATGTTCCTTTAAATGAAGATAAAACAGTAGATTATTCTAAAGACTTATTTGGAAAACAAGTATATATTACTGGTTCTGGACAACTACATGGTGAAACATATGCTATGGCATTTAAAAAGATTTATACTTTTGGACCAACATTTAGAACTGAAAACTCAAATACAAAAACTCATGCAAATGAGTTCTGGATGATTGAACCAGAAATGGCATTTATGCATTTACCTGAATTAATGGATGCTGAAGAAGATATGATTAAATTTGTTGTATCTTATGTTTTAGATAAAGCAGCAGATGAAATATTATTCTTAGATCAATTTGTATCTAATGGTTTAAAAGAAAAATTAGAAAAACTAGTAAATTCTAAGTTTACTAGAATTACTCATCATGATGCTATTGATTTACTTTTAAATTCTGGAGAAAAATGGGAGTTTACTCCTGATTATGAAAGTGATATTGCTAAAGAACATGAAAAATGGATTACAGAACACTTTAATGGACCTGTATTTATATATAACTGGCCTAAAGATATCAAAGCTTGGTATATGAAACTAAATGATGATGGTAAAACAGTTGCTGCTGTTGACCTTGAAGTACCTGGCTCTGGAGAACTAATTGGTGGTTCTGAAAGAGAAGTTGATATTAATAAACTTGAAGAACTTATTAAGATTCATGGCGTAGATAGATCACAAGTTGATTGGTATGTTAACTTAAGAAAATTTGGTGGAGTATATCACTCTGGCTATGGTCTTGGATTTGAAAGACTTATTATGTATTTAACGGGTATAGAAAATATTCGTGATGTTATACCATATCCTAGAACTCCAGGAAACTGTGAGTATTAGGAGGTCTACAAATGAATTTTACAAAAGAAACTGTAGATAAACTTGCAGACCTTTTAATGATAGGTTTAACTGATGAAGAAAATAAAATGGTTTTGGATGAATTTGAAATCATTGATGAAAATATTAATAAAATTAATGAAATAGATAATTTAAAAGATGTAGAACCAATGACACATACTTTAGATGATTTTGAGTGTTCATTTAGAGAAGATGAAGCTATTACATCAACGCCTATAGATGAACTATTATCAAACTGTGATAAAGTAAATGATAGAGAAGTAGAACTTCCTAAGGTGGTGGGATAATGAAATACATGAACTTAGGAATTGAAGAACTTCATAATTTACTTAAAAGTGGTAAAGTAACTTCAAAAGAATTAATTGAAGAATCAATTAAGCTTTCTCATGAAGTTCAAGATAAATGTAATGCATTTGTTACAATACTAGATGATGCTAAAGAAACTGAAGTAACTGATAATTTACTTTCAGGTATTCCTTTTGGTGTAAAAGATAATTATTCAACTAAAGGAATCCTTTCTACAGGATCATCAAATACTTTAAAAGATTATGTACCATTTTTTGATGCAACATCTTATAAAAAGTTAAAAGATGCTGGGGCTGTAATGGTTAATAAAACAGCTATGGATGAATTTGGTATGGGTGGAACAGGAACAACTGGTCACACAGGTGTTCAAAAGAATCCTTGGGATTTAACTAGAATGTGTGCTGGATCATCATCTGGATCTGCTTGCGCTGTTGCATCTGGTGTGTATCCTTATGCACTTGGTTCTGATACTGGTGATTCTATAAGAAAACCTGCAGCATACTGTGGTATTGTTGGTTATAAACCAACATATGGTTTAATTTCTAGATATGGACTATTTGCATTTGCATCTAGTTTAGATCACTGCGGCGTTTTAACCAGAAGCGTAAAAGATGCTGCTATAGTAGTTGATGAAATGAAGGGTAAAGATGAAAAAGATTTAACTTCATGGGATTCATCTAATATAAGTTTAAAAGATTCTTTAAATGGTGATATAAAGAATAAAAAACTTTGTTATGTTAAAGAACTATGTAATATAGATAACTATGATAACCCTAGTGAAGAACTTGTTAAACATCTAGAAAACTTTAAAGATAAAATAGAACTTATTAAAAAAAGTGGAGTAGTAGTTGATGAAGTATCTATTGATAGAAAACTTCTTAATGCTATTGCTTCAGTATATGTAATATTATCATGCTCTGAAGCAACTTCTAATTTAAGTAATTTAACTGGTATTTCTTTTGGACCCAGAGGTGAAGGAAGTACCTGGGAAGAACAAGTTAAAAATTATCGTACTAATGGTTTTTCACCACTTATTAAAAGAAGATTTGTAATTGGATCTTATATACTTCAAAAAGAAAATCAAGATCGATATTTTATTAATGCACAAAAGGTAAGAAGACTTGTTGTTGATACATGGAAAAAATTATATGAAACATATGATGCAGTTATTCTTCCAGTTGGAGTAGGACCTGCTAAACATATAGATGGTTCACTAGATCAACTATCTAAAGATGATAATATTCAAGCTTTAGATGAACATTTACAAGTTGGAAACTTTGGCGGTTTTCCTTCAATTACAATTCCTGGTGGATTTGTAAATGATTTACCCGTTGGTTTAAATATAACTGGTAAATGTTATGATGATGCAAATGTACTTAACATTGCTTATGCTATTGAATCTATGATGGATTATAAAAACCAAATAGCAAAGGAGGTTAAGTAATATGAGTAAATACTTTGTAACAATTGGTATTGAAATGCACTGTGAAGGATCTAAAACAAATTCTAAAATGTTTTCACCTTCTAAAAATACATATAATGATTTATCAAATGATAATGTTTGCGAAATTGATATGGGATTTCCAGGAGTGCTACCTGCACCAAATAAAAAAGGTGTAGAGCAAGCTATTAAAATGGCTACTGTACTTCACTCTAATATCCCAAAATATATGTACTGGGAAAGAAAAAACTATTATTACCCAGATTTACCTAAGGGATATCAATTAACACAAAATCCTCCATATGATTGTATTGGAAATGGTGGATATATTGATATTGAAAGAGAAGATGGATCAACATTTAGAGTTGAAATAGATAATCTTCACTTAGAAGAAGACTCAGCTCAGATGGAGCACTTATATAATACTTCAATTATCAATTATAATAGAGCTGGTGTTCCTTTATTTGAACTTGTTACTAAGCCTTGTCTTCATAATGCTGATGATACAGTTTTATATCTAGAATATATTAGATCAATTTATCAATATTTAGGTATTAGTGATGCTGATTCTAAAAAAGGTCAAATAAGATGTGATGTAAACGTTTCTATTAGTGATGATGAAAATTCTTTAGGTACTAAAGTTGAAACTAAAAATGTTAATTCATTTAGTGCTGTTAAAGATGTTATTAATTATGAAATAGAAAGACAAAGCACTTTAAAAGATCAAGGAAGATATAATGAAGTAGAACAGGAAACTAGACGTTGGGATGAAGAAACTGGTACAACAGTTAGAATGCGTTCTAAGGTTGATGCTATTGATTACAAATATTTTGTAGAACCTAATATTCCAAAAATTAAAATTGAAGAATCTTGGGTTGAAGAAATTAAAAAATCAATTCCTGAACTTCCTTATGAAAGAAAAGATAAATATATTAGCAAACTTGGACTATCTGATTATGATTCAAGAATACTAATTAAAGAAAAGAAGACTTCTGATTATTTTGAAAAATGTTTAGAGCTAGGTATTGAGCCTAAAACAGCTGCTAACTGGATTATTTCAATGATCTTAGGTTATATTTATAAAGAATTTAAAGAAATAGATGAAATATTCTTAACTCCCGAAAGACTTTATAAAATAACTGAAGCAGTAAAAAAAGGTACTATTTCATCTAAACAAGGTAAAGAATTATTTAATCTTGTTTTAGAAAAAGAAGAAGAACCTGAAAAAATTATGAAAGATGAAGGTATGGAACAAATTTCTGATGATAGTGCTATTAAATCTATCGTTGAAGAAGTTTTAAATGAAAATCCTTCACAAATAGAAGCTTATAAAAATGGAAGAACTAATATGTTTGATTATTTTGTTGGTCAAGTTATGAAAAAAACAAGAGGACAAGCAAATCCTACATTAGTTAAAGAAATTTTAACTGAACTTCTTAAATAATTTTATAAAATGTTAATACTGGTTGCGTAATTTCCAATGTTAATTGGTAGTGCGCAACCAGTTATTTTTTTATAATGACTTTCGTAAAGTTTTAAGTGCAAGTATAAAATTAGCTTGACTTTACATATATTTTTAAGGTAATATTGCTGAGGAGTTGAGAAAAATGTTAAGAGTTAAAAATATAAAAAAAAGTTACAAGACTGGTGATTTTAACCAAGATGCTCTAAAAGGCGTTAGTATAGATTTTAGAGAAAATGAATTTGTTTCCATTCTTGGTGCATCAGGTTCTGGTAAGACTACGTTACTTAATATTATAGGTGGACTTGATAGATATGATTCAGGTGACCTTATTATTAATAATAAGTCTACAAAAGAATTTAAAGCTAAAGATTGGGACGCATATAGAAATAATTGTATAGGATTTATTTTTCAAAGTTATAATCTAATTGGTCATATTTCTATATTATCTAATGTTGAAATGGGACTGATACTTAGTGGTAAATCTAAAAAATATGCTAAGAGAAAAGCTAAAGAACTACTTAATAAAGTAGGTCTTAAAGATCATGCTCATAAAAAACCAAATCAATTATCTGGTGGACAAATGCAAAGGGTTGCAATAGCAAGAGCCCTTGCAAATGATCCAGAAATCATACTAGCCGATGAACCAACTGGAGCTCTAGATTCAAAAACTAGTGTTCAAATTATGAAACTTATTAAAGAAATTGCTAAGGACAAACTAGTTATTATGGTTACACATAATCCTGAGCTAGCAAAAGAGTATTCAACTAGAATTATAGAATTAAAAGATGGCGAGTTAATGTCTGATTCTAATCCTATTAAAAAAGAAGAGAAAGATGAATCTGAAATTGTTATAAAGAAAACCAAAATGAGTTTTTTAACTGCATTAAAACTTTCTTTTAATAATATTAGAACAAAAAAAGGTAGAACTTTTTTAACAGCGTTTGCATCAAGTATAGGTATTATAGGTATTGCTTTAATTCTTGCACTTTCTAATGGATTTA
This sequence comes from uncultured Mycoplasmatota bacterium, assembly GCA_947302655.1. Classification (GTDB taxonomy): domain Bacteria; phylum Bacillota_I; class Bacilli_A; order RF39; family UBA660; genus RUG13160. Next base: position 451,748 of record CAMYVW010000001.1, on the reverse strand, counting down.
AAATTCAAATTGATAAATTTGAAAAAGATACCTTATCACAAATGCCTATTGTTATTCAGCAGCAAGTAGCAGTAATGGATGAAGAAATGTCGAAAGATTTTATGAATCAATATAAAGTTACTGATGATTCATATTCTAAAAAGCAAAAAATTCATGCTAATAAAGATCAAAATAGCATAATGCATACTAATAAAATTGATATGGATTACATTAAGTATTTAGAATCTATTGATGGTGATTTAATTGGTGGAGTAAGTTATATGAGATCAATTAATCTTAACTTATTGCATAAAAATGTATCAAATGGGAAAATTGAATTAATGCCACAAATGACATTATTCCCACTTCCTGAAATGCTTGATGGTAAAACTGGTTCTGTAGTTGAAGATAACTTCGAACTTATTTATGGTAGAGAACCTGAAAAATATGATGAATTATTACTTCTTGTAGATATTAATAATGGACTTGATGAAACGTTCTTTAAGTCATTTGGTTTTGATACATCAAAAGATGTTTCTTTTGATGATATAATGAGTCAAGAATTCCAAATAGTGCTTGATAATGATTTCTATACTGAATATGGTACACAATTTGCACCTGCTCAAGATTATGAACCTTTATATAATAATAAGAATAATATCAAACTAAAAGTTGTAGGAATTATTAGAGGTAAAGAAGGAAGTAAATTTGCTCAATATTCTGGTAATGGTTTAACATATAAAGAATCTTTAATTGATTTTGTTCTTGATAAAAATAAAGATTCTAAAGTAGTTAAAGCTCAAGAAAAGAGTAATTATAATGTACTTACTGGAGAAAAGTTTAATACTGAAACTCCTGAAGGAGTTTTAGCTAAAGAAAATACTTTAGCATATGTTGGTGGAACAACTGCTCCATATACTATTCAGTTATATCCAAAAGATTTTAAATCTAAAGATAAAGTATTAAAACATTTAGATGCATTTAATAAAGATTTAAAAGATGATGATAAGATTGTTTATACTGATATGGCTGCAACAATTTCTAGTCTTTCAAATGGCATAATGGATGGAATTACAATTGTATTAATAGCATTTTCATCAATTAGTTTAGTAGTATCATCAATAATGATTGGTATTATTATGTACATAAGTGTTTTAGAAAGAACCAAAGAAATAGGTATATTAAAAGCTCTAGGAGCAAGAAATAAAGATGTCACTCGTGTATTTAATGCTGAAACATTTATTATAGGTATGGCATCTGGTTTAATAGGTTTAATTATAGCTAACATACTTTGCATTCCTATTAGCGCCGTAATAGAAAAAATAACTGATCTTAAAAATGTAGCTACTTTAAAGATTTTACATGAAGTAATTTTACTTGTAATTAGTGTTTCACTTACACTTTTAGGTGGATTTATTCCAGCAAAAATAGCTAGTAAAAAAGATCCTGTTATTGCACTTAGAACTGAATAAGATAAACTACTAGTAGTTTATCTTTTTTATTTGTAAATATTGATATATATGATATAATTTTAAGTATGGTAAAGGGTGTTGATATAGATGTTTGGAAAAATACTTTATATTAATGATAATATTGCTCATATAGAAAATACTAATGCTAATAATAATGATGCTCAAAATGACTTAATGAATATGCATCTTATCTTTGAATCTAATGATCAAAGAATTTTGGGTGAAGTAGTTGAATTTAATCAAGAACTAATTAAAGTTAAGTTTTTAGGAGAATTTATTAATGGAAAATATGTTAATGGTGTTTTAAGAAAACCTTTACTTACTTCTAAAATTAGATTTATAAATGATGATGAATTAAAAGATTTAGTAGGTACTAGTGGTGAAGATACTTTTCCTTTAGGCGTTAGTGCTATTTATAAGAATTTTGTATTTTATCCTAAGATTAATGATTTATTTTCTAATCATTTAGCAATATTTGGTAACTCTGGTTCTGGTAAATCATGTGGTGTTGCTAGAATAGTTCAAAACTTATTTACCAATAGAAATTTATTATCATTTAATGCAAACTTATTTATTTTTGATGCATATGGTGAATATAAAACAGCTTTTAGTAATTTAAATTCATTAAATCCAAATTATAATTATAAATTTATAACAACAAATAGATCTGATCAAAATGACTTCGATTTGAAAATCCCTTTTCATTTACTTAACTTAGATGATATAGCTCTTCTTTTACAAGCATCAAGTCATAGTCAACTACCAATAATTGAAAGAACTATTAAGTTATGCCGTATTTTTGCACTTGATAATGATGAATCTATAAAATATAAGAATCATTTGATTGCTAAAGCAATCCTTGCTGTTTTATTTTCAAATCAAACTATATCTAGTAAGAAAAATGATATCTTTAAAATTATAGAAGTATGTCATACTCAAGAATTTAATTTTGATACTCAAATAACTGGTTTAGGGTATACAAGAACATTTAGTGAATGTTTTGAAATTGATTCAAAAGGTAATTTTGGTGAAAGCGTTTTAATAACTGATTATATTTTAAAGCATATTTCTGATGATATTGAAGCAATGGAAGAACCTAATAATGTTACATATACTATTGATGATTTTGCTAAAGCTTTAGAATTTACTTTAATTAGTGAAGGTTTCCAAAATAATAGTAATTTGTATTCAGATGCTATTATTTTAAAAGTTAGAGTTAATGCAATTATTACTAGTTCTTTAAAGAAAATATTTGAAGGTTCAATATATAAATCAATTGGTGAATATATAACTAGTTTAGTTGCTAAAAATAACCGTAAATCTCAAATTATTAACATTAATTTAGAAGATATTGATGATATTCATGCTAAGGTAATCGTTAAGATTATTTCAAGATTATTATTTGAATTTTCTAAAACAAGTGCAAATAGAGGAAGAATACCATTTCATTTATTTTTAGAAGAAGCTCATAGATATATTCAAAAAGATACTGATACATATTTAATTGGATATAATATCTTTGATAGAATAGCAAAAGAAGGACGTAAATATGGTGTTATTCTAGATATTATAAGTCAAAGACCAGTTGAAATATCTGATACAGTGCTTGCTCAGTGTTCTAACTTTATGATATTTAAAATGACACATCCTAAAGATATAAAATATATAGAAGAAATGCTTCCAAATATATCTCAAGATGTAATTGAAAAACAAAAAACGTTGCAACCAGGAAATTGTGTTGCATTTGGATCTGCTTTTAAAATTCCTATGATTATTAAAATGGAGATGCCAAATCCATCGCCTCAATCATCAAGTTGCGATGTTACAAATGTATGGAAAGCTAGATAGAACTTACTAAATGTAAGTTCTTTTTATTTTTTTGATATTATTGACTTTATTATATATTTAAAGTAATATAAGTATACTTTGACATTTTAGGGGTGAAAGTATGTCAGATTTAAAAACATCAATTCAAAAAAATAGATTTTGTAATTTTAGTGAACAAGATATTTTAATTTATATAGAGTCTTTTTTAGCTGAAAGAAATTTAGAAAAATATGTAAAAAGTATTTTATTTTCACATGCTGATAATAAAAGAGATTTAGAAGTTGCTAACTATGATGCTTTTAATAAAGAGATGATTTTTAATATGGATGTTTTAAATCGTCTTAGATTTTTTGATGATAAAGATGGTATTAATCCGATAACATATAATAATATTCTTACTCTATATGAAATATTTATGGCAATAGAGAAAGTATATCTTAATAACCTTGGTGGTGATTCTGTATCTAACAGATTATATAAATTATGTTTAATGGAAAAAGAATATAATACTCTTCGTAAAAAAGAAACGGAAAAATATTTTGATGATAATGATAGCGATATGAGAATTTATAAACTGCCTTCTAATGCATCTGAATCATCAAAAATTAGTACTTTAGCTCCAATTACAAGATATTTAAAGGTAAAACCATTATATGATACTATTGATACATTTACAGGTCTTTATTCATGCTCTAATGAGATGAAACTATTTTATCAAAACGCAATCGATTTACTATATAACGGATATATAAAAAATGGTAATACAATTTCATATCCTTTATACAACTATTTTTCACAGGTAAGTCCAAAAGAAGCTGATAAAATACTAAGTAATTTTGCTTGGTACAATCCTGATATATTTAAAGCATTAAATAATGTTTCTTCTCTTTATAGTGAAAGAGAAAGAATTATATTTGGTATGCCAATTGATTTTTGTGAACATAGTTTAATAAGGAAAAGATTTGAGGTATAGTTATGGAAACAGAATTTGTTAAAGTGGTTACAATAAGAGATGAAACATACCATACATACCGCACCATTCAGTTAACTAAAAATGCTATTTTAAATTTAAGAGGCGAGTATTTAGTTTACCGTGATGCTTTAAATCATAATAAAAATATTGAACTTTATAAATTATTTATTATTTTTGTTAAAACAATAAATGAAGCTATTAATAGATTTAAGATTGATAAAATAATAATGGATGATAAAGATGATAAAGAAAAGGAAATATCACAATTTTATGGTTTTATTAGATCTGAATGTGAAGGCTTTGATAATAAAAAATATTTTAGTGAGCAGAACACACCTGAATATGAATTTTTTTCATCTTTGTATGAAAATTTAAGTGATTATAGTTATAGCTGTAAATATGAATTACTTTATCCATCCTCTGTTAAAGACTACAATTATAAATCTTTAATAATGATTTTAGTATTTCCTGAAGATGAAGAACCTGATGAATATGAAGAAGATATAAATGATGAAATTGATGAAGATATAGATGAACCTGAAAAAGAGATAATTGATGATTTATATGAGTTTCCTGTACATAAAACAATGCTTAAAGAATTAATTGGAGAAATTAGAAGAACTAATAATAAAATTGAAAAAGTTCGACTACTAATGTACTGCCAATATTATATGGAATATTTAGATGTAAAAAATTTAGATGGTGAATATTTAAATGATTATAATAAACTTGGTAAGCTTATAAAAATTGAAGACAAAATTCTTCAACATAATTGTTCAAATTATAAGAACTTTAAACATATATATACAAAAGATGTAGATATTATTTATCGAAAAGAACCTACAGAATATAATGATATGGAATTATTTATCATTGCTCTATTTGAAAAACTTTTAATGAAAAAAGATATTTATTTCTTTAATGATTTAAAAAATATTTTTAAATCATATGCTACTGATGATAAAGAAACATGTATGTATATAGTTAAAGATATTACAAATTTGTTATCTAAATCAAAAATGAATAAAGAAATAGAATGTATTAAAAATATTGTTACAGATAAAAACGTAGTTGAGTTTGTAAGTAATATTTTTGCTTATTTTGAAATGACAGTATATAATGATGCTGAAGGAAAATTTTTTGGAAAAGATTTCTTTAGTGATATTAATGGGTTTAATAGAAATAGTGATTAGTTTACACGTAAACTAGTCACTTTTTATTGTACCTATTATAGTGTTTTGGTATAATTAAGTTACCTAGTAGATGGTTTGTCTATATAAAACCGACTATGATAAATTATACGGGAATCTAATTGTTGGAATGTGTTGAAGACCGATCCGTTAAGTGTATCGGGATCCTGATTTCCTTCATGTGATGCCCACCTCGCGAGAGCGGGATTTTATCAATACAAACTGTCTTCTAGGTTTTATTATGGAGTAATATATATGATAGATGATAGAATTTTAAAATTAATTTCTAAAGAAGAACTTAATAAAATTAAAGCACTAAATGTATTAATTGTTGGTGTAGGCGGAGTAGGTGGATATGCTTTAGAAGCCTTAGTTAGATCAGGAGTTTTAAATATAACTATAGTTGATAAAGATAAAATTGATGAATCAAACCTAAATCGACAAATTATTTCTTTAAAAAGTAATATAACTAAAAGCAAGGTTGAAGAGGCAAAAAATAGATGCTTAAATATAAGAGATAATGCTAATATTATTGCTATAGAAAAATTTTTAACTAAAGACAATCTAGTAGAAATTTTAAATAATAATAAATATGATTATATAATTGATGCCTGTGATAATGTTACAGTTAAAATTGAACTTATTAATTATGCTTTTAATAATAATATTAATATTATTTCTTGTTTAGGAACTGGCAATAGATTTAATCCGGAAGAGTTAACAATTACAACACTTGATAAAACATTTAATGATCCTTTAGCTAAAGTTATGAGAAAACTTTTAAAAGAAAGAAATATAAGGAAAAAAGTTACAGTTTGTTGGTCAAAAGAGTCCCCATTAAAAATAAATAGCCGTACTCCAGGATCAATGATGTTTGTTCCTGCAAGTGCCGGTATTTTAATTGCTAGTTACATTATAAGAAAGGAACTTCAAAAATGAGCTTAATTAGTTTAAAAAATGTATCAAAATTTTATTATAGTAAAGGGGTTATTGCATCTGGATTTACAAAAGTTAATCTAGATTTATATGATGGCGAGTTTGTTGCTATTACTGGTGAAAGTGGATCAGGCAAATCCACTCTTTTAAATGTTATAAGTGGCCTTGATTCATATGAAGAAGGCGAAATGTATATTAATGGAAATGAAACCAGTCATTATACAGAAAAAGATTTTGAAGATTATCGAAGAAAATATATTGGTAATATTTTTCAATCATTTAATTTAGTTAATAGTTATACAGTATATCAAAATATTGAATTAGTTCTTTTATTAAACGGTTATAAAAAGAAACATATCAAGAAAAATGTTTTAGATTTAATAAGAAAAGTTGGATTATATAAATTCAGAAATACTAAAGTATCTAAATTATCTGGTGGAATGAAACAAAGAGTTGCAATAGCAAGAGCCCTTGCTAAAGAAACTCCAATTATAATTGCAGATGAACCTACAGGTAACTTAGATAGTAAATCAGCCGTAGGAGTTTTAGAGCTTTTAAGTGAAATAGCTAAAGATAAATTAGTTATTGTTGTTACACATAATTATGATCAAATCGAAAAATATGTAACACGTAAAATTACTATGCATGATGGAAGAATTACTGAAGATAAAACTTTTAAAACTGTAACTAAGAAAGAGAATATCGTTGAAGCCAAGTTTAAAAATATTACATTCTTTAATAAATTAAGAATTGGAATTAGAAATGCGTTTAATATTAAAGTAAAGTGTTTACTTTTATTATTTGTTTTTTGTTTTGTAGCTTTTGCTATGGGATTTGAGTACTCATCTAATAAAGAAGATGAATATATATTAAAAAAATCTGGTGAAAATATTTATTTTAGTGATACAAATGACAAAAGAATTATAATTTATAAGAAGAATAAAAGCGTTATCACTAATGATGATTTTGATAAACTTACTAAAATAAACAATATTGATTATATTGTTAAAAACGATATTTTAATTGATAATTTTATAGAACTTGTAGATGAAAAACATGAAAAATATCTATATGGATCTGTTAAAGATATTTCTGGTTATAATGGAACTTTAGATATTGGAAGAATGCCAGAAAATGATAATGAAATTATTGCTATAGCTGCTGATTATGACTATTATTTACATGATAAACATGATGAAACAATTAATTCTATATTTTATTTAAATAATGGCTTAACAATTGATAAATCCGCTTCTTATAAGATTGTTGGAATTCAGTACGGTAACTCAAATTTAAATAATGAAACAGAGTTTTATGTATCTGAATCAGCTTGTGAGAACTTTAACAAGGTATATATGTACAATAATTCTGTTAAAAAAATAAAATTCAATGAAACTTTTGAAAGAATTGATAATATTTCTTCAGATAAAGCTATTATTCCTCTTAATAAAGTTAAAGAAAGGCAAGCAATTGTATCTTCACAATTTAATTATTACTGTAAATATAGTAACTGCTATAACAAAAATATTGTGTTTAATTTACATAATCAATATTTTGATGATTCTATGACTTTTAAAGTAGAGGGAACATATAACAAAAATAATTTTACAAGATTAACAGGATTAAATAAATCTGAAATGTATGAATATGCTATTTACATTAATCCTAATGATTATAATAAGTTATTTAATAAAGGAATTTATCAATCATCTATATATGTTAAAGATTTAAAACAAATTGATGATACAATAGATAAGTTAAGTAATTTAGGTTATAAAACTTTTGCAATTAAAGATCACTTAGATGTATATGAACCTTTAGAGTATATGCAAATATTTACAATGATTATATCTGTTATCTTAATTGTAATTTTATTTGTTATATCATATTTTGTAACCAGAGTAATTTTAAAATCAAGAAAAGTATATTTTTCTACTATTAGAATGCTAGGATCTACAAAGAAAGTATGTAAAAATTTACTTACTATTGAACTTTTAGTAGTAGCAAATATATCATTTATTATTTTCTTAACTTCGCTTATTTTAACTAAATTTAATGTTATAACACTTGGAGCATTTAAAATGATAGTTGAATATTTTGAATTTAAAGAGATTTTAATGCTTTATATTTTAATTAATATAATGAGTTTAATCATTAGTGTTAAATATTCTAAAAAAATATTTAAAAATAGTGTAATAACTACTTTAAAGGAGGATAATTAAAATGATAGAGATTAAAAACCTACATAAATATTTCAACCGTTTTAAGAAAAATAAACTCCATGTTATTAATGATGTATCATTAAAACTGCCAAATAAAGGTTTAGTAGCTTTACTTGGACCATCTGGTTCTGGTAAAACTACTATGCTTAATTTAATAGGTGGTCTTGACAAACAAACTAAAGGAAAAATAACAATTAATGATAAAAATTTATCAAAGAATTTTTCATTAATTAGAGATAATTTACGTACTTTAAATATAGGATATATATTCCAAGATTATAAATTAATTGATGAAGACAGTGTTTTTGATAACGTTGCATTATCACTAAAATTAGTAGGAATAAAAAATAAAAAAGAAATTAAAAGAAGAGTCGAATATGTTTTAGATATACTTGGTATTTTAAGGTATCGATATCGACCTGCAGGAATGCTTTCAGGAGGAGAAAGACAAAGAGTTGGTATTGCTAGAGTTTTAGTTAAAGACCCAGATATTATTTTAGCAGATGAACCTACTGGTAATTTAGATAGTAAAAATACTTTAGATATTATGAATATTATTACAAGAATATCTAAAGAAAAACTTGTAATTCTTGTAACACATGAACAAAATTTAGCTAAGTTTTATGCTGATAGAATTATAGAGTTTTCTGATGGCATAATTAACGCTGATTATAAAAATGATCATCCAGATGAACTAGATTATCAAATTGAAGATAAAATTTATTTAAAAGATTTTAAACATAAAAATAATTTTAAAGAAAAAAATGCTGAGATAAATATTTATTCTAATGAAACTAGTAATATTAAAGTTGATATAGTTGTTAAAAATGGTAATTATTATATAAAAACATATAATAATTACTTAACACAAATTGTAGATGATGATTCATCAATTGAGTTTATTGATGAGCACTATAAAACAATTAAAAAAGAAGATATTAAAGATATATCTTTTGATGCAGAAGATATTAATCACAAAAGATACTCAAGTATATTTAATATATTTTCATTTTTAAAAAGAGGTTTTCAAAAAGTATTTAATTATTCTTTCCTTAAAAAGTTATTATTAGGTGGTTTTTTACTATCTGGAGGATTTGTTTTATATGCTGTTTCATCATATACAGCTGCTATTACACTTAAAGATGAACAATTTATTCAAGAAAGTCGTAATTACGCTGTTATAAGAAATGATAAAAATAAAGTATCTACGATAAAGAAAATAGAAGATCTAGATTTAAATGCTTATGTTCTTCCAGGAAGTCCAATAGGTAAGTTTTATATAAATTTTGATTCGCTTTTACAATTTAATGATAAAAATTTAATATTAAATGGTAGTTTAACACCAAATGATAATATAAAAAATGAAGATTTAGTTTATGGTAGATTACCTGAAAATAATCATGAAATAATAGTAGATAAATTACTTTTATCAAGACTAATGTCATCTCAAAGAGAATATAAAATGACTGGTTTGACAAATACAAAAAAGTTTTTAAATTTAAAGCTTTCTGTTAATGGTTTAGAAGACTTTACTATTGTAGGTATTTCCAATAAAGTTGAACCTTGTATTTATATTAATAAAGATATGATATTACCTGTTATTTTAGGTAATGATGATACATATGATGAAGAAGGTATGGTTAAGTCATATAATTTAAATAAAAATAATATTAGAATTATTAGAGGAAAAGAACCTAAAAATGACTATGAAACCATTGTAAATTATGAATTTAGATATGAATTTCCACTTAATAAGAAGGTAGAAAAGAAAGTAAATGGTAAAAACTTATTAGTTGTTGGATATTATAAAGCAAATAATTATGAAGATGCCTATTTAACTAATGATAATACCGTTAAATATAATTACATATTAAGAACTGAAGGCGTATATATATATGGTGGAGATATTAATACATATAATGATGCAGGATATCCTGCATATAATACGTATGAATTATCAAAACATGCATATAAAGAGTCTAATAAAGAATCAGTTAAATCTAAATTAGTTATATCAATAATAATTATTTCTATTTCTTTAATTGAAGCATTCTTAATATCTAGATCAAGTTTCTTATCTAAAGTTAAAGAAGTTGGAACTTATAGAGCTGTAGGTGTTAAAAAGAAAGATATATGTAAGATGTTTATGGGAGAATCAATTGCAATTACAACCCTTGCATCTCTTCCAGGTATACTATTTACAACTTATATTTTAAAGAAAATTACAAGTGTTAAATATTTTAAATATACTTTTATAATCAATTTTAAAGTAATTTTAATATCAGTTATGATTGTATATATATTTAATGTACTAATTTCACTAATTCCTGTATTTAATTTAATAAGAAAAACACCTGCTAATATTCTATCAAGAAATGATATTGATTAAAAAGATGTTCAAAATTGAACATTTTTTTTATTTGCTTGACATATGTTCGATGATTTGCTATCATATTTCCCATGTACAGGGGGTTTGTACAAATATGATTATATTTAAAATAGTTGTATTTTGTGCTCTTGCACATCTTTTTATCAAATCATTTGATAAGGGTAGTATATAGTGAGGTGCTAATAATGAATAGTATAAAGGACTTAAAAGAGCAAAGGGAACTTTTGTTTATTAAACAGGGTTTAATACAACAAGAACGTGATATTGCTAAAAGTGATTTTTTAAGATATTATGAACGTATTAAAAGTGATGAAGAAAATAAACAACGTGCAGTAGCAAAATTAGATCTATATATTATTTTTAGAGCACAATTAAAAGAAATTGAAAAAAAGATTAAAGCTATCAATAGTGAGCTAGATTCACTTGAGAAAGGTAGAAAAAGAAAATAACATAATAAATGAAAATTTATTATGTTTTAATTATAGTGATACAATAGGTAATTATAAGAATATAATATAAAAAACAATTCATATTTTATCTTGAAACAGTTTGCTTTGCAGATCAAGGCTCTCCTAGAACAATTGATTATTTACGTTAAAAGATAATTAATAAATACTATTAAAAAATAGAAAACTTGACATTTGTTCGATATTTTGCTATAATTTATTTATGTACTGAGGGGTGTACATATTATGATAGTATTAAAAATGGCAGTGTTTTTTGCACTAGCTCGTACTTTTGTTAAGAAAGTAGATAAAGAAGATATATTTTAGTTAATATATTTTGGGGGATTACATGACAGATATTAGTTTAAAAGAAAAAATTAATAACTTAGAAGCTGAATTTGCCAGAAAAACCTATGAAAAACATATTTCAATGCTTGATAGTTTATCTATTGATCAATTGATTGATTATTATGAAAATACATTAAAACAAGCTATTGAATTTGAAAAAACTGGACTTAATCCTGTTTTAGGTATATTTCCTAAGATAGAAGAAATATCTGGATTTCAGCAATATATTGTAAAAGATAATAAATCTAATGAACAATTATACGGTTTATACGATGTTAAAGAAAAATGTAATATTATTCCGTGTAATTATCGTTTAAGTGATATTAGTTTTATTTATCGAGCACTTAAAGAGGCTGCCAAGGCATCATCAATATATGATGAAGAATTAGCTGAGCTTGATAAAACTATTAATCGTTTAGTTAATGTGTATGCATTTCTTGAAGGTCCAACTTCAATAGAAAATTTTATTCATAAAAGGTAAAAAAAGAATAGATAAGGTAATATCTATTCTTTTTTTGCCTCATGTTGACAAATGTTCGATATTTTAGTATAATCTAAATAGTTTTAGGGGGTTGTTCATTATGAAAAATAGTAATTATAGTAGTATTTTACTTGAACTTAATAATGAAATTGAAAACTATGAGAGACTATCTATTAATGAGGTACATAATATTGTACATGAAATCAATAGTAGCTCACATTCAAATAAGAAAAATCTTAGAGATAGATTAATTAGAGGCACATTTTATATTTTAGTTAATCATTTAAATAAAATTAATATTCCAAGTACAATTAAAGGTACTTCGTTTGACTATGATGATTTCATACAAAATTCAATTTTAAACTGGATAAACTGTATAGATCAAGTAATTGAAGGAAGTCGTACTGTAGGATATTTATTTTATTCACCTGAACTCATTTTAATACCTAATAATTTCTTTGATTTTAATGAAATAAAAGATATTGAAAAAAGCCTAAAACAATATACTTGGTTAAGACAATACCCTAAGCTTATAACTGCAGCAAAGTTTAAAGAATTATTTGAATTTTATTGTAATAACAAAAATATTTGGTTTACCTCAAAAACTGAAGAGTTAGCGGAAAGATTTCATATTTCACTTGACAGAATGATAATATATAAAGATTTAATTGAAAAATCTGTTTTAATGTTTGGCTGTGATTTAGATGAAGTTAAATTGGGCGATGAATTACCTGGATATTTAATTTATTTATTATATTATTATTCACTTGAATGCGACCATCACAATATTGAATTAACTGATTCATATGATGGTGAAGAAACCCTTATTAATTATACTTTATTAAACGAATTAACTGAAGTTTTAAATAAACTTCTATATTCAAATAACAGTTTTTTAACCGAAATAGAGAGAAAAGTATTAATATTAAGAAATGGTCTTATTGATGGTACATGCCATACTCTTGAAGAATTAGCTGAAAGATATAATGTAACTTATGAGCGTATTCGTCAAATTGAAGCTAAAGCTGTAAGAAAATTACGTCATCCGTCAAGAAAAGAATTCAGCAGAGTAAGGAATGCAATTTAAAAAAAGAATAGATAAGGTAATATCTATTCTTTTTCTATTAAAAATTTTGCAAGTAAATTAGGATCTTTTCCGTTCATTATAATATCATATATTAAATTAATGATTGGTAAATCAATATTTTTAGTTCTAACTAATTTATATATGCTTGATAAAGTGTAGTAACCTTCAACTGTATGAGTTTTTAAGAATTCTTCTATTTGATCTTCATCTTTAGTTGAACCAACAATATATCCAAATGAGTAGTTTCTTGATTTAGTTGAAGTACATGTTAAAAGTAAATCTCCAACTCCAGCATATGATAAGACAGATTTCTTATCTCCACCTAATTTATCAATTAAATATTTCATATCATGAAGTGATTCATTAATTAAAAAGGCTAGAGTAGATTCGGCATAACCCAATCCTTTAACCATACCAGATGCTATAGCTATAACATTTTTAATACTTCCGCATATCTGTATACCAATTAAATCATTTGTTTCTCTTAGTTTTAAGGTATTATTAGATAAATTATCTTTAATAGTTTTGGTTGTATATTCATTAGTAGATGCAAGTGCTAAGGCAATAGGTTCATTATTTGCCATATCTATAGCAAATGTAGGGCCAGATAAAACGGCAATATTTTCTGTTCCTAAAGTATTTTTAACTATATCAGATAAAAAAGAACCAGTTTTTTCTTCAATACCTTTTGATGCAATACAAATAGGTATTGTTTTATTATAATATGGTTTTATACTTCCACATACTTCACTAACAAATTTTGCTGCACATGCAATAAATATTAGTTCAGCATTATCAAGAGCTTCTTCAAATGATGTAGTAATATTAATATTATCTGGAAAAACTCTATCAGGTAAGATAGTATCTAATCTATTAGTTCTTTTAAATGTATCAAATATATTTTGATTTTCAGTCCAAAGCATTATATTGTTTTCTTTTTTCTTTGCTAGCATTAAAGATAAGGCTAGAGAGTAAGCTCCGGTTCCAAGCATGGCTATTTTCATTTATTATTCCTCATTTCTTCATATAATTTATATAAATTAGCTTCATGTTTATTAAATCTAGGTTCATAATATTTTCTGTTTTTTAAGTTTTTAGGCATGTATTCTTGATTAACCCATGCTTTAGGATAGTCATGGGGATATTTATATGTTTTAGTATCAATTCTTATATTTTCAGGTATATCACCAGTTACTCCTTTTTCAACATCTGCATATGCAGCTAAAGCTGCAGATGATGCTGAATTTGACTTAGGAGATAGAGCCATTTCAATAACAACTTCTCCAAGAATAATTACAGCTTCAGGCATTCCAACAAGTTCTGACGCTTCAATAGCAGCATGTAGTTTAGGTCCCATAGATGGATTTGCAAGGCCAATATCTTCATATACAATTACCGATAATCTTCGATATATACTGTCTAAATCACCCACAAATAATAGTCTAGATAAATAGTGGATGGCTGCATCTGGATCTGAACCTCTAATTGATTTTTGAAAAGCACTTAATAAGTCATAGTGACCTGTTTCATTTTTATCGTGAAAGAATACTGGTTTAGAATTAATTTTTTTAATTAATTCTTCAGTAACTTCATGTTTTGCATCAGAATAATATGCCATTTCTAATATGTTATAAGCGCTTCTAATATCGCCATTAGATAGGGCAGCAATATACTTAATTTCATTATTAGTTATTTTTATGCCTTTTAAGGCCTCTACAGCTTTATTTAAACCTTTTATGATATCTTTATCAGTTAAACTCTTAAGTTCGAAAATTTGGCATCTAGAGCGTATTGCTGGATTTATTTTATGATATGGATTAGAAGTAGTAAGACCTATTAAAATAATAGTTCCTTTTTCTATATGTGGTAAAAGAATATCTTGTTTATCTTTATTCATTCTGTGTATTTCATCAACAACTAATAATAAAGTGCCTTCCATTTTAGCTTCTGCGATAACAATATCAAAGTCTTGTTTATTATTTACAGTAGCATTTAAAAATCTAACAGGCATCTCAAGTTCATTTGCAATAACCTGTGCAATACTTGTTTTACCTATACCTGGTTTTCCATATAAAATCATGGAAAACATTTTTTTATTTTTAATAAGATTATTAATAATTTTACCTTTACCAATAATATGATCTTGACCTAATATATCATCTAATTTTTTAGGTCTAAGTTCATTTGCTAATATCTCCATAATACCCACCAAAATAATTATAACAAATATATAAATAAAAAAGTAGGGGAAGATAATTATTTTACTTTACTATAAAAAATAAATGAATTATAATAAAAAGCATATTTTTAAAAAAGTGAGGAAATACCATATGTTAAATGAAATTCTAGATTATAATGAAGAAAAAAGCGTTATGGAAAATGTAAAAGAAAGTTATGATGTGCTCTTTGATGTTTTAGTAAAGATGTATTTGGAATGTCCATCTGTTGTTCCATTATTACCAGAAGAAGATATATTAATTTTTGAAAAACTATCACAAAAAGATACAACGTTTTTACTTTTATTAATAGAACATATTAATAGCGAGTTAAAAAAGGAATATGTTTTAAATGACTCTGATCAAACTGCATACACAAGATCTGGTGATTCATATCTAAAAATAACAAATGATGATTTTAATGAAAATCCAGATATTGAAGAGGCTGCAACAAAAATCGATATAGATAGAACATTAAAAAATTATATTATATATACAATTATTGTTAAAAATACTTTTGAATCAGATAGTGAAGAACTTTTAAGAAAAACAAATTGTGAGTTCTTAGATAAGGTTGTACTTACATTAGTGGATATAAATCTTCTTATTAATGATCAACATAATAAGATTTCAGGTATATATGATTCTAAACAATTAGATAGTATGTTTGATAAATTAAATGATGAAACTATTTGTCAGCTTATTTGTTATATAACTTTACTTTGCTGTGATAACTATGAAGATATATTTGATGAAATACATTCACTAGAGATAATAGACTCTTTATTAGAAGTACGTGATATAGCAAAAGATGCTTTAGGAAAATGTCGTTCAAACAAGAATTACTGCGCTATTATTTCTTTAAATAATGATAAACCTGAAGAAGTAGAAAAAGAAAAAAGAGAAGAAAATATTATTGAAGAACAAAATACTAGAAAAAGAAAAAAGAGAAGAATTTTCTAATAGATAGGAAAACTATTACTTATGCAAAATTTTAAAGATTTAAAAACAAATATTAAAATAACTTTTAATAATATGTTTTATAAAACATTAGATGTTTTAAATGAAACAAAAAAAGAGTTTTTTGGTGATGGAAAAATTCGTCAAAAAGAACAAGCTATATATAATATTTTAAAAGAATATGATTCTACATATTTAACACTTTTATATGAGGAAGCCATTAATTTTAATATAGTAAATAATAATAAGTATTATTTATTAAATAATGATGAAAGCATTACTACATATTTAAGTAAACCTGATAATATAGAAAATATTTCTAGTTGCAGTGAGGCAATTAATTATTTAATTCAATATATAAATATTACTAAGTATGTTTCTCAAGAAAAAGACTTTCAAATTGATGATACCTTTTCATCACTTCTAGCAATGAATTTGCGTTTAAATGATATTATTAATATTATTCAAAAATATGAAAATAAGGAAGGTCTAAAACCAGCTTTAAATACAGTATATAATACTTTTAATGATTATCATTTAAAAGCATTTGAAATATATATTCAATCCATTATGGATTTAATTTATAAGTATACAATAATGTCTGAAGATTTAGATATAAATAATGTATGTACTAAAGACTTTAATTTATGTTCTAATGCTTTTAATTATCTTGGCGATGCTTTAATTTTTGCATCACAAGAAATTAATAAAAGAGAAAAAGAGTATCAGATAAGAAGAACAAGAAGAGAGTACTTTCAAAAAAGATTAGATGCTTTACATAAAGAATCTTTAAAAAAAGAAAAGTAAAAATTTACTTTTCTTTTTTATTTATTAGCGACAATCATTAAAGTGTTTTGAAGAATTATCTTTGTTTTCATTTTGATTTTTACTATTGTTATTTTTCTTGGTTTTTTGATTTTTTTCTGCTTTATTATTTCTTCTCATATTAATTTACCTCCTATATGTATTATGTCCGTTATAAATATTATTAATATGGTAATATTTGTTAATTATCTGTTGTAATAATTAAAAAATACATTTATAATATAAAGCACTATTTTTAAGAAAATGATGGTGAAACTATGGTAAATAACGAAGAGATAAATATTAATGAAAACAATGTAGAAAATGAAAATGAAAAAGTAATATCAGATAATGAACATAAAGGAATAATTAATAATAAGTTTACTGATGGATTTATAATAGGAACTATAGCAGCAGTATTTGCATATTCTTTTTCAGCAACTATTCCCCAATTATTTGATAAAAATAAAGATCATGTATGTACTTTAATTACAATAAAAGATGGGGATGTAAATGTATTTGATAATATAAAGAAAAATGATTTTTCAAAAAGTAAGTATTCTTACCAAAAAATATCAGATACTATGTGTTATATTTATGTGTATGGTTCTGATGCACCTACATATGCTGATTTTATTCTATCTAATATTTATTTTGGTGATAATAATAAAATCATCTTTGATGAAAATAATGTAACAAGTGATAATTTTGAATACTATGTTTTACATGAAGATGAAATAACTAGAAAAAGAAAAGGATAATTTATATGAGTAGGAGAGGAATAAGAGATTTTTTCTCAGACAGTGATGTTCAAGCAAACTTATGTAGAATCGGAATAATAGTTATTATAGCTGGAGCAGCTGGTTTAACTGTTCATGAAATTTTATCAAAATATTTAGATAAGAAAAGTAAAACTAAAACTTATATTTTAGTTAATAATGGTGAAGTATCTATCTATGAAGATAATGATTTAAATATTAAAATTAAAATAAAAGATAAGGAAAAATATGGGATTGTTGAATTTGATGAACATAACTGGATAATATATGTTTATTGTAAAGATTCTAATACATATGCTGAATTTATAAAATCTAATATTTATTTTGATGAAAATAACAAAATAATTTTTGATACTTATAATTTAACTGAAGAAAAATATGAATATTTTTCTTTAGAAAGTGAAGGCATAGAAAAAGAACCATCTAGGGTTAGAAAAGGGTAGTAGTTTAAATGAAAAAAATTGATAAAGTTAATCAATTTATTAACAAAGAATTAGAGATATATTCTAAAGAAATATATATAAAAAATAAATCTATATATAACGTACTTTTAATTGATGATGAATATAAAAATTTATTAGAAGAATTAACAAAATTATATTTCTATAAATATTTAAGTGAAACATCTTATGATGAAGAACAATTTGTTACAAATAAAAGTGATTTATTATTAAAAATAGATAATATATCCAATGAAAATGAATATTTAAATTATGATAATGAATTAAATAAAGCTAAAGAAGAATTTAAAAATCAACCATTTCCATTTACTTTAAATTATTATAAATTACTTGAAAAAATATGCATATTACAAGCATATAAATATATGATTGAATCTTCAAACAAATATATTACGTATACAATAAATATAGATAGTTTTTATAAATGTTATATTATTGGTGTGTTAAATAATATTTTATATAAAAATATAAATAATTATGAAGAAGAAATTAATAGAGTAGAAGAGTTAATTCAAAAAAGAGTTAAGAAAGCTGATAGAATGTACTCTGCTTGTTCTAGATGTGAAATAACAAACAATTATATGAAACAAAAAAGACAAGAAGCCTTAAAAAAATATAGTGAAGATAGATCTAGAAAAAGATTTGTTAAATAGAGTAGTAATACTACTCTTTTTTTATACATAAAATTATATATGAATAAAGGAATAATACTATCTATTATAGCTGGTTTTACAACTCTTACAGGAATGCTATTTACAATAAATTTTAAAAGTAAAAAGAATATAGATAAAATAATAACAATATCATTATCAATGGCATTTATAGTAATGATTTTAGTAAGTATTTTTGATTTATTTATCGAATCACTTAATATTCTATCAAATAAGCCATTTTTAAGCGTTTTATTATATATTTTGATAAATTATACTATTATATATATAATTCTTCATATAAAGCCTAAAAATAATAAAAAATTAGTAGAGAAGGGGGAGTTATACTTTTTAGGTATATTTAATATGATAGCATTACTTTTTCATAATATACCAGAAGGTATAATTACATATATTACAACTAATTATAATTTAAAATTAGGAATTAAAATTACAACAAGTATTATAATGCATAATATTCCTGAAGGAATTTCTATAGCAGTTCCAATGTATTATGCAACTAAATCAAGAAAAAAAGCTTTTATATATACTTTTATTGCATCTATTGGTGAACCAATTGGATCTATACTCCCCCTACTTTTATTTAAAAATTTAGTAGGGGGAGTATATATTGGTTATATACTTATAAGTGTTGCTATTTTAATGATTAATATATCAATATATAAAATATTACCTAAAATAAAAACCAATAATAAATTAGATATTATTATTGGTTTAATAATTGGTTTTTCTTTATTTATAATTAATATATTTTTAACTTAAAGACTTCTTTTATTTGTAGGTCCTTCATTAGTTAAATACGTTGGATTAATACTAGATCCATCATCAAATCTAACGCCATCAAAATTATATTTAGGATGTGATTCTAATCTTTTAGCATTTATAGCCATAGCTTCTAAAACAGATCTATTAGCGTCTTCAGCTTTTTTTCTGTCTTCTTCTAATCTTAATTCATCTAAATTAATATTATTAGTTTTACAATATTCAATATATTCCTTCATTATATTAGCAAATCTATTAATACTTACTGGTTTACCTTGAAGGTATTCTAAGTAATATTTTGTAGAAATATCTTTTTGAATGGATTCTGGTAAATTCCAAAAATCTTTTATAATATTCATAATATTAATTTGTTTTTTATTTGAAAATGATTTTACAAAAGATAATTGTTCAACTACTAATTTATATGCTGACTCAGTTAGGTTATAACCACCTATATTATCAATAATATTATTTTCCATTACTATCCCTACTCTCTTCTACTTTTTTCTTATTCTTGATGTTTCAATATTTTTATTTTCTTTTTTTATTTCATTACCTTTATAATAATATCTACCACAACCAAAACATAAAACGTTTTTATCTGATAGTTTTAAATAGTGATGAGTATTATTACATAACCAACAAGTTTGAACATCTAAATTATCCATATTTATTGATTTATTAATTAAATCATCATTATATGCACTATTAACAAATTCATCAGTTATTTCTAATTTTTTCATATATTCAAATTGACATTCAATAACTCTAATAATAGTCTTCATATATTCTTTATTACTAATTACTTTAATTATTGAAGAATCATTTATATTTTGAGTACCAAAATACACTTTTCTAATTAATTTATTAATTTGCACTTTATAAATATCAGGCATATGTTTATATGCTTTAATAGTATCATCATATTGTGTTGAAATTCCGAGTTTAGTGTATCTATCTAGCATAATTCCAAGTAAATCAAGTGATTCAATTCTTGATTGAGTTTCACTAAACACTAATGTTTTTCTCTTACTCATATAGTGCACTCTCCTCTTTTTAAAAGTTAGTTGTTATTATAACATAAAGTTATATTTTAAACAAATTATTTTCTTCTTCCACGTTTTCTTGAAATACCTTTATTTTCTTCTGTTTTAGCTATTATTTCGTTAGGATCAATTATAGTAGTTTGTCTTTTACCACACATAAGGCATTTTCTTGCCCAACCACTATTTGTTTTAGTCCAATTTTCTTCCCAAGTATGACCGTTTTCTTGACATTTTTGTTGTTTTTCTTTTTGAAGTAAATCCTTCATATAATTATTATAAGTACTTTCAATAATAGTAAAAATTCTTACTTGCATTGCATCTTTTTTTCTTTCATCATTAATATATTTTAGATATACTTCATAAATCTTTTTATATACAACACCTTTATATATTTCATCTAGGGCATCAAAATGTTCAAATGTAGTCTTTCTACCCTTTAATAAAGCAGGATCTTCTTTTAACATTTCAAGATAATTATCAACGATTATTTCGACTTCAGTTTTTTCTTTTTTTGCTTCTTTTTTAATTATATTATCGTTATTTTTAGCATTTTGTTTCCATTCTTTATAAGTACTCATTATCTCATCTCCTTTCTCTTTTGAAAGTTTTTTATATTTTCATCGCCTCTAGCGATGTAATATATTAAATTTATTACTTCTTTAAAAGTGTAACCTAAAGCTTCGTAGTTATAAAATAGTGATACTACAAATGAATATTTATTATTTGTAATATCTTCTACTCTATTTTTAGATTCAATTGCTCTAATATATTCATAAACATATAAAACTTTTAAATTACTAACCCATTTGTTATTATTCATATAAATCACTATTCTTTCCAATATCTTAATGGGAATGATATTATATCATATTAAAATTAAAATGCAAGAGAACTACTTTTTAGGGGTAAAAAAAGATAGCAGTATAGCCATCTTCTATCTTTTTTTATTAGGTTTATTTTCAACTTTTTTTGTAATCTCTTTTGCTTTTTCAATTGCTGATAATATTTCGAATATTCTAACCTTTTTTTCAATTAGCATTATTTTCTCGGGTGTCATATATATCATACCCCATTTCCATTTGATGGAAACATATGATAGCAAAATATCGAACAAATGTCAAGTTTTAAAAAGATGTAGCAATTTACTACATCCTTTTTTATAAATATCTTGATTCTATTTCTGCTATTTTATCCATAACTTCTTCATAGTTATCAGCAGTTACTTTATCATAACCAAGTTCTCTTAAAGCCTGAACTTTATATGTATTAAGTTGTTGAGTTCTAGTTAATTTTTCTTCGTTTCTTCTTTCAATTTCTTGAACAAATTTTTCATGAGAATCAGATACTCTTGATCTTGATGCTCCACCTGTATTATATAGGTTTAATGCAGAATATAAAATTCCTTCAAAGATAAATTGTTTATCCTCATTAAATTTATATTCATCATGTTTAATAAAACCAGTTATTTTACTAATATAACCAAAGAAATAATTAATTTCTGGTACATTATCAATAGATTGAAGAAGATGATATAGATATGTCGCTGATGCAACATTTTCTTTTTTATTTTTATCATCTAGAAGTCTTTCTTTAAGTAAATAAGTAATATCCATTAAAAGGTCTTGTTCTTCTTTTTCTAAACCTTTTAAATCAAAATAACTATCTAAATCTGATGCTGATTTAACACCTTGGTTAAGTCTATTTTCAACTTCCATTAAGTACTCGGTTGTTACATTAATTGCAGCGATAGTATCATCATCACCATCATCAATATTAAGAAGTTTAAATAAAAGGATTTTCTTTTCTTTAGGCCATTTATTAATATCATTTAATTCTAGATAATTATATACCATTTGTCTTGATACACCTAAATATTTAGCAAGTCTAACCTTAGATACTCCAAGTTCTTGTAATAGTTCATTTAATTTACTCATATATAAGCACTTCCTTTACTTTTTATATTGGTATTAATTTACAATTTAATTATATTATACTTAACATTTTGATGTCAAGGTTTTACATATAAAAAACAAAGAACTTAAATTCTTTGCTTTTATAATGAACAACCTATGTCTTTATGATTTAAATCACCAAATGTTGCGTAAGTTAGACATTTAAGTCCACCCTTGCACATATCTTTGTGTTCACATTCACAACATTCATCGGGTATTTGTTCTTTTTGCAGATCTTTTAATATTTTATTATTTTTGTATAAATGATACATATTATCTTTTAAAAGATTTCCTACAACAATTGGCATTCTTCTACAAGGAACTAAATCTGCATTCTCCATTACTGTTAAAAGTGTAGAACCTGCAGTGCAGTGGTATGGAAATTGATTTGTCATTTGAAATTGAAGTGCTCTATACATTGATACATTTGTTTTGCTTTTTATAAGTTTTAGTCTTCTTCTTTCTTGAGACATAATTTTTAAATATTCTTCAGTGTCGTTTTTGTTCATTATATAATCATGATCACAATTATTTCCCAGAGGAATATACCTATCTGACCAAACATTATCTACTTTATACTTTTCTGCATATTTAACGACTATAGGAAACTCCTTATAATTAAGTTTGGTAGCTGTAAAAGATATAGATACAAAAATATTATTTTTTTTAAGTAATTTAATGGCTTTTATAACTTTCTTATATACACCTTTACCTCTTATATAATCATTTGTTTTTCTTGATCCTTCTAAACTTACTTGAACGTATTCAGGATGATATGAAGCTATTTTTTTTGCTATATCTTCATTGATTAATGTTCCATTTGTTAAGATGGAAAATGAGTATAAATCTTTATCCTTTTTAAATTCATCCAATAATTTAAAGAAATGTGGGGAACATAACGGTTCCCCACCTGTTAAATTAATATGACCAAACATCTTGAGTTTTTTTAAAAATTCACGATATTGGTTTAGAACATGTAATAAATCTGAATAATTTAGTGAAACAGGAACATGGTTTTCTTGATAACAGTGCTTACATTTTAAATTGCATACTTCACTTAAATGCCACTGCATAACAAATTTTTCTACCAAGATCCACCTCCACCGCATGATGAACATCCTCCACCACAAGATGAGCAACCTCCACCGCATGATGAACATCCGCTACTACTACCAGATGAAGAAGATGCAGGATAAGTTATTGAAGATGATATATCATTAAAGGATGAGAAATTAGTAAAGTCAAAGGTACCATAATCAGCCTTTGGAACTGGAATATCTTCAAATTTTTTAATCCATTTATTAGTAATTCCTAAAACATAAGCATAAGGTAAAATATCATAAAAATAGTTAGGATTTGATTCTACCATGTGTACCAACTGTTCTTTTTCAGCAGTTTCTATGTAGTGTTTAAACCCTTTTATTTTTGCTAATAATTTTTCTGCCATATCACTTTTTCTTTTCATTAATAATGATAAAATAAATGAAACCATAATTGATACAACTGATATATAATATATAAATTGGTATTTCATATTTAAATCTTTAATAATAAAGAATGCGAAATAGAATAATAATGAGCTAATAAATGTAAGAATACTAGCGTATGAACGTTGACGATATGATTCAGTATCTTTTAATAATTCATCATATGTTTTTATAACATTTTCTGATACTTTATTGTACGTTTTATAAAAGTTTAAATCGTTATATAAATCATTAATATTAGATCTATCAAATAATGCATCATACACAATCTTCTCGTTTTGAGATATATTAAGTTTCTCAGCAATTATCTTGCTCTTTTTACTCTCTGAAATTTCTTCTTTAGTATCACTTTTAATATGAATTATTTTTGCATTGATTAGAGATGTAACATCTGTTATAAATTCATCACAATTTTGTGATATAACAACTTCCTTATCACTTTCATTAAAGTATTTATCAAAAATAACTTTTAGGTCTTTATCAGTTGGTACAGATAATATTTCAACATCTAATTTTCTATTTATTTCATTATCCATATTAAAATTACTAATATTTGTAATTTTAATTCCTTTTATCTTGGAATTTTTATCTTTAGTATTATCATCAATTTTTATAATACCTTTACTTGCAAGTCCAATAATAGTTGCAATGGTCAATTTTTTACCTGCATCACCTTTATATATGTAACCTATTGATGCAGCATCAAGTCCATCAGGAGAATTAAATTCAACTGTTTCTGCATATTTTCGTAGTTCTTTTCCATGTTTAAACCATTTGATAAGTATTATGATTGTAATTGAAATGATTGATAAACAAAATAATAAAGAAATAAAACCATAAGTATTTCTTTCTCCAGTAAAATATCCATCCGGTAAAATAATGTCAACAGTTAATGCATTACCTAATAAGTAATCATCAACTGCGTAAATATATACTTCACGTCCATTTACTTCATAATTAAAATGTCTACTAGCATCATCTTTACGATATTTATCTAAAAATATACTTAAGTCTTCCTCATTTATTTTTTCTGGAAGATATATTTTTACTCTAGCATTTTTTATATATGCATTCCAATAATCGCCAAAAGCATGAAAAATAAATTCATCATAACCTTTATAAATATCTTTACCTAAATTATATGTATACTTAATTGTGTAGTGTTCTGGACCTTGCTCCAAATAGTAATCTGGAGAACCAACTTTAATACGTTTTTTACCATTTACTGTATCAATTTTATATTGGTCACCTACTACACTTAAATTAGAAACTTTAGCTTTTTTTGAAATGGTTTTGCCATCTTTAGAAGTATACTTAAGCCATATAGGAATAAATCTCAATATTCCATGCATTTCACCATTTGATCTTACATTTATTGTGATATCTTCTGTTACATTAACGGAATTATCCCTATTTACATCTAATGTAACTAGGTAATCTTCAATGGTATAATTATAATCAATTGAATATTGTGCTTCTTCATTATCTATACTTTTTTTAATATTTAATGATATAGCATAAATGAAAACAAAAATAGTTAGAAGCAAGAATATTCTTGCTTTTAAATTATATTTATAATATTTTTCTTTTCGATGTTTAGATGAGGAAGAAAAAAGGTGTGTAAAAAATAGGTACCAAAATAATACTTGTGCAAAAACAATAAACATACATATATTAAAACTCATAATTATCACCTATAGATTAATTTTAACGTTTTCTTTTTCTTCTTCTTTTGCTTCAAACATAAGTTGTGATTTAAATCTAAATATAAATGCAACTATGTTGCTTGGAAACATTTCAACATTGTTATTATATATTCTTACAGTGGCATTATAATATTTTCTAGATGATGCAATATCATTTTCAATATTTGTTAGTTCAGAACTTAAGTTTAAAAAATTATCTGATGCTTTTAAATCAGGATAGTTTTCTGATAGAAGGAATAATTTGGATATACCTTTATTCACATCTATATTTGTACTTATTTTTTCATTATCAGATAAGTCATTATAATCCTTGTTCCTTAAATTAACAATTTCCTCTAAAGTTTCACTTTCATGTTTCGCATAACCTTTAACTGTTTCAACAAGATTTGGTATCAAATCCCATCTTTTTTTAAGATAGACATCCATTGTTGAAAATGCTTCTTTAACTCTATTTTTTAGTTTAGTTAACTTATTGAATATTAACAATATATAAATTAATAATATTGCTACTACACCTAAAATAATATAATAAATCATATCTATAACCTCTATTCTATAATTCTACTAAAAAAATTATATCATAAAAAATATAGAACATAAAGTTCTATATTATACTGAAAAAAATACTAAGATATTACTTCTAAGTTTTTAAAACTTTTAATGTATAGATTTTAATTTCTTTCTCTTCTCGTTAAAAGAGGAATACATCTTTTTTGAACATGTGTATGTTGATCTAATTTATTTTTATAATCCTCAGCAACTAAGTAATATGAATCTATTTCATTATTTATTAAACTCTTAAGAATTGTATATAAAGATATATCATCATATTTAACGCCATATTTTTCATTTAAATCTAAAAGAATTTTATGAGCTTTACGAGCATCTTCTAAAGTTGCATCTATAGGCATATAATTTAAAAGTTTTAAATCAGTAATTCTATCAATTCCAACTTGAGATGGTTGATTAAATCTAGCTACAAGAAAATCTTTATTTAATCTATTTGTGGTTACTTGAAAAGTGCTTTGTTTATCAATTTCTTTTAAAGTTGTTTTAACAAATGATACGAATGACACCATTGTATCAATATCCATAAACTCTTTATAATTTTCAAGAATATCACTTACTTGCAAGTTAGTTGTTAAATATAGATCAACAATATTAAATTCTCTGCCATATTTATTTTTAAATTCATCAGTTGTTAAAAAACTTGATAATCTATTTATTTCATTAGTTGCTATTTCTCTATCCAAGTTATATCCTTGACCTACTTTTAGTTCCTCTTTATATATTTTTCTTAATCTATCTTTAATTGATATCATTGATGTTGCATATTTTTCTTCATAAAACTGTAATGTTTGCACATTTAGTGGTGGCATTTTTCTTGGCATAATTAATAAACACCTCTTTTTTATAGCTATTTATTATATTAAATAAGTTTATATAATGCAATTAAAAAAGAAAAGTTATATATACCATAACTTTTCTCCATCATTATATATATCACTAATAAAACCACAACCTAGGCACTCTTCGCCATCATACAAAACGCATGCTTGACCAGGAGTTACAGATTTAACTTTTTCTGGGTAACTAACCATTATTTTGTTATCACTTAGATATTCAAGTTCAACAGGAAAGTCTTCTCCACGATATCTAAACTTAGCTGTACATTTATCAGGTCTTTTATCACTTATTAAATTAACATTTTCAATTAAACATTTATCTGAGTATAGATATTTAGAATCATCACCAAAAGCTACATATAATGTGTTTTTCTCAACATTTTTACCACATACATAATGCTTTAGTTCATCACCTGATAAACCTACATTTCTTCTTTGACCAATTGTATAGTTCATTAGACCTGTATGTTCCCCTACTTTATTACCTGTTTCAATATCGATAATATCTCCAGGATTCTTTTTTAGATAATTTGATACAAATTTCTGATAATTTCTTTCACCAATAAAACATATACCAGTTGAATCTTTTTTATTAGCAACAATTAAGTTTTGCTCTTCAGCTATTTTTCTTACTTCTGGTTTAGTAATGTTTCCCAAAGGAAATATTACATCCTTTAATTGATCAGAAGTAATATCAGCTAAAAAATAACTTTGATCTTTATTTCTATCTTTAGCTCTATAAAGTTTATTATCTTTAGTATTAGCATAATGGCCTGTTGCAAACTTAGTTGCACCATATTTTTTAGCTTCCTCAATAAATTTATCAAACTTGATATATTTGTTGCAAAGCATATCTGGGTTTGGTGTTCTTCCTTTTTTAAGTTCATTTAAAAAATATGTAAAAACATAATCCCAGTACTCTTTGACAAAATCAACTCTGTATAAAGGAATATTTAATGTTTCACAAACTTTTTGGGCATCTAAATAATCATTTTCTTGAGGACATACATTATTTTCAATGTTAGGATTACCTGATATATCATTATTAGCTTCTTGGTCCCAGTTACGCATAAATAAACCAATTACATCATAGCCTTGCTTTTTTAAAAGATATGCTGCAACTGCAGAGTCTACTCCGCCTGACATTCCAACAACGACTTTTTCCATAAATATTCCTCCTTTTTCAGTAATAATTATATATATAAATGTTAATTTTAGCAATATTAAAGCAAAAATAAAAAGCCTATCGGCTTTTTATCTAACTCTTTTATTTATTTTAATATATTCATCTTCATAGGTATAATCAATGTTATGTTTAAGTAAATATGTCACAAAAGCTTTATTTTCATCATCTAGTTTCTTTATTTGCTGATTATCTATAGTAAATCTAGGTCTAGATTCACATTCTTTTTCAATTCCTTTTATCAAGTCTACATTTCTATTATAATTATATTCAAGATATGATAGTTCTTCTTCAGTACCATGCATAAAGATTTGTTTACCATCTGCACAAGTAATAGTATCTATATAATCATTTTCCATTTAAACCACTTCCCTATAGTAATTATATCTATTATCTATTTATATATTCAACTCTTTACACATAACTATACTTATAATTGACATAGTTTAATTATATAGTTTAATAAATAATTTCCATATAAATATATTAAAGTATCAAATATAAGAGTAAATATAATAAGTGTAATAATTCTTATATAATTATTAAATAAGTAATTAAAATTTATATTTTCTTTTTTGATTTTATATAAATATAGAGCTTTAGCTATCTTAATAATCTTTTTAAATATAAAAATTAATATTAATAAATATATACCATTATTTATTAATGTATATATAAGTCCATATATAATTCCTTTTAATTTATATATTTTAAATAAAATTATTAATCTTAAACATACTTTAAAACCTTCAGATATTATTAAACCAATAAAGATAGGAACACCAACAAAAATAAGTGTTAAAAGAACTGTAACAGATAATATTTTTAAATGATTAATTATATTATTACTTGTTTTAAATAATATATTACTATTCTTAACTGCACTTATTAAACTTTTTAATTCTATTTTATCTAAACTAAAATAAAATAAAAATGCTAAAATATATCCAATAATAAAACAAATAATAAATAATTTTATTATTTTATTTTTTATTATATGATTTTTATTCATACAAGAATCCTTTCATTTAATAATATTGCAAGAAATATGTTTTTATGATAAATTATGTATGTAATAAAATTATTAAAAAGGATGATTTATAATGAGTAAAAAAGCTAAGAAAATTGTTGTATGGATAATGCTTCTAGTAATGGTAGCTTCATTTTTAGCTGGTGTTATTGTTTATTTAATATAATTAAGTAAATTTTCAAGGGGTAATATAAATGAACTTTTATGAGTATATTCAAGATAATATAAAAGATAAACATCTAACTGACATAGAAATACTAAGATATATCTATCTTAGTTTCTGTCAGTTTTTTTCTTTTGATGCTAGATGGAATTACACTTATTTATGGGATGATGATAAGCTCCATTATAAACTTGAAAATAAAAAAGTAAATCTATCTAACATTGATGATTTTAGAACTTTATGTAAACCAAGTACAAAATATATAGTTGCACCACTAGTTAAAGAATTTACTAGTTTAAATACTAAAGTTATAGATGCCTGTGGTCATTTTTATTTAAGAGTATATAACAAAGATAAAACTATTGATTTAGATCCTATAAAAGCTGATTTAACTAATATGAAAATAAACATCAGACCTAAAAATTTTCTTTTACATGGTGTTGGTGAAAAAGAAAGATTATATTTTCAAGAAGAACTTGATAATAGTTTAGATTTTAGTTTTAAGAATATAGATGATGTCATTTTGGAACAATCTAAATATACTACTAAAGAAAACTTAGAGCATTTAGTTAGTTTAATTAATGCAAGTTCTTTTAAATATTATCAAGATGCATCAGATATTATGAGAATGTATGCTAGATTTAATAAAGTTTCTTACGAAACATATATAAATAAAGATTATGAATTTCATAAATTCATTATTGATTATCCAGATAATGTTTTATATGAAGTTTTAAAAATTGATAATTATTATAAAGCAGTATCAATAGATTCAAGAAGAATTGATGATGTTAAATATGATAAACTTTATAGGTCTCGAAGTTATAAAAAAAATAACCATATCATTTAAGATATGGTTATTTTTAATTATTGTCATAGAATGAATAATATTGAACATTTCTAAAATCATCTAATGCTTGTTTTTTATTTTTATCTAAATCTTTAATATTTATAATCTTATTATTATCATCAAGAACATATGATTTAGAAAATACTGGAATATCTTTTCTTATATTATTTACATATTTAAAATATTCATTATTTTTAATATCTAAATTAGCAAATACATATGATGATAGATAATTTAAATTAATATAATTAATTGACTTATCTAAATTATCAATATAATTTGAGAATATAACGCCTTTAGTAGTGTATTTTCTTAAATTGTTTAAATCATCATCTTTCGTATTAAAGTATTTTGATACTAAATATGCATTATCACCTTTATCATTAGTAATAAATGGTAAGTGATCACCATAGAAAATAACAATAGTGTCTCTATCAAATGCCTTAATTTCTTTATAAAGTTCTCCTAAAGCTTGATCAGCATCATAAACTCCTTGAGCATAACATTTAATTAAATCTGTATTTTCATCATTTAATTTAGAACTCATGACACCAAGATCATATTTTTTAAATTTATCTTTGGAACATGGCATGTGATTTTCTGCCGTAGCATAAATAAGAAGTTTTGGTGTGTCTTTATCTTTATTTAATTCACTTAGTATAGATTTATTAATTTCACTATCAGCAAGATAAAAGCCTTTCTTTTTACCTTTTAAATCATAATTAACCTCTTTAGTACCAAGTAAATCATATACAAGTGAAGAATTATATGATTCACTAGCCCATGGAGTTATATATTTAGTTTTATATCCTTCTTTATTAAGAAGTCTAATTATGTTTGGAGATCTATCAATTAATTTTTTGTTTTTATCATGATAATATGCTGTATAAGCAATATATCCTGATGGATTAAAATTATTTGACGAAGATGATAAAATCTCCCACTCTGATATAACAGATGAACCACCAAATGTTGATACATGAGTATTAGTTACAAGACAATCATCTTTATCCTCAAATTCGTGAATATTTTTAAGGACATCTTTATCAAAAGTTATTTCACTTATATTTGTAACATCTGAAAATGATTCTGATAATATGATAACAATATTAGGTTTTCCCCAGTTATCGTTATTAGCAACTTTAAAAGCATTTAAGTTAGTTATAGCTATATCTTTATTATAATTATCAGGTTTATGAACGTTTGATGCATAGTGATTATAAATTATTCCTTGATATAATCCCATGTCGTAATATACTTTTCCATAATCCGATGTGGCCATAACTTTATCATAATTATAATTATATACATTTTTAACCATATTAAGGGAGTTTTTAGTAGATAACGTAAAGAATATCACTAAAACAATAATTGGAGCTAAAAACATCGTTAAACGAAGCCATAAATAATTAACTTTTAAATCATTTTTCTTCTTTTTTAAAGATAGTATGCAAATTAATATCATTATAATAAATTTAATTATAGTTTTAATTATCCATGTTCCATTAACGGTTTTTAAATATAGACCTGCCGTACCAATATTAGATGAGTTTAAAAAATGAACATCACTTAATGCTACTGGATTAAGCATAATAATATATTTTAGATCATTTATAAGAAGAAGTATCGATGCAATTAAAAGAATTGTAAATTTAGCTTTTCTTGTTGATTTTAATATTCCTGTAAACATTGCATAAATTAAAGACATAATTAAAACTAGCATTATAAATGCAAGCGGAAAATTAAATATTGATTTAAACATATCAAATAAAGCTA
Organism: uncultured Mycoplasmatota bacterium; assembly: GCA_947302655.1. Lineage (GTDB taxonomy): Bacteria > Bacillota_I > Bacilli_A > RF39 > UBA660 > RUG13160. The sequence continues at coordinate 419,146 of CAMYVW010000001.1, read as the reverse complement.
AGCCTTTAAAACTATTTAATTTAAAGAACAAATCTGATATTAAAATTAAAAATATAGGAAAATTAAGAAAATTTATTAAAATTTTAGTTTTTTTTTCCGTACATTTTTTTATTAGTTTGCCCCAGTCAGGTTTTTTAACTTTTATATTTGTTATAAATAATGTTCCAAGAACAATAAATAGTATTATTGTTGCTACAGAATATACAGTTAAATTATTTATTTTAAGGAAATAAAAGAATGGATAAATAACAGAAATTGAAGTTATAGGAACTCCCCTAAAATAACCCTTCTCTGCTTTTTTACTAATATTAAGAGCATTAAAATATGCAAGTCTTATTAAACCAGCTAATGCAAAAAGCGGTAATATATACATAAAAAATTTATACTTAACAGTAGTAAGAGCTATAACTACAGGAAAAATACCAAATGCTACCATATCAGATAAAGAATCTAATTCTTCACCATATGTAGATTGAAACTCAGTATTTTTTCTCATTCTTGCAACAGTGCCATCAAAGCCATCACATAAACAACATATAGCAAGAAGTAAAAATGGTAAATTAGTATGTCCTTTTAAACATAAAATAATACCAATAGTTGCTGATAATGTGCTACCCATTGTAATTAAATCACATAATCTAAATTGACCTATAAATAATCTTTTTTTCATAACTTAACTACCTCTAACTAGTATTTTACCATAAATATTATTTTTTTAATAGATATAATATTTGAATTAAAAAAATTGATTAATTATTAATCAATTTTTCTAATTCTTTTAATTTATTTTCATTTGCTTTATCAATATCAACTGATTTATATTTTAATGTATCGTGAGTTGATACTTTAAAGATAGTATCAGAGATATCTTTTTCATTCTTTTGACATATATAACCAAAATTATTAGGTATTTTAATAAATTCATCAGATACATCTATTGTAGTAATAATTTTCTTTTTAAAAGTAATAGCTTCACCATATACTACAGGAAAACCTTCATAATTAGATGTTAATACTACATAATCACATAACTTATAATATGGATATGGGTTTGTTTTTAAACCTAACATTTTAATATTTTTCTCTAAATTTAAATTACTTATAAGTTCTTTTGTTTTTTCTTCGTCTGGACCTGATCCAATAATCCATAATTCTATTTTACTATTTTGTTTGATAGCTAAATTAAAACTATTAATAAGTCTTGTTAAGTTTTTTGATGATTCATCTATTCTACCAACAAATAAGAATAATTTTTTACCTCTTGGTTTTTCTTCTTTTATATTTTGTTCAGATAGTTTTAAATATCTTTCATTATCAATAAAATTATTTATCACAAGACTTTTATCGCTAAATCTTGGATATATAGAAACAAGATTTTCTTTAGCTTCATTGGATACAAAAACTATATGTTTAAATTTATCTAGTTTTCTTTCGTTAAAGAAGTTATTGATTTTATTAATATCATTTTCATACATTTTAGTATAATCACTATGAATATATATGCATGAATTGTTTGATGCAAATCTAGCTAAAAAGTTTGATGAAAGTGAGTATGTTGCATAGCAACATCCAAAATCATATTCTTTAAAGTTAGTTATTAAAAATTTAATTTTATTAAGCATATTTAGTAGTTTGTTAAGTAATCTTAGTTTAGTGCAATAAACTTTTTGTGATCTTACTTTAATAGTTTTAGGTAACTCTTTTAAAAGATATCCTTCTTTTTTTTCTAAGTATAAAGTAATATCATAGTTATCTGAATCTAATCTTTTTATTAAACTTACTAAAGCTGTCTCAATACCACCAGTGCTTAAATTGTATGATGCAAGTAAAACTTTCTTTTTACTTTTTTTATAATATGTATTAACAATAACTACTGCTGCTACTAAAGAAACATTAGGTGATAAAATAACATGACCTGAAAGTAGAGATGTTATTAATATTATAAATATTGGTAAATAATATACATCTTTTCTATTTTTTAAATTTTTAATTATAGATATTAATATAACTACTAATAAAATAAATCCTATTAAACCAAATACATAGAATACATCAAATAAATCCATTTCAACATATTTTTTTAAAGTACCTAAACCAAATAATTTATTTGATAAACATGAGCTTTTAATAAGTTTATTGGCATTTTTTAAAAATGTTAATCTCCTATTAAATATAAAATGATCAAATAATTTAAAACTTGTAAATACTTCAAGTGGATTTTCTAGTTTTAAATATTTAACATGAATTACAAAATTTTTCCATAATGGAGTTTCTTTAAATTTAATTATAAATGCAGTAATAAATAATATAAATATTATAATGTTTGTATAATTTATATTTTTATTTTTAATATCTTTTATTAATTTTTTAATAAAGATATAAAGCATACATAATAAGAATATTATAAGTGGTAGTCTTGTACCAATTAGTATTGCTGCAAATAAAGAAACAATAATAGCAAAGATTTCTATAATATTAATTCTTTTTTGTAAATTAACAAATATATAAGCAATTATTATTGAAATTACTGCGCTTACCTCATTAGCTGAATTAAACCAACCAACTGTACCTACTTTAGCAACTGCATAACTATCAATTGCTGTTTTAGTAAGCCATGCAATAATTATTGAAAATGAATAAAATAATAAACTTAATGTTAGAATATTTCTATTTATTTTTTTATCTTCATTTTTATATAGATTATATAAAAATAATATAAGAATAATTATAAAGTTATATTTAAATAAATTAACTAAACTTGCTTGATTATTATTAATTAATAAAAAAATACCCGAATACACTCCTAGTGATGCTAATGTAATATAGTTATTTTTATTTTTATATTTAAATAATAAACCTATTATTAAATACAGTAATAAAACTCCTCTTAACACCATTCCTACAGAAAATGAAAAATTAATTGTTACATTAGTTAATATATCAATAAAAAAAGAAAATAATAAATATAATGATATAACTAGATAAGAATTACTATAAAGCTTTTTCACTTTCTATCACCTATACAAAATTATATCACAATTTATTATTTTATTTTTATTAATTTATATAACTTACAATAGATTTTTGTAAGTGCTTTGTTTTTTTCAATACTTCTTTTTATAAAAGATCTATCTTTATAATACTTATTATTTTTATAATCAGGAACATTTAGTTTAAGATATCTAAATGCTTCATCAATAAATCTTTTAGCAGTTTTCTTATTTGCTTGAGTTCTTTGACTTACTGTATATGTAGTAATTTTTCTAACAATTAATTTGTTTAACTCATCTTCGTATATTGTAGAGCTCAATTCTTTTTTGATTAAATCTAATACTTTAAATATATCAAATACTCTCTTATCAACAGTTAGTGTCTCATTGCCTTTATGGACTACGACATTCGTTAATGCTAGCCCACAGCTTGAAATTGATTTAGCGTTTTCAATTGATTTAATAACAAATAAAGCGTCTTCATATTTGATATCTTCAGGAAATTTAATATTATTTTCAATTAACAATGATCTTTTATATACTTTATTACAAGGACCTAAATTAACCATATTAATTAATTCTGGATGATCTACTAAAATATAATCATTAAATACTGGAATTTTATTAATTTTTTCTTTATTATCTTTTTCAAAAATTTCTTTATAATCAAATACTAAAATATCATTATTTTTTATATTTTTAAATATGATATCAACTGTATCACCATTAATATAATCATCACTATCTAAAAAGAAAATATAATCTCCAGTTGCTTTATTTAGACCAAAGTTTCTTGAATAACCTATTCCATGGTTATCATTTTTAAAATATTTAACTCTTTTATCATTAAAACTTTTAATAATTTCTTCTGTGTTATCAGTAGATCCATCATCAATTACAACCACTTCAATATTTTTATATGTTTGACTTAACACTGAATCAACACATTTAAAAATGTATTTAGATCTATTATATGTAGGAATTATAATTGATAATTTCATTTTTTATACACCTTCAAATACAAACTAATAGATATTTTTATCAATATCTTTTTAATTTTTCTTTCAAACGTATCTGATAACAAATATTTGCTTAATTTAAGTTTTTTAATATTTTTAATATATCTTTTTCTATCTTTACCATTAAGTTGTAAGGCTTTAGTTATAATGCAGTTTGCAATATAACTATAATATTCATTTTCAAAATTATCTTCTTTAAGTAATATTTTACCTTGAGTTAAAAAATCATTTACTCTTTTTAGATTCTTACTGCTATCAGTAGTTATACTATTTTCTCTTTTAATGTAATTATAACCAGGATATTCAATAGAAGTAACTTTGTTTGCAAGCATTATAATTCTTGGTACTAAGCCAAAATCTTCATGATACATATTTGGTAAAAACTCAAATTTGTTTTTTAAATAAAATTCTCTTCTATAAGCATAAAGCCATGCAGGTTCAACATATTTATTTTTAACAATTTTTTTAAAAGCCTCTTTACCAGACAAATTATTAAATATAGGAGCTGGAACACTAGATTTATTATTTCCATCCACTTCAATAATGCCAAATCTAATCAAATCAGGATTGTTTTTAGATACAATATCTATTTTTTCTAAAAGCTTATTTTCTATTACATCATCGCTATCAACAAATAATAAATATTTACCTGATGCTTTTTTTACACCGTTATTACGTGCAACAGATAAGCCCATGTTGGCTTGATTAATAATTAAAATATCTTCTTTATATTTATTTAAAATATCTAAGCTTCTGTCAGTAGATCCATCATTAATACATATAACTTCATAATCTTGATTAGTTTGATTAAAAATTGATTTTAAACAATCATCAAGATATTTTTCTGAATTATAAACAGGAACAATAATAGAATATTTTGGCATTTAAATCACCTACTTTTAATATCTATTTACATTATACTATAATAAAAAAATTTAAACAAATCATTGTTTAAATTTTAACTTTATTACTATTTTTAAGAATTACCTAGTATGATTTTTTCAGCAACTTTAATACCATCAATTGAAGCAGATGTTATACCACCGGCATAACCAGCTCCTTCACCACAAGGATATATACCTTTTATATTTGATTCAAAATTATCATCTCTTAATATCCTTATAGGTGAAGATGTTCTTGATTCTACTGCAGCAATAATTACATCATCACTACTAAACCCATTTATTTTTGTATTAAAATTTTCCATAGCTTCTTTAATAGAATTATTAATATAATCAGGAAATATATTGTTTATATTTGCAAAACTATATCCACCTTTAAATAATGGCTTTATATCACCAAATGAAGTACTTACATCACCATTTTTATATTCTTTATATAAAGATATCGGTATTAATCCTTTTCCTTCAATAAAAGCTTTATTTTCAAGTTCTTCTTGAAACTTCATTCCATCAAATATATTTGATCCATAATCTGATGGAGATACAGTTACAACAATAGCACTATTAGCATTTTCTTCATTTCTTTCATGATTACTCATACCATTAATACAAACTTTATTTTCTTCAGAGGAAGAATTTACAACAAAACCACCAGGACACATACAAAATGAATAAACTCCCCTACCATCTTTAGTTTGATAAGTAAGTTTATAATCTGCTGGTTTTAAATATTTATATAAATCTCCATATTGATTTTTACTTATTAAATCTTGTTTGTGCTGAACACGTACGCCAACTGCAAAAGGTTTTGGAACCATTTCCAAGTTTTTATTAAGCATTTTAAATGTATCCCTAGCACTATGACCAATTGCAAGAACCAAATTATCTACTGGATATTTTTCTTCGTTATTAATAATTATTGATTTAACTATATTATTTTCAATATTAATACCTGTTAAAGTAGAGTTATAGTGTATTTCACCACCTAATTTAATTATTTCATTTCTAATATTTATAATAACATTTCTAAGTAAATCTGTTCCAATATGAGGTTTATTTATATATAAAATTTCTTCAGGTGCACCAAACTCTACAAAAGTTTTAAAAACAAATTTCTGCCTAATTTTTTCTTTAATCATGGTGTTTAACTTACCATCAGAAAAAGTTCCTGCTCCACCTTCACCAAATTGAATATTACTATTTGAATCTAACTTATTATTATTCCAGAAATTTTCTACATCTTTAATTCTATCTTCAATTTTTTTACCACGTTCAAATATAATGGGTTTTAAACCTGCTTTAGCTAATATGTATGAACAAAAAATACCAGATGGGCCAAATCCTATTATTACAGGCCTATTTTGAAGAGTTTTATTCAAAGATGGTATTTTGTATTCTTCATCAGTTATTTCTTCTATATTGTCATATTTTAAATACTTTTTATCACTTATATTAGTATCAATTTCATATATATAAAAAACATCAGGTTTATGTCTTGCATCTATAGATTTTTTATTTATTTTAAAATCGCTAATATTTAATTTATATTTCTTAAGTAGATATTCTTTAATTAATTTTTCTTGATCTAGTTCTTTAACACTTATCTTTATATTTTTAATTCGAAGCATTAGTATCACCTCGAATTTCACCTGCAATTAGACCAGATGTCCATGCAAATGATAGATTATAACCACCACATGCTCCATCAACATCCAGTACTTCACCACAAAAATATAATCCTTTTACTTTTAAAGACTCTAGTGTATCTAAATTTATTTCCTTTAGATCAACTCCACCAGATGTTGTCTGTGCGTTTTCAAAGCCATGGTCTTTAATAATTTTGAAATTGAAATTTAAGATATTATGACAAAGTAAATCTAGTTCATTATTTGATAATTTTTCAATTTTAGCATTACTATCTATTTTAGATATCTTTAAAAGATAATTAGATAATTTATAATTAAATAATTGATCTAATATTTGTGATATTGATTTATTATTTAAATGTTTATCTTGAACCTTTAAAAAAGATCTTAAACCTAAAATATCATCAGCTATATTAGGAAGTAAGTTAATAGATATAAATACATTTTTATTGTCATCTAATGCCTTTATGGCTTTAGATGATATTTGTAAAACTGGAATACCACTAAAACCATAATCATTAAATTGTACTTCACCTAATTCTTTTTGAACAAGTTCATTATTAATTAATAAGTTAACTTCACCAATTAATCTAATGCCAGATAATTCTTTTATATTTTCTTCAACTTCTAAACCTACTAAAGCAGGTAAAGGTTTAATTATGTTATGATTAAAACTTTTTGCTATTTCATAGCCAAATCCATCTGACCCGGTTTTTGGAGCTGCTTTACCTCCTGTTGCAACAATTAAATAGTCTGATGCATACTTATTATTAATAATAAACTTATTATCTTTCTTTTCAACCTTTATTACTTCTTCATTAATTACTTTGACGTTATTATTAATAGTTTCATCTACTAGTGCATTAACAACACTTATTGCTTGATTAGAATTAGGATAATAATATCCATTTTTAATAAATGGAATAATTCCTATAGAATCTAAAAACGCATGTGCTTTGGTTAAATTTAATTGATTAATAATTTTTTTATAATCACCAGATGAGTGATACATATTATTAACATCTTGATTTTCATTCCAATAATTGCACTTTCCATTACCAGTTATTAATATTTTTTTACCAAGTTTATTATTCTTTTCTATGATTGTTACATCATAATCTTTACTTGCTTTTATAGCTGCAGTTAAACCTGATGCTCCTCCACCAATAATGATTACTTTTTTCATACTTAATCAACTCGTTTTTCTACTAATTATTATACAATATAAAAAACCTTTAAACAAATATGTTTAAAGGTTGAAATAATATTAATCATTAGATTTTTTCTCAAATGTTCTTTTATATGCTTTAACATTACCTACATCTAACATTTCACCATCAGGGATGTAAGCAACCATTCCATGTACTTCTCTGACTTCATCTAAAGCCGAAGTTAATTGGAATTCTCCTCTTTCCTTAACGTTATTTTTGATGTGTTCATCTAATTTTTTAAAGACTTCATCAGTTAAAATATATTCACCAAATACAGCATAGTATTTTTTTTGATTATAATATGATGTGTAATATTTTTCTTCTGCAACGCTTTCTTCAGGCTTTTCTACCATTTTATCAACGAAGAAATAATTATCCTTATCTTGAATGTTGCCACATAATATACCGTACTTTGATACATCTTTTTTATCTACTTCTGTTACTGAAACGGTAAGCATTCCTGATTTTTCAAAACTATCAATTATTTGTTCTGTACAATTTTTACTGTTTTTGGTTTTGTATAATTGATCACCTAAAACTAAAAGTACTGGGTCATTATTAGCAAAGTTTTTACATAAAGACACGGCATGTCCTAAACCTAATTTTTCTTTTTGATATACGTATGTTATTTTTTTACCAATACTTAAAATTTTTGATTCGTATTTAAGCATATCTTCAGAAAGTTTTGATGTTACATCAGCAGATAATGGTTTATTAAATAAGTTGTCATATTCAGGTTGATCAGCTTCATCAATAACCAAACATACTTCTTCTATACCGGCATTAATTACTTCCTCAAGTAAACATAATATAACCGGTTTTATTATACCGTCTTCATCAATAATAGGTAAAAAAGCTTTTTTAATACTTTTTGTTATCGGATACATTCTGGTTCCATTCCCAGCTACAGGAATTATAGCTTTTTTAACCGGTTTTGTATGTTCAATTGTCAAATTAAAAGCATCCATCTTTAGTTCTTTTTCAAAATATTTTTTAATCTTATTTTGTGTTTTTTCATCTTTGGCTAAAACTTGTACAGTTCCATCGCCTTGAGAACCAACACCTTTAGCTCCGAATGATAATTCCTTTATATTCTTATCATTTAATACCTCATGAAGTTTTGGTGATGTTAATTCTTCAGGACATGCAGGGGCAACATATTTGTCAAAGTTTTCCTGAAATTTTATCATAATTTTTCCGAGACCTTCATTGTCTCCTTTTTCAATACATTCAATACTTTCACTAATTAATTTTTTATTAATTTCTCCTAATCCTTTTTGAACATTAGTTTCCACTTCGTTATCTGCAAAAGGAAAAGCTTTGTTTAAATCGCCTAGTATTTTAATTGTATTTTTTTTACTCATTAGATCTGCAAAAACAAAATGCAAATCATTTTTAACTTTAATATCTTTAACAGTAATTCTATCACCATCAAATTCCATCAGAATAGGTTTTTTACCAAATGCACAAGCTTGATCAAGTTTGCCACAACGAGATGGCGTTGTAATTTCTCCTAAATATGCAAGATTCATTTCACCCATGGTATTTAAATGTAAATTATATAGTTGATTAAATGCTCTTGTAACCAAAACACATATTGCCGCACTTGAAGAAAGACCTTTTTTTTCAGGAATAGTTACTTTATTTATCTTAATTTCAATTCCGCCTATGTTATATTGTTCTTTAATGCATGCAGCAACACCCGCAACATAACTCCAATATGATCCTGATTCGGCAATTTTTTTTAATTCTTGATAGTCCATTTCACAACTAAAAGTTTTTTTTGATATTGTGTTTTTAACAATTAATTTATCAGAAATTTTAGCCGTTGCAAATATTCCTTCTTCAATACCTGTTACAATAGCATATCCTTTTTCAATTTTATTATTAACATCTCTATATCTTCCTGCCCAGTCACTATGTTCTCCCATAATACATAGTCTTCCAGGAACAAATAATTCAATTTCTTTATTTTCCATAAAATACTCCTTTATTAATAAAAAGAACTAGTTATCTAGTTCGTTTTTATATATAAATAATCTTCTTGATATATAATTCCACATAAATACTAAACCAGTTGAAATAACTTTAGCTATAAACTCATATTTAAAGTTAAATATGTCAATTATTAAATACATAAATAATACATTTAAAACTAATCCTATGGCGCTTACAATAAAAACATTCATTAAATCTGATTTCTTCTTTTCATAATTTTTAAATGTCATGTGCTTACCAAGAAAATAATTAAATGTTGTTGAAAAACAAAATGCAAGAATAGTTGCAAGAAGATATGCCATAAACTTATTAAATATTGCAAATCCTACCCACTCAACTATTGCAGAAAGTCCACCAACTATAAAATATGAAATAAACTTTTTAGCTTCTTTTTTCATTTTTATCCTTAGCAAATTTATACTTTGTTATACACCATAAAGCTCTAAATCCATCTTTTAGTTTAATTTTCTTTCCTTCTTCTTTAGTACGAGGATAATAATGTATTGGAACTTCCATTAATTTTACTTTTTTCTTAGAAACTTTTGCTGTAATTTCAGGCTCAAATCCAAACCTATTTTCTTTAATATTAACGTTTCTAATTAGATCTCCTTTAAATGCTTTATAACAAGTTTCCATATCTGTTACTTTTAGACCTGTCATAAAATTAGATAAACCTGTAAGAATTCTATTCGCTAATTGATTTTGTTTGTAACCTTTATACTCTTTATTTAGAAATCTTGAACCATAACAAACATCACATTCACCTTTAAATATTGGTTCAACTACTAATGGTATTTCCTCACAGTCATATTCAAAATCTGCATCTTGCACAATTACTACATCACCTGTAGTTTCTTTAAATCCAGTTCTAAGTCCAGCTCCTTTTCCCATATTAACCTCATGGAAAAGAACTTTATCGGCGTACTTGTTTCCATCTTTTTTTAGAATTTCAGTTGTTCCATCAGTTGACTTATCATCAACAACTATTAGTTCAATATCAGTATCCTTAATTTTTAAACTTCTAACTTTTTTTAGAACATCAATAACTAAATCTTTTTCGTTATATACAGGAACTACAATTGATAGTTTTCTTTTTTTAATTTCTATTTTTTTAGTTTTTGATTTACTATTTGATTTTTTTGTTGTTTTTGTTATATTTTCTGTTTTTTTCTTCATTACTATACTCCTAACAATAATCATTATACAATTTTAAAGAATAATAGTCAAAAAATATTTAATATATCTATTTTCTTATGCTATAATTTAGCATAGGTGATGATATGAAAAATAATATTTTAAATGTATATAAAAAATATAAAAATATCTTTAATGTTTTATTTGCGTTTTTTGGTACAACCGGCGTATTAATGATATATGATCATTTTTCTGATGTTAACATATATAACTGCTTTGTTAATATAATTATTTTTTCCGGATTAATATCGCTATATACAAAATCAAATGATTTTAAAAAATACAACCTTTTTTCAATATTCTTTTCTATATTATTATCAACTATAACAGTTCTTGGAACACACTTAGAATTAACTAGTAATATTGATTGGGGAATTAAATTAGTTTTTAACATTTTATTCCTTTCTTTTGCCTTTATCCCTCTAATTAATCTTTGTTGTAACAAAGTTTTTAAAATTAAAGCAACTGAAAAAAAGTTTAGTTTTATTAAATATTTTATTATTTTGTTCATTCTAAATCTTATAGCATTCTTAGCTATGTGTCCTGGAGTATATCACTATGATGCAGGATTCCAGATAATGCAAATTATTAAATCTAATGTTCAAATTACAACACATTTTTCATACGTATATTGTTTATTAATTGGTAAACTTGTTGAACTTGGCAAATATTTATTTAACAGTTATGCCGCTGGTTTCGGAATATTTATTTTTTTACAAAGCGTTCTATTAACATTTGTATATACAAAAATAATATCCTTTATTAATAAACGACATGAGAGTAAATTATTTAATACTATATTAATCCTATTTTTTGGAATATTTCCTTTTTGTACTGTAATGGCTATGAGCGCAACTCAAGATACTATTTTTGCAGCATTCTTTGCTCTTACCCTAATTATTTTATATAAGATATATGAAGATGAGAATGAAATAGCAAAAAATTCTACAATTATTAAGTTCTCAATTTGTGCATTAATGCTATGCTTAATTAGAAACAATGGAGTTTATCTATTATACTTATCACTACCTATTTCAATCATATTTATAAAAAAATATAGATTAAGAGCACTAGCTATGTTTGCGACTCCAATACTTCTACTTACTTGTTATAATAAAGTTCTACTACCAAAAATTGGCGTTATTAAAGGTGATACAATTAGAGAGATGACAAGTGTTCCAACTCAACAACTAGCAAGAGTATACACATATGACGGTTTAACAGATGATGAATACGATATACTAGATAATTATTATAACGTTGATAATTTTAAATACTATGATGTAAATCCATCAATTGCTGATATGATGAAAAGTGGATTATACGAAAAGTATGCTGAAGAAAACTTAAAAGACTATTTAATATTTTGGTTAAAAATTGGAAAACACCATCCTGTAAATTACATTGAAGCATTTTTAATGAATACATTAAGTTGGTGGTATCCAAATAAGAATTATTATGATTCAAGAATGTACCATGAGTATTTACAATATAACATGCTAGATGCAAAAGCTTGGAATAAAAATTATATAGAAATAAAAAGACACTCACTAATTAAACCATATGATAATTTTTTAACATTTATTATTGAAGATGATAACTGGATATATATTCCGATTATCAATACATTATTTACATTTGGGTTATATACTATAATAATTATATTCTCACTACTAATAAATCTAATAAACAAGAAGTATTCAATTATTCTACCATACAGTTTTATATTAGGATTATTACTAACATTATTCGTTGCACCAGGAACTATATCAAGATATTATTATCCGCTTTTAATAATAATACCAATATGTATTAGTGATATTAATCTAATAAAAAATAAGCAATTAAAAACCAAGAAGTAATCTTCTTGGTTTTTTATTTTAGTGATTCTGCTAATTCCTTAGCAACAACCATTGAATCTTCCATTGAATTGTAAATCCAAGCACCATATCTACCTATTGTATAGATGTTATTAGATTTAAATTCATTCTTTAGTGAGTCAATCTTTTTAGTTGTTTCTGTGCTTATATGAACATAAGCAGGATCCATTATAATAGACATATAATCAACTAATTTAACACTATCATCAATAATTCCATCTTTCTTTAAATTTTCAAGTGTTAATTTTAATTGATTAATTATTTCATCTTCAGTTATGACATCATTTTTTGAATATCCAATTTCAATATACATACTTAATTTTTCATTACCTAAAATATTATTGTAGAAACCTACCCTGTAATAATTATCAGTTTTATCAGGCATATATAACCAGTGTTCTTTAGTACATAAAGGTGATGGTTTATCAAATCCTAAATTAAAAACCAAAACTTTATTGTAAGACATTTCATCAACTAAACTTGAATGTCCTCCTAAAAGTTCAAGGAATCTATTTAAAGGCATTGTATTAATCAAATATTCATACTCTATTTCTTCACCACTAGATAATTTTGCTACTTTTTTATCTGTATCAATATTTACAACAGATGTATTTAGTAACACTTTATTTTTATCAAGATTATCATATAAAATCTTAATAAAACTTCCAGCACCATTTTTAGGATATAAGAAACTACTATTGTATGAGTTAACTTCTGAATTTTTCATGTTTTTAATAATAGCTTCTTTATCAGCATATGGAAAGAATCTTCCCATTGCGTCTACATCTAATTTTGTTAAATCAATAGCATAAAGTTTCTCATTATAAGGTTTTAAAAACTTTTCAACAATTGATTTACCAAATTTTCCATAAAGCATATCTAGAAAATTATCATAATGTTCTTTTTCTTCTTTGTTAAATAAATCATATAAACAATCAATAAATTCATCCTTTTCAAGCTGATGAATGTTAGTTTGGAATGGAAAATCTACAAATTTATTTTTATATAATATTTTCGTACATTTATCATTATATACTATTTCATCACTATTCATTTTATCTATAAATTTTTTCTTAAATTCATCAGTTTTAAAATGAAAGAAATGTCCAGCATAATCCCATACATAACCATTTCTTTTGATTGTTCTACAGTATCCCCCTACTTCATTTTCTTTTTCGCAAATAACATAATCATCTCCACAGTAATTTGCAAAAGTTAAACCTGAAATTCCTGCTCCTATTATTAAATATTTTACTTTTTGCATATATATTCCTCCTAATTATTTTTTCCTTCTAAATTTTGATTTCCACGCATATATTTTTGTGGATGCTTTGTATAACTTACCTTTTTTATAATTTAATAATTCTTCACTTAAAACCTGATTTTGATCTAACAATTCCTTCAGTTTTTTGTTTTGCTCTGATAAATCATCTATTTTTTTATTCATATCTAGTATAACATTATTTATTGAACTATTTATATCGTTTTTATGGATTTCTTCAATATTTCTTAATTCGATAATATCACTATTAGATTTTTGTAAATTGGTATCAATTTTATCTTCTAATAAGAAATATCTAAGATTATCCGATAATAAATTTTTAAAATAAACATTTTTACTATATGTAGATAATCTATTATAAAGAATATTAAAAATTAATCTTGAATTATAGAAGTAATCACTCTTATCATCTATATTATCAATATCGTTAAATATTTTATTTATTATATCAATTGATTCTGGTGCAATTGTTTTTATTTCATTAATATATTTGCTTAAATTAGATACACCAAAGTCAGATATTACCTCATCTCGAAATTGGTATTTACTTAGTTTACCACTATTTATTTCTTCAATTTGTTTTTGTAATTTTGATATTTCAATATCATCAAGCGTAGCTGGTACAAAATTTATATTTTTTACTTCTTTATAAATTTTTTGATCTACAACTCCAGCAATTTTTCCATATCCAATAAATATAGCTGGATAATTCATACAAAGTGCTTCTTGAATAACTCTTCCAAGCCCAATAATACCTGTGTAATCATCTAAACTTTTATTTAAATTATTTATAAATCCCTTTAAGAAAACTTTTTTTGTTAATTTATGTTTAGATATATATTTTTTTAATTCATCTTCCATGTTTCCAGAGCCATAAATATCAATCATATCTATATCTAGATTATTAACTATATCTAAAAATTTGATTATAGATGGATATTTGTCTGAATCAATCCTTGAAATAATAGCCCATTTTTTGTTTTTACTGACCTTATGTACTTGAAAATCATCTTCGTATATAAAATTAGGTAAAAACATTGCATTATGATTATGTATTGAATCAAAATATTCAATTACATTAGAAGATACGCAGAATACTTTATTAAACCTTGATTCTAATGCAAACATAAATAAAAGCATATCATTTATTCCGGCAGGAAAACTTATTGATCCATAACCATGATACGTATACACTAATTTAGTGTTAGTTAAATTTGCAGCAAAAATTGCTGGATAAACTGAATAAAAAGGATGTACATGAACAACATCAATTTTTTCTTCCTTTATGATATCAACAAGTTTATGAACATCACTGCAAAATTCTTTAATTGATGAGTTATATCCAAAATTAAAACCTGTATATATTTTAGCATTTTCTAAATATCCATTTTCTTTATATTTTGGAAATGCAAAAATGAAGTTAACTTTATTTCTTAACCCTTTATAATATGTATTTATATGAGTTTCTAGTCCACCTATATTAAAGTTTTCTGAAATTACTAATATATTCATATAATCTCCTTAAAATAATCTCAAAATAATTATACAATAAATTGCTTCATTTTTATAGATTTATTATAGTGATTTAATAAAATATATATTATAATTTAATTAGGATGTGATAAAGATGAAAATAATAGCTGTATCAGTTGTTAAAAATGAAGAATACTATTTGCCAACATTTCTTAAGCATTTAAGAAAATATGTAGATGGATTTGTTTTTTTAGATGATGGTTCAACAGATAATACAATTAAAATATTAGAAAATGATGATAAAGTTCTAAAAATTATTAAAAATAAAGTGGTAGATACCATAGATTATGATGAAGCTGGAAATAGAAAAAAGATTCTAAACGAAACTTATAAACTAACCAAAGATTCTGATAACGTTTGGGTGCTTTGCTGTGATCCAGATGAAAGATTTGAAACTAAGTTCCTTAAAAATATGAGACAATTGTGTATTGATGGTTCTATAAATAAAACTCTTTATGGACTTCATTTTAGAGAAATGCATAATGATATAAAACATTACCGTAGTGATGGTATATGGAATAATAAAACTAAATATATTTTGTTTCCTATTCAAAAAGATATGGATTTTTCAACATACAAATTCAAAAGACATGTTTACTGGCATTATAAAGAAATTGAGAACAATATGTTGTTAACCGATTATAATTTGTATCATTTAAAAATGATTAAATATAAAGATAGAGTTAAAAGAGCTAATTTATATATTGAACTTGATCCGAACTTAGAAGTTCAACCTATTGGATATGATTATTTATATGATAGTAATGGCATGGAACTAGTAAAACTAAATTCTAAAAATAAATTCAATTATAAATATGTTCCAAAAGATTTAAAACATTACAAAGAAAAATAGAAGATTAAATATCTTCTATTTTTTAAATTTTCTAATAATTGCATCTGCAATTCTTTCTGAAGCATGACCATCACCATAAGGGTTAGATGATTTACTCATTTTTTCATATTCATCTAAATCACTTAGAAGTTTCTTAGCTTCTTCATAGATTACTTCTTCATTAGTACCAACAAGTTTTAATGTTCCAGCTTCGATTCCTTCTGGTCTTTCAGTTGTATCTCTTAAAACTAATACAGGTTTACCAAGAGATGGTGCTTCTTCTTGAATTCCACCACTATCTGTCATAATAATATAACTTTTGTTTTGAAAATTATGGAAATCAAACACTTCTAAAGGTTCAATTAATCTTACTTTGTCACATCCTTCAAAAATTTCATTTGCTACTTCTCTTACTTTAGGATTTTTGTGAATTGGATAAATTACCTTTATATCATCAAATTCATCCACTAATCTCCTTATAGCTTTAAAGATGTGTCTCATAGGTTCACCTAAATTTTCTCTTCTATGAGCAGTTAATAGAATCATTCTTTCATTAGGTTTAATCCATTCAAGTTCAGGATGCTTGTAATCATCGGAAATAGTTGTGCTCATCGCATCAATTACTGTATTACCAGTTACATATATTTTTTCTTCGTCTTTGTTTTCTTTAAGTAGATTTTCTTTACTTAAATTTGTTGGAGCAAAAAACATATCAGTCATGCAATCAACCATTTGTCTGTTCATTTCTTCAGGATATGGTGAATACTTGTCATATGTTCTTAAACCAGCTTCTACATGTCCAATAGATACTTGGTTATAAAAGGCCGCTAATGCGCCAGCAAATGATGTCGTAGTATCACCATGAACTAATACAATATCAGGTTTAGCTTCACTTATAACATTTTCAAGACCCTCTAGTACTCTTGATGTTATTTGTGTTAATGTTTGTCCTGGTTTCATAATATTTAAATCATAATCAGGTTTAATATTAAATGTATCTAAAACTTGATCAAGCATTTCTCTATGTTGAGCAGTTACACAAACAATACTTTCAATATCTTCTCTTTTTTCAAATTCTTTTACAAGTGGAGCCATTTTAATTGCTTCTGGTCTTGTACCAAAAATACTCATTACTTTAATCTTACTCATTAGTGACCTCTTTTTTCAAAAATAATTGATAGAATCTTTATAAAATGTCCTCGTGTTTTTCTTAATATACGAACACGTGATCCGTAATTATCATAATCTTTATTAATGTTTTTTTGAATCATTTTATCAAATGAAACAAATTTCTTTCTCTTTTTAATTGTATTTATAACTAAGTTGTAATGTGCAATAACCATTGGATTAATGATATTACGATATAAATAATCTTTTTTATTTGGATTATCAACTTTACTTTCTGTATATACAAGAATATTATTTATTACTTTTTGATGTTGATCAATATTTCTAATAAATGAAGCATTAGATATTGATTGATCTGATCTACCAATAAAATAACGATAAACATCTAAATCATAGTAGGTAAATGTATTTACATATGGCAGATAATATGTATTATATTCCATATCAACATAGAATGTTTTTTCAGATAATTTAAAATTAGCTTCTCTTAATAAATCAAGTTTGATGTTTGCTGTAGCAAGAATAGGTCCCCATGAATTAAATCCATAGTTTTGATGACATAAATCATCAAAGTTATATTTGAAACCTTCTCTTAAATTACTATATAAATATTTCTTTAATAAAACACATGTTTTACCATAGTATAAGTCTTCAGAATAATTTGTACACACAATATCAGAATCTTCTTTTTCCAATATACTAATTAGCTTTTCAAAGTCTTTCGTATCTACCCAGTCATCTCCATCAATTATTCTAAAGTACTTTCCAGTTGCTTTAGCAATACCAACGTTAATTGTTGAACCATGACCACCATTTTCTTTGTCAACTAATATAACACTTGGATTCTTCGCATTTTTTCCGTACTTATTAATAAAGTCTCTTACTATATTCGCAGTGTTATCCTTTGAACCATCATTAACAACAATAATTTCTACCTTATTAGCATTTTTATTACCTATAATTAATGATTCAATAGTTCTTAAAACATATTTTTCAACGTTGTATGATGGAATTACAATTGATAAAACCGGATTTTTTGCCAAATTAGGAATTTCAAAATTATATAAGCTAGAACTTGCTTTTTTCTTAAGTAAATTTATTTCTTTCTTTATAGTTGCATCATAAGAACATTTTTCTTCGATTTTCTTTCTAGTATCATCACATATTTTTTGGAATAATTTTGGATCGTTAGATACCTTTTCAATAAAGTCAGCATATTTAACGTATTCCTCAGTATCAATTATATTACCGTCTTTAGATGGTATAAATTCTTTAATTGCATCATTATCTGATGATACTACTAAAAGTCCTGAACTTCCTGCCTCGCACATTGATACACCTTGTGCATCATATCTAGTTGGGAAAAGTGCTATACCATTTTCTTTATGAATTTGTGATATTTGCTCATGAGTGTAGAAACTTCTATAGAAGTGAACATTTTTAAAGTTAAGTAATGGTTTAAATAGTTTATCCCATACACATCCATTTCCATAAATATTAAATTCATATTCATCAAAACCTGGTCTTTTACTTAATTCAAGAATTGTTCTAACACTAACATCAACTGCATATTTATCAATATCATCATATCTTCTAAGCATAAAGATTTTTTTCATTTTATCTTTAGTTTTCTTTTTAAAATCAAATAAATCAATATCAATTATGTTAGGAATAACTTCATAGTTATTAAATTCTATTTTTATTAATTCTTCGCTTCTTTTTTTAATCCAATTAGAAACAAATATGAATTTAACATTTGGCATTTCATTTAAAGATTTTATAATCTTATCTTTATTTTTAAATATACTAATATCAGTTTCTGTTAGTTTATATGGTTGTTCAAAATATCTTGTTACAAATTTTGGAAAATCCCAGTAAAGTGTTTCTGGACCATGTACCCAAACAAATAATTCAGTGTCTATTAAATCTGCTCCACTAATTACACTGAAATATTTTTCATCCATAAAATGAATTAAGATTCTTTTGTATTTTTTTAGACATAGTAAATTCCTTAATTCTAAATATGACATACGAGTAACGTTTATACCTTCAAATGTATACTTACTCATATTTAGATAATCATATACAACAGCAACGTCAACATTTATTCCTTGACTTTTATATCCCATAATACGCGAATGAACAAATCCAGATAGATACTTATGTTCTTCACTAGGATAACTTGGTGTAATAACTAATGTATCATTTGTAAAATCCTCATACATATCTTCACTTGTTGTATCTTTAGATTCAAAATCTATAGTATCAACTTCTAATGTTGTATGCGGAAATACTTTTATTACAGCAAAGAAATATTTTACATCTTTTCTAGTAAAAAACATTTTTGAATTAATAGTTGTTTCTGCAAGTATTTCCCTATTTCGATTAATAAATTCAAATACTGCTGCTTCACCTTTTATGATTTTTCCTTTAAAGGTAACTTGAATGTCATCATTTTTCTTTTTAAATAATTTCACACAATAAAGCATGGCATTTTTGTCAGTATCATTAGTAATAATGATTTTACCATTTTCTTTTTTTATTTTTGCTTTTTTGTTTTTATATATTTTCCAATATTTTTTAATTAACTCCATAAATAAACTCCCTATCCTAATTGTTTTTTATAATACTCATCACATACAGTTTTTGCTTTACCAATCTTAACGACTTCACCATGTTCTATCCATATAACACGATTACATAATTCTTTAACTGTACTTAATGAATGTGAAACATATAAAACTGTTGTACCACCATTTATCATGCTCATCATTTTGTTTTTACTTTTATCCTGGAACTTAATATCACCAACTGATAAAATTTCATCTACTATTAATATCTCAGGATTTACAACTGTTGCTATTGAGAATGCAAGTTTTGCAATCATACCCGAAGAAAAATTCTTTATAGGAACATCTAAGAAATCGATTAGTTCTGAAAACTCAACAATTTCATCAAATTTTTCATCAAGAAATTTTTTTGAGTACCCTAAAATTGCCCCATTTAAATATATATTTTCGCGAGCAGTTAATTCAGGATCAAAACCAGCACCTAACTCAATCATTGGTGAAATAACACCATGAGTTTGAACAGTTCCTTTCGTTGGCTTCATAACACCACTTATAACCTTTAGTAATGTTGATTTACCAGCACCATTAGAACCAATAATACCGATTACTTCACCTTTTTTTACTTCGAACGATACATTTTTTAAAGCCCAAAACTCATTTTTTTGTTTGCTTACTCTTCTTTTTTTATCAAATAAAGCAATGAAAGTTTCTTTAAAAGATCCAGCTTCCATTCCTAGATTAAATTTCATAGAAACATTATCAACTTTAATCATTTTATATAAACCTCCAATTAAACATAATAAATGAATTTATCTTGTTTTTTCTTAAACAATAATAAACCAATTATTAAGGTACCTACTCCGTAAGCTAGCATCATACCCATTTGTGTAAATGATGGTCTAGCAGAAGCAAGTACAATACTTCTTGCACCAGTTAAATACAAATAAAGTGGATTTAATTTAAATATAGTTTGTAAGCTTTCTGGAAGAATTTCTATACTATAAAATACTGGTGTCATATAGTTCCATATTATAAGGATTATTCCATATATATAAAACATATCTCTTAAGAACACAGAAATACATGCTGTAATAAGTCCTATACCAAGTGTAAATAAAAATAAGCAAATAAATACATATGGTAATAACAAATACCAAATATTAATATGACATGTATATTGTCCTAAACCAAAGTATGATAAAACAATAATTCCTAACCAAGGTATTAATGTAAGTAAGAAGTTAATTCCAACAAATAAACATTTAGCAAATGGGAATATATATTTTGGTATATAAACTTTATTTATTAAACTAAAGTTAACTACTACAGAACTCATAGCTAAATTTGATGCCTCACTAAAGTAGTTAAACATAATAATACCGGTCATCAAATATACTAAAAAGTTAGTTCCTTCAACTTTAAATTTAAACATTTGTGAAAACACTATTGCCATTACAGTCATCATCAATATTGGTTGAAGAATTGACCATAAAACTCCCAAAACACTTCTTTTATATTTTACTTTAAAATCTCTTACGATTAACTGTTTCATTAAAAAAGAATATCGTTTGAAATTTCCTAAAATATTTTTAATAGCTGTCATTTATTTCAAATCCTCTCATTAAAGTATTATAACAAAAATTAAGTACTCTTATCAAGCTCTATAAATTAAAAAAGGCAAATAATTATTTGCCTCTAAACACTTTTCCAATCTTACCCTTATTTGGTACTCTTGTATGAACTGTAACTTGTTCATCTTTATCTAAAACAGTTAATAAATTAACTTCTTCACCAAATTCACTCACCATATTAGTGGTTTGTTGATATTCACTTTCTAAACTATATAAATTAAGTGCAAATTGTCTTAACTCAGATAGACTAATTTTATCAAAGTTTTCAAATTTAATACCTGATGCCTTAATATATTCAATTAAAGCATTTCTATAAGTTCTTTCAGCTTCTACAAATAAATTCTCCCCATTATTACTCATAACTCAACTACCTCCCACATCGGACTATACTATCCTTACTAATTATATAATCAATATTTTTTAAAAGCAATTGTTAATTAAAAAAATTAATGATTTTTTAATCATTAATTTTATTTAATATTCTATCTCCTTCATCTAACATTGTTATAATACTTATTCCATATCCTTTTTTAACATCATCAACTAATACGTGTGTTACAGCTCCTATTAAATATCCGTCTTGAATTATTGGACTTCCGCTCATTCCCTGAACTATTCCACCTGTTTTATTTAAAAGTTCTTCATCTGTTATTTCAAAAGTTATACTCTTAAGTTTACTGTTTTTATTTATTTCAAGAATATTTATTTCATAGTCTTTTACATCTTCTTTGTTTATTACTGTTCTTATATATGCTTTTCCTAAATTCACTTCACTTAATTTTTTTATATTAACTGGTTCCCCAGTTAATATATTTTGATTAGGAATACCATATATACCATACTTCGTATTTTTTAAAACATTACCATATTCTTTATTATTATAAAACTTAGCATTCTTACTTCCGGGACTTCCGTCTACACTACGCTCTATACTAGTTACAATATTTTTAAATATTGTTCCATCCTTTATATCTATCATTACTTTACTATTTGACTCAACTATTTCATGACCAAGAGCTCCATAGATATTATTTTCTGGATCAATATAAGATAAAGTTCCTATACCTGTTATAGAATCTTTAACATATAATCCCGTTTTATAAACCCCATCAATTTTTACTAATCTTAAGTTTGTATTGTTTTCTATTTTATTTCTTAAATAAGTTATATTAACTAATTCATCATTTTGATATTTACTTACTGCATTAATTAAATCATCAACACTATTAATTTTCTCATCATTTACTTTGATTATATAATCCCCTTCTTTTAATTCGGGATTACCTTTATTATATTTTCCATCAACTTTGTAAAAACCAACTATCATAATGCCTTTAGAATTTACTTTTATACCTATTGTACCCCCTCCAGGTATTATTTTATCTGAATAAGCACATACAGAAAGAGGAAATAAAAATGATATTAATAATATAAATAGTTTCTTTTTCATATATATCACCTATACTTATTATGGATAAATATAGGTATTATAAAAAAACAATTACTGGAATAATATTTCCAGTAATTGTTAATTATTAATTAAAAGATTCATAACTAAATCTACCATTATTTCTTTTTCTTTAGGATTAGATTCAGCAATAAGAAGCGTTAAGGCTACTAAAGTTTTACCATTAATATTCAATACATCATTATCATATAATATTTTATAGAAACTTAAAAAATAGACAAATATAGTAGCTGCTATTCTCTTATTACCATCAATAAACGGATGATTTTTTATTATTAAATATAAAAGATTTGCTGCTTTTTCTTCAACTGATTCATATAAGTCTTTATTATCAAATGACTGGTAAATATTATTGATTATTGACTCTAAACCTTTATCTCTTTCAAGCCCAAAAATGTTACTTGTTTTGTTAAATTCAAGTGTTTCGATAATACTCTTACAATCATCATACGTAATTCTTGCTAGATCTAATTTACCTTTGGGTTTTATGATTTGTTTATGATCATACTTATCAAGTAAATCAAATGCTTTTGAATAAGAATTAATAACATGAATTACTTCTTTGGCATCACTAACGTCAATATCATTTTCTATTCTTGATGCAACATCAATTAATTGTACAGTTTTTTCTAAGTATTTCAGTCTTTTCATATTAATTGAATAACCTTTTATTAGATATTCTTTCAAAATATTTGTTGCCCATCTTCTGAATATTGTAGCCTTTTTAGAATTAACTCTATATCCAACAGCAATAATCATATCAAGATTATATAGTTTTGGCTTTCTTCCTCCTGAACTTTCGTCGGAAATTCCGACAGAAGTTTTTTCTTCTAACTCACCTGAAATCAAAATATTATTAATATGATCCGTTATTGTGCTTCTTGCTACGCCAAATAATTTTGCTATTGAGTTTTGATTTAACCAAACTGTTTCGTCCTTTAAACTGACTTCAAGTTTAACATCCTGATCCTCAAATAGGATTATTTCATTATTCATAATTTTCACTTCCTTTCACTAATATACATTTCCGAAAAAAAGTGAATTTCCTTTTTTTATATAAAAAAATATTGCTTAATTAAGCAATATTTTTCTTTTCATAATTATAGCTATCTCTAACCATATCTTCTAAAGTCTTAGTACATTCAAATCCAAGTTCTTTTTTTGCTTTACTTGGATCACTATAACATGTAGCAATATCTCCAGGTCTTCTTGGGCAAATTTTATAATTAATCTTGACACCATTTTCTTTTTCAAAAGCTTTAATCATGTCAAGAACGCTATATCCTTTTCCTGTTCCAAGATTATAAATAAATAAACCTTTTTCATCTTTAAGCAATTTTTCAATTGCTTTAACATGGCCTTTAGCTAAATCTACTACGTGAATATAATCTCTTACTCCAGTTCCATCAGGTGTATCATAATCATCACCAAAAATACTTAAACATTCTAACTTTCCTGTTGCAACTTTAGATATATAAGGAAGTAAGTTTGCCGGTATTCCACTAGGTTCTTCACCAATAAGTCCGCTTTCATGAGCTCCAATTGGATTAAAATATCTTAAAATGCATATTCCATTAGTATCATCAGACTTATATAGATCTTTTAATATTTGTTCTACCATTAATTTACTTGTTCCATAAGGATTTGTTGTTCCACCGGTTTTACATTCTTCAGTTATTGGAATAACTTCAGGATCGCCATAAACTGTTGCACTACTACTAAAAACAAGTTTTTTAACATTATATTCTTTCATAACGCTTAAAAGATTTAATACACTTGAAATGTTATTAGTGTAATACTCAACTGGTTTTGCAACACTTTCACCAACAGCTTTAAAGGCCGCAAAATCAATAACAGCATCAATTTTATTTTCACTAAAGATTCTTCGTAATATCTCTTTATTAAGCATGTCACCTTCATAGAAAGTAATTTCTTTATTAGTTATTAAAAATATTTTATCTAATACTTCCTTTTTACTATTAGAAAAATTATCAAGTCCTACAACTTCATAACCATTATTAAGTAGTTCAACACAAGTATGTGAACCAATATAACCTGTTGCTCCTGTAACAAGTATTCTCATATTAACACCATCCTATGTTATTAATTATATATTAATTTAATGATTAAATAAAGTTTTTATTGATTAATTATTTTTGCCTATGTTATTATAAGAAACTGTATGGAGGTTTTAATAATGGAAAATAATGAATTTGAACTTGAAGTTATTTTAGGAGTTAAACAAGCTCTTAAAGAATATCGTTTACCTGAATATCTAAGGAGTTTATCACAAGAAGATATATATATAATATATATGTATTATTCTAAAAAAGAACAAATTGGAGATAATAAATACATAAGAGAATGTGCAGAGCATCTAATTATGGATAATAGTAAAGTAAGAAAATAATTTAATATGGTATATGCAAAGAGCATATACCATTTTTTATTATTATTATGTTATAATTTATTATATATTTTTATAAGAATGAAGAGATAAAAATGAATATAAAGAAAAAAATTATAATTTCTTTTATTTTAAGTTTTTTAACTATATTGTTTGTTTATAATGATTACTTTTTATATAAAAAACCAATATTAAAAATAAACGATATAAAGGAAAAAATAGAAAATAATGGGACAACTAAAGAAAAAAACATTACACAAACAATTTCAGGAACCATTAAAAATGGTAAGTATAAAGGTAAAGAAGTTAAAGTTATTAATCATACTACTACTTCAGGAGTGTATGATGAACAGCTTCATAAACATAGTGAGGTATTTGTTGAAGTTAAAAGTGATTTAACTGCAATAGGTATAAACGGTGTTAAAAGAGATAAGTATGTTGTAATATTAATTATTATATTTATTAATTCAATCGTTTTTGTTGCAGGAAGAAAAGGTATTAAAACAATTGTAAGTTTAATTGCAAATATTATTATATCTTTATTGGCAATATTGTTATTTCAAAAACATGCAAGAACTTGGAATATGCTCATACTTTATCTATTTGTATCAATTATATTTGTTACAACATCACTTCTAATAACAAATAAAAAAAGTAAGAAAACATTCTCTGCAATAGTTTCATCAATTATTTCATTTATAGTTTCATTTTCTTTAGCTTTTATTATTATTAAACTATATAAAAAACCAATACCATATTGGACTCTTGAATATATTGAAGCAGTACATGATTATGAAAATTTCTTCTACGTAACAATACTTCTTAGTGGTCTTGGAGCTATTATGGATATAGCAATAACTATAAGTTCATCACTTCATGAACTTATACTTAAAGATCCAACAATAAAATATAAAAACTTACTTAAATCAGGTAAAGAAATATGTAAGGATATACTTGGAACTATGAATAATGTTATGTTATTTACTTGTTTTACATCAGTTATTCCAATGACATTTTTACTTATGAAAAATAACATAGTTTTAGGTGATGCTATAAAGATGTATAGTCAAGTTGAAATAATAGTTATTTTAACTAGTTGTATAAACATTGTTCTTGCTATTCCAATATCTTTATATGTATCCGCATTTATGCTTCATCCAAGTAAAAAAAGGAAGGAGAGTATATGATTACTATTTTATCAATTATTCTTTTTACCCTACTCATTTTAGTTGGTAAATCAAGAGGTCTTAAAACATTTGGAATATTTTATTTAAATCTATTTTTAATATTAGTATATTTATTTATAATAAGTATAGGACTAAATGCAATAATTCATGCAATAATTATATGTATTGTAGTAACAGCTACTACTTTATTTGGTTTAAATGAAGTAAATGTTAAAACTAAATCATCATTTAAAGCAATTATGATTATATTAGTTATTATATTTTTACTAACATTTTTTATAGGTAAAAGAGCTAATATACAAGGTTTTTCAGCTGAATCACTTGAAGCAATTGGTGGTTATTCATTTGACATAAATTATGATATGACTAATGTACTTATAGGAATGTTTTTAATAACTACTATTGGAACAATTATTGATACTTCTATATCAATATCATCAGCATTAAATGAGGTCCATATTAATAATCCTCATTTAGATAAAAAAGAATTATATAATTCTGGTATGAATATAGGTAAAGATATAATAGCAACAACTATTAATACCTTATACTTTGCTTTAGTTGCAGAATTTATTGGGTTTTTTATGTGGCACTATGGATCTGGTTTTGGTTATATTATTAACTATAAATCATTTGTAGTTGAAATATCTAAACTACTTTTATCATTTATCGCATCCATACTTGTTATACCACTTACATCTTATATAGCATCAAGAGATTTATTAAAATAATAAAAAAAAGAATGTAATTTTAAATTACATTCTTTTTTAATATTGAATTCCCCAAATAACGTGATGCTTAGCTTCTTTTCCACAGCATACGCATTTACCTGTAATTAAAGGTTCTTCAGAGATACATCTTGATTTACAACCTTTAAGTTCCTTAACTTTAAGTTCACATTCTTCATCTCCACACCAATCAGCATGAATGAATCCTGGTTGTGTATTTAAAATATCTCTCATTTCTTCATATGTTTTAGCAGTAAATGTTAATTTATCTCTTCTCTCTTTAGCTTTTTCATACATATCTTTTTGAATAGTTTCAAGAAGATCTTTTGTGTATGAAGCTATATCAACATCTTTACTTACTTCTATTTTTTCTCTTGTATCACGTCTTGCAAAAGTGATAACACCTTTTTCTAAGTCACGAGCTCCTACTTCAATTCGAACTGGAATACCGTTAACTTCTGCTTCAGCAAATTTAAATCCTGGAGATTTATCTGAGTTATCTATATATGCAACAATATCATTTTTTGATAATTCTTCTTGATATATTTTACATAAATTATCTACTTCTTCACTTTTACCAATTGGAATAATGCATACTTGTTTTGGCGCTATTCTTGGAGGAAGTACTAAACCATAGTCATCTGCATGTACCATAATTATAGCTGCTATCATTCTTGTTGTTTTACCCCAAGTTGTATAGTAAGCATACTCATCTTTATTATCTTTATTTGTAAATTTAACATCATATGCTTTACTAAACTTTTGACCGAAATAATGACTAGTTCCATCTTGTAAACATACACCGTTATACATTAAGTCTTCACAAGTAAGTGTATATTCTGCTCCAGCAAATTTTTCTTTTTCTGTTTTCTTACCTGAAATTGATGGTATAGCAAGGATTTCATTATTGAACCACATGTATACATCCATCATTCTTTTTGTTTCTGCTTCAGCATCTTCTGCAGTTGCATGAACAGTATGACCTTCTTGCCATAAAAATTCTCTACTTCGAAGAAATGGTCTAGTTTCTTTTTCATATCTAAAAACATTACACCACTGATTATAAAGAAGCGGTAAGTCTTTATATGATGTTAAATGTTTTTTATAATAATCGCAAAATACAGTTTCAGAAGTTGATCTAATTGCATGTCTTTCTTCTAGTTTTTTATCTCCAGCTTCAGTTGCCCATACAAGTTCTGGAGCAAAACCTTCAATTAATTCTTTCTCTTGATTAAATAAGTGTTCTGGAATAAGAAGTGGCATTTGAACATTAACATGACCTAATTCTTTAAATTTCTTATCCATAATTGATTGTATTTTTTCCCAAATAGCATATCCATTAGGTTCTATTGCAATACATCCTTTTACAGAAGTATAATCAGCAAGC
Source organism: uncultured Mycoplasmatota bacterium (assembly GCA_947302655.1). Taxonomy (GTDB): domain Bacteria; phylum Bacillota_I; class Bacilli_A; order RF39; family UBA660; genus RUG13160. The sequence continues at coordinate 390,153 of CAMYVW010000001.1, read as the reverse complement.
TTAGCCGCCCTTACTACATCTGTATACCATTTTGCAAAATCAACATCTCTTGATGTAATACTTTCATTTTTCATATATATCACCAACTAATTATCATTATAATATATTTTCTTGATAAATAAAAGAATTAAGGTTTTAATTCTTTATTTTTTACTTCGTTCTTCACTCCAGATTTAAGTGCTGTTTAATCTAATAAATAATTCTTTTTCTTAGTTATATTTCGATGATATATTCTTTTATCATCTTCACTCATTTCTTTATATACTAATTCTTCAAGTTCTTGTTCTCTTGTTTTAGTAACAAAATAATTTTGAGCTAAAGAAATGATTTTCTTTCTTGGATCACCATTTTGAGCAATCAAATAACATGCATATCTAGATAGTTTAAAATCTTTAATTTGTATCGTTGAAACCCCTGTTTTCACTATTTTGCCAACTATGGCAAAATAGTAGTTTGGATCTTTTTCATTATTTCTGCAAGAAGTAATAGCTTTATTAATTACATCTTCAAATCTTCTCCACTGAGAATAATCTAATATCTTTTGTAATTCCCTTGCGTACCAATATTCATTTCCTTCATCGTCTATATGTTTAATATTATCAAATAAACTAGCACCTACAATATTTGTTTCCATAATAAAAACCTCCTTGTATGGAGGTTTATTATATTTTATGAATAATTAGAATATTGTCGGATTTTATTCTTCAATATTAAAATCTTCTAATTTTCCATTTTCTTCTAAGATTTTATTAACACTTTTTGTAGCGTTTTCTAGTTTTTCATTACATACTTTGGCTAAGTTCATAGCTAAAGTATATTTTTTTATAGCTTCATCAAGTGGGGCGTTACCCATTTCAAGCTCTTTAACAATAGTTTCAAGCTCTTCTAAAGCTTCTTCAAATGTTTTTTCTTTTTCCATTATTTGATCTCCTTTACTTCGGCTATAACTTCACCTTTATGTAATTTAATATCTATTTTTTCTCCGACATTTAAATCTTCAGCTTTACTTATTATTTTGTCTTTTACTTTTACAAGTGAATATCCTTTTTCCATAATATTAACCGGATTTAAAAGTTTAAGTGAATTTAAATCAATATTCAATTTATGTCTTTTTTCAACTAATATATCATTTATATATTTATTAAGTACATTTATATAATTATTTAATTTCTCTTCTTTGACTTCATACATTGCAAGTGGATTAGATAAGATAAATGAATCTTTTACTTTATTAAATCTAAGTTCACTTTGTTTTAATGTCTTTAATATATTTTCTCTTAATCTTATTTTTAAATTTTCAATACTTGTAATAACTTCTGATAATACAGGAACAGCCATTTCAGCAGCACCTGTTGGTGTTGGTGCTCTTAAATCTGCAACATAATCAGCAATAGTAAAATCAACTTCATGACCAACGGCACTAATTACAGGAATTTTTGATTCAAATATTGCTCTTGCAACAATTTCCTCATTAAATGCCCATAAGTCTTCAATAGATCCACCACCACGACCTACAATTAAAATGTCTAAATCATATTCTTGTGCTTTATTAATTTGTTTAACAATATCAGGTGCAGCTCCTGCTCCTTGAACTAGTGATGGAAATAATATTGTTTCACATATAGGATATCTTCTTTTTATGGTTGATAAAATATCTTTTATAGCAGCACCAGTTGATGCAGTTACAATTCCTATTTTTGATGGATATTTTGGAATAGGTTTTTTTCTTAATTCATCAAACAAACCTTCTTCACTTAACTTCTTTTTTAGTTTTTCATATTCTAAATATAAATTACCAAGTCCATCCATTTCCATTTTATCAACATATATTTGATAAGTTCCCTGAGCTGGATAACAAGATAATCTTCCTTCAACTAAAACATTCATTCCATCTTCAGGTGTGAATTTTAAGTTTACTGCCGAAGATGAAAACATAACTGCAGAAAGTCTTGAATTATCATCTTTTAATGTAAAATAAAGGTGACCTCTCGTATGATTTTTAAAATTTGAGATTTCACCTTTAAGAAATATTTTTTTAAGGTTAGCGTCACTATCAATACGCATCTTAACATATTCGTTAATTTGTGAAATAGTTAAATACTTATTATTCATAGCAGCTTTCCTTTCATTATTTATTATTCATTTTCATTAATAATTTTATCTAGCACAGCATTAATCATTTTTCTTACGTCATCGTCAGAATATTTTTTTGCAAGCTCTATGGCTTCATTTACAACAACAACTGGAGGTGTATCAGTATATTTTAGTTCATATGTTGCAATACGTAAGATTGCAGCACCTGTTTTATCAATTCTATCAATACTCCAATTTTTCATGTATTTATTACAGATTTGATCAAGTTCGTTAAAATGAGTTACTACGCCATAAACTATTTCTTTAACAAAATCATTATCAATTTCTAAATTTTCTTTAATAATAGCATCAATATCACCGTCATTTTTATTTTTATATAAAACATCATTTTGATAAAGAATAACCATACATTTTTCGCGAAGTTCACTTCTAGTTAATGCCATAAATATCACCTTCTACAATTATAACACGTTTATTATAAATATATAAAGTTATTTAAATAAAAAAGACAAATCTTTTGATTTATCTTCATTATTTATATAAGTTAATAAGATAATTGTCATTAAATACGTATGTAATAGTATTTAATTTATCTTTATATTTAGATAAACTATAACTTTGCTTATAACCTGGTATTTCTTTATTAGTTAAAATATTATATAACTTTCCAGATTCATTAATGTAACCTTCAACGCATGTAATAATTATATTATTTTCGTCATCTAAAGTAATATCAGTAATTTCACGAGTAATATTTTTTACTTCATTAGGTTTGTTATTTGTCATATAAATTTCCTTACCAGGAATATATATATATGATGCATTATTATATTTAAATGAAGTTAAATTAATTTTATCACTAAATAATTTTTTATATGATGATTCAAGTGACATTGAATCAAAATAACTTGAATCATCACTTGTAATTATTTCATCACTACCTAATAATTTATATGATAAATATAGTTTAATTTCATTGGTTAAATTACCTTGATAATAATCCCTTGTATAATTACTATTCGCATCAAATATTACTGAGTCAAGTAAATAAGAATATTTAACTTTAAGTTCGTCTAGAGATACTTCTTTCGATTTACCTTTATCAGTTTTTGATGATGGATCATCCATTATAATTTTACTAACATCACAATTATTTACAGGACATTTGACTCCTTTATTTTCATCGAAATATCCATCTTGATATAAATAATATATTCCATAACCCATACAAGCTAGTAAACATAAAATAATAAAGCTTTTAATACCACTACTAATCTTTTTATTATGTAGTTGCTTTTTTAATAATTTTACACTTTGTGATGCTGATTCAATTTCAACACGTTCTTTAGTATATTTATCAATTTGATCCTTATAATCTTTTAGATTAACTACTTTCTTAGCTTCTTCAGCCACTTTTTCTTTAACATATTTATCTATTTCGCTTCTATAGTCCTTAATATTAAATGACTCTTCTGTATCTTTTATTTTCTTTGCCATTTAAATTACCTCCCTGTATAGTAATTATATCACAGGTATAATTTATTACAAATATAAAATAAAGACACTAGTAGATAGTGTCTTCTTTTTTTCTTACATTTGGACCAGGATATATTCTTGTGTCATCTTCTATAACGCTAGATTCACCTGTCTCAAGATTTTTATTATCTTTATTACCAAGTTCACTTTGACTTAGTTCATAAGGTTCAAAACCTTGTAAGTCACGGTATGATGATACCATCATAGATTTTTGTGAACTAGATAATATTTTGATTATTTCAGCAAATCTTGTTGGTCCGTTTACAGGATCATTAATACAAGATACGTACTGTTCTCTTATTTCCTTAGGTATAATTATTGGAGCAAAACCATTATCAATTAAATTTTTATTTAATATTATTCTACCAGTTCTACCATTACCATCTTCAAATGGATGGATTCTTTCAAATTCGATATGAAATTTAGCTTCTCTTAATAAAATAGCATTATCATGTTCTTCTCTTTTCTTTTCTAATATTTCAGATTCTTTAGCTATTTCATTTGCACTATATGCATTTTTATTTATCATATCATTAAATTTTTTTAATTCTTCTAAATAATTAAATTTAGGTATTTCTTCATTCCAATCATTATTATACATATAAATTAATTCTTGCATTCGAACAGGAACTAGTGATTTAGGGCATGTTTCAAAACCTAATTCATTTTGCTTTAAAATAGTGTTTTCAACGCTTTTAAAACCAACATGAATATCATCAGAATCATTAACTATTTCATTTATTTTTATAATTTCAGGAATAGCTAATTTTTCTTGTTCTAATGCGTAAAGAAAAGCTTTATGGTTATCTCTTTTATGATTATGAGCAACTTTATCAGCTTGTAATTTATTATATATTATTTGATAAAGTTCTTCTATTTGTGATACCATTGTTTCTTTTTCATATGGCATATAAAGTTCTTCGTTATTCTCTATTGCTTTATCAAGATCTGATTTTGATCTAAAAGGTCTATAGACATATGGAAAATACTTGTCGAAGTCTGCTAAACAAGGTAACGGTTCATTGTCTTCATCGTAGAATTTTTCTGTACTTATACCTTTCATATATTTTAAGTAGTTTTTAAAGTCTTCTTTTCTTTCATAGAGAATTTTTATATCATCGTTTCTGCCATAATTTAAAATCATGTCATAATACTGTCTATTTGCTCTTGAAGTAAAAGCTCGTAGTTGAAGGGCATATTTATTACACTCTAAAAAGAGTTTCTCAGTTGATAAACTTGAATGTGAAAACGCTTCACCAAATATTGTTTTTATATAATTGTTAAAAAATCTTTCATCAAATTCTTGGTTACCTACGTATCTACTCATATTCATAACCCCCAACAATTGAGATTGATTATAACAAAATATCGAACAAATGTCAAATTATTTATCTAACATTTCTTTTAATTCATATAATTCATTTAAAGCATCCATAGGTGTTGTATTTAATATATCTAGTTCTTTTAATCTTTCTTCAATTAAACTTCTAGTAATAGTTTGAGGTTCATCAAAAGACATACTAAGTTGAACTTTACTACTTGAATCAATTTTTACACCTTTTTCATAGTCTTTTAATATAACTGATGCTCTATCAATTACCTTTTTAGGCATATTGGCAAGTTTAGCAACATGAATACCATATGACTTATCAACTGGTCCATTTTTTATTTTATGTAAGAAGGTTACTTCTTCACCTTCCTCTTTAACAGCTACATGAACATTTTTTATACTAGGATAATAACTTTCTATTTCGGTTAATTCATGATAGTGAGTAGAAAATAGTGTTTTACAACCTATTTCAGTTGTTATATATTCAAGTATTGCTTTAGCAAGACTCATACCATCAAATGTTGCGGTTCCTCTACCTAATTCATCAAATAAAATTAAACTATTTTTAGTTGCATTACATATAGCGTTTCGAGCTTCTTTCATTTCAACCATAAAAGTTGATTCACCTGAAACTAAATCATCACTTGCACCTATTCTTGTAAATATTTGATCTATTATTGGTAAGATGGCTTCATCAGCTGGCACATATGAACCTATTTGAGCCATAATGATTATTATTGCAAGTTGTCTCATGTATGTTGATTTACCTGACATGTTAGGTCCAGTAATCAATAAGGTATTAATGTTTTCATCCATTATACAATCATTAGGAACATAATTACCTTTTGATACTTTTTCAATAACTGGATGTTTACCTCCAATGATTTTAATAATGTTTTCACTTGATATTTCAGGTTTAATAAGATGATATTCATCAGCACATACACTTAGAGAAAGCATAACATCTAGTCTTGCAAGTGTTGATGCAGTTTTAAGTAGACCTAAAACTTCTTTTTTAATTACTTCTCTTATTTCGTTAAATAAGTTATATTCTAAATCAATAATTCTATCTTCAGCATTAAGTATTAATGCTTCTTTTTCTTTTAAAAGTGGGGATATAAATCTTTCACAATTTGTTAAAGTTTGTTTTCTATCCCATTTATATTCATCTTTAACAAGATTTACTTGTCCCTTTGATACTTCAATATAGTAACCAAATACTTTGTTATAACCGACTTTTAAGTTTTTAATTCCAGTTTCTTCTTTAACTGTTTTTTCAAATTCAGAAACAAAATCTTTTCCACCAGATCTTATTTTTTTAAGTTCATCTAATTCTTCATTATATCCTTCTTTAATTAGATAACCTTCTTTTATGCCAACAGGTGGATTTTCATATATTGCTTTATCAAGTAGTAAATATATATCTTCATGAGCATCAATATCATAATCAAGATTTAGATTTATTAATAGGTTTTTAATTTCAGGAAGAACGCTTAAAGAGTTTTTAAGTTGTAATAGATCTCTTGCATTTAATTGTCCACCTACTACTTTACCTGATAACCTCTCAATATCATAAACTAAAGATAATTTTTCTCTTAGTTCATCTTTAATAATAAACTCTGTATTAAATTTTTCTATCTCATCATATCTTTTTGAAATTTCTTCTTTATTTAATATTGGTGATATAATCCATTCTCTTAGAAGTCTTGAACCCATTGCAGTTTTAGTTTTATCTAAAAGCCACAATAAAGAATTTGTTCTTTCTTTTAATCTTAAAGTTTCAGTAAGTTCTAGATTTCTAATCGTATGAATATCCATTTTTAAAACATCTTTTTTATTAATTATTTTTACTTCATTAAAATGAGAACAATCTTTTAATTCTTTAACAATTAGATAATATAAAAGATGCTTAACTCCGGTTTTAGCATGCATATCTTTAAGAGGTTCAAGTAGTTTTTCATAATCTTTACTTTCTAAATATTCACTTGAAATAGTGTAACTAATATTATACTGATTTTTAAGTAAATTTATTAAATTTACGTCTGATGAATCAGATAAAATAAGTTCACTAACATTTAAACTTAAAACCTCATTAATAACACTGTCTAAGTTATGTTCAAGTGTTAAAGAACATAATTTACCAGTTGATATATCAGCATAGGTTAAGATATATAAATGATTGAAATCAAGAAGTGATGCAATATAATTTGATTCATTTTTATTAAGTAGTTCATAATCAAAAATAGTACCTTTACTAATAACTTGAACTACTCCTCTTTTAACCATACCTTTAACATTTCTTGGATCTTCTAACTGCTCACAAATAGCAACTTTATATCCTTTATTAACTAGCTTTTCTATATATGGTGATACAGAGTGAAAAGGAACACCACACATAGGTATTCTTTCCTCTAAACCTGCATTTTTTCCTGTTAATGTAAGTTCAAGCTCTCTTGATGCAAGGATGCCATCTTCAAAGAAAAGTTCGTAAAAATCACCAAGACGAAAAAACAGAAGTTCTTCTTCATATTCTTTTTTGATGTCCATATATTGTTTCATCATTGGACTTAATTTTTCGTAATCTACTTCACTTCTATTCATATTACTTTCCTCTTAACTTCTAATAATTTATTATAACAAAAAAAATAAAAAGTTGAAGAAAAAATCTTCAACTTTTCTTTTAATAATCATTGATTACTATGAATGTCTTGAACCAGGTTCATCGCTTTTATTCCTATATCGTAGTTCATCTCTAAGTTCATAATATTTTTCGTCGGCAATTTTAAACAAAGATACAAGATCATATTCACATTTAATAACAACTTCTCCAGTATCTTTTGTACATAATCCATATTTACCATTCTTTATTACAACCGCATATGCACCATACAAAACCTTATCATATTGTTGTTCAAGATATGGATTAGGTGTAACACCAATGGCTTTAGCAGTTCTAGGTCTGAATAGATGCTCATAACCATCTTTTAATATATCTACCCCGGCTTGACCATCAATGGCAGAAATTGCAGTAAATGGGAATATTTCTTCCCCGGTTTGAGCATCAAAAATTGCATATTTATCACCTTTAGTGTGTTCAGGATCATCAATAGTGCAAGCAATGACAATATGAGGAATTCGTTCGCTGCTAACAGCAGAGTATCTATTGCAAATAATGGGATATTTATTAAATAGATCCGTAGCAACTTTTAATTCATCATCATCATACCCAGACTTCCATGGATGTTTATCATATGAAATTTCATCTACGCTTAATGGATGTTCCTTCCTTTTTTCAAAATCCTCAATTTTACAAAGTCTACTATATGGATATAAGCATCCCTCCAAATGTGATATATTTTTATCTAATTTAAAATTTAATTGTATTAATTCGTTGAATTCCTTAATTTTTAACTGTACTTCTTGTGGATAATCAGGTGAAATCTTATAAATAAGAGGCTTATCAAGTGCCCAAAGTTTAACGCCTCTAAGTGATTCTTTAATTATATCTCTTTTTTTACGAAGTTCATCTTCAATCTTGTAATATTGTTCAGTCAAATCAAGATTATCATCATCAGTCTCCATTCTTTTCCTCGACATAAGGTGGATTTTTTCACTTAACTCATTAAGTTCATTTATTTTTAATTGTACATCTTGTGGATAACTTGATAATACATCATAAGTAGTAAAGTCGTTTACATTATCTACTTGAAGTTTATCTTTCCCAATACTAGCCTCAATTTCTTGTATTTTTTGCCAAAGAATTTTACTTTTCTCAGTTAATCCGTTAATTTCTTCTTTAATTCGTTTAGCATCTTCTCTTACTTTTTCACGAACGTCATTATTCATTTTATCACCAGTTTTATTATACAATATATTAATATTTACGTCAAAGGATGTTTACATTATAAGATGGATTTTTTAGCTACGAAATTATATGTTAATGATTTAAAAAAAAGGATGCCCCCCAGCCAAGAGGCCAGGGATCATCCCATTAATAATTATATACAATAATATTGACTTTATGTCAATGTTATTGCATTAATTTGAATCTGAATCTTCAGATAAGTATAAATCATTATATATTTTAGATTTTTTTAGTAATTCTTCATGAGTTCCACTATCAACAATCTTACCATCATCTACAACATATATTTCATCTGCATCAATAATTGTAGATAAACGATGAGCAACAATAACAACAGTGTGATCAACAACTAAATTATCTATTGATTTTTTAATATATTCTTGTGAGTTATTATCAAGCGCTGAGGTTGCTTCGTCAAATAGAACAACTTTACTTTTTTTAGCTAGTGTTCTTGCTATTGATAGTCTTTGTTTTTGGCCGCCAGATAAGTTTACCCCACCTTCACCTAAAATAGTGTTATATTTTTTAGGAAGTGACATTATATAATCATCTAGGTATGCCATTTTTGTATATTTTCTAATTTCATTAATTGTGATATTTTCATCAATTAGTTTAAAGTTTTCTTTAATCGTTCTATTAAAAATAAAAGGTTCTTGTCTTATTATTGAAATATTTTGATTTAAGCTTTTTTCACTTAAATCTTTAATATTTATCCCATCAAGTAAAATCTCACCCTTATTTACATCAAAAATTCTTGTTATTAAATTGAATAATGTAGATTTTCCTTGACCAGATTTACCAACAATAGCGATTTTTTTATTTGGTCTAATAGTTAAATTAAAGTTTTTTAAGGTCGTTTTTTCATTTGGATAACCAAATACAACATTTTTAAATTCTATGATTCCTTTGGTATTTTTTAAATTTTTATTTCCATAAGAAACATCACTATATATACGGTTTAAAAGTAAATCATTTACTCTTGATAAAGCAACAACTAACTTTTGATACTCTATAGTAAAATTATTAATTTCTTCCATAAGCCATGTATATCTATATACGTAGTATGTCATAGCTATAAAAAATGTTATACTTATTTGCCCGTAGTATAACTGAATAGCTCCAGTTAAAAAAACGCCTACTTCCATTAAGGTTCTTAAAAAACCACCTATAATATTAAAATCACGATTTAATTTGATTTCTCTTATATTACCTTTATCAATTTCACTTGTGTTTTTATCTCCTTCTTTAAGTAAGGATTTTTTAATACCAAGTGTTTTAATTTCTCTAATACCTCTTACAGATTCAGTTACTAAAGAAGTCTCAATATCTTGTTTTCTTTTTCTTATTTTATGTGCTTCTTTCATTAATGGATTATACTTTTTTAGTAATAATAGTAGTAAACCAAGTATTAATATAATTTCTATTGCCATAAAATATGAATTATATAGAATGTAAAAGAATAATATAAATGTTGTAATTATTGCTGATACAATTCTTACAACTCTTCCAAAAACAAATGTTAAAGAATTAGCATCTTGTGAGACTCTATTAATAATTTCACCAGATGTAATATCTTCAAAGGCATTTGCTGGAAGATTTAATACTTTATTATAAGATTCATAACTTAATTTTTTAGATATTTTACTTTCAACTTTTTCAAGTTCTTTACGTGTATATACTCCAAGACCGTCATCTATCAAAGCACTATTTAAAAAGTATAAAAACAAGCTTATAATTGCTTTATTTAATTTTTTCCTAGTTATACTTTCTAGAGCATAACCAATTAAATAACCCGTAAATAATTGTGATAACGACGCAGCAAAAAGAATACTTATTAAAAAGATTATTCTTTTACGATCTTCTTTAATAAACTTCCACAGAGGTATGAATTCTTTAAATCTCTTCATAGTTCCTCCATATTTATTTATATATAAAATGTGTTTTTAAAGTTATTTTTGAAAACTAAGTGGAAATACAACTTTTCCAACTTTATTATTTTCAACCACTTTAACTAAATCTAAAATCATATTTCCACTCCTTTCCAATTCAGATTCGTTTAAAATATAACACTAACAAAAAAATATGTCAACTTTTTTTAGTTAACATATTTTTTGTTTCTTTTCTTCTTCAGTATTATCTACTTCACTAATTGTTGTTAAAATTCTTTTTGATATGTTTCTTAACTCTTCATATGTTGAGTTACTAATTATCTTATTCCATGATCTTAACAAATACTCTTGATATACATCTGGAGCATCAATTTTACCATCACACACAGCCTGTTGAATTTGATTATTAAGTCTTAAATATTTTGCATATTTTTCTTTACTAATAGCATTAGCATTTAGTAATTTATTTAAATCATAATCTAAATTATAGTGTCTTACTAAACATTGATTTAACTCTTTGTCTGATGGAAGATTTTTAGTATCGAGAATACATTTTTCAATACTTTCATCCCATACACTATGATATCTAATGTTCATATTTAAAATATATCCCCTTTCAATTAAGTTTGTATTATACTTAAAAGCATTTATTTAGTCAATAAATACTTATCAACTGAAAAAACTTCACTAATAGTGAAGTCTTATTTTTCAACAATCTTTTTTATATCATCATATGACTTAATTCCAGCGTCTTTAGCTAATTCATTAAAATCTTTTGAACTAGATTTAGAACACTTATAACCATCAGATACAATTACACCATCTTTAAAATCATATTCATATGTTTTTTCAGATTTTGTTGCATAGTCTTTATATGGTGATTTATAGTATTCGTTATGCATAACTATTTTGCCATCTTTTTTCTCATATTTACCTGCATCAACAAATATAGGCATAGATAAGATTTCTACATATCTTCCCTTAGAATCATACTTTAGATAAAATGGCATTGGACCATCTAAATTAGTTGTAGGAATACATTTAAAGTAAGTGTTTTTAACGAAATATTTTTTATTTGAGAATTTTTTATAACATAGTACTCCAGCAACAATTAATATAACAGCTACTACAATAATAATTATGTATTTAACTAAATTAGATTTTTTTGCTTTTTTATTTGTTTTTTTCATATATTTACACCTTTCTTATTATTTACTATTTTCATAGTTTTATTATAACATTCTTATATAAAAATGCAAATTAAAAATATAATTATGATTGTAAATAAAAAACTTCACATAATGTGAAGCTTTTTAAATTAATTATTTTCTTTTATAATTTCTAATGCTCTATGCATTTTCATATCGTATTTAACTACTTCATCAGAACCATATGCTTTAAGTAGTTCTTCTTTTGTAATTCCATAGTTATTAGCCATTTCTTCTGCTTTAGCATCTACTTCTTTTTTAGTAAAATCTACTTTTTCAGCATCTGCAACAGCTTCAATTAAATATCTTAGTTTAACTCTTTTAACTGCTTCATCATGCATTTGTTCATGCATTTTTTCATGAGTTAGGCCAGTAAATTCGTAATATTGTTCAATTGTTAAACCTTGCATTTGAAGTTTATGTTCAACATCATGAATCATTCTATGAATTTCATCATCAATGATTTCATCATTGATATCAACTTTCATGTTACTTGATGCTTTTTCTAAACATTCATCTAAGAATTTATCATCTAATTCTTTTTGTTTTCTTTCAATTAAAACTTTTTCAACTTCTTTTCTGAACTCTTCTTCAGATTTCATATCTTCATAACCAAGATCTTTATATAAATCTTCATTAATCTCAGGAAGTTTACGAGTTTTGATTTCATGAACAGTAACATCAAATTTTACTTTTTTACCAGCAAGATCTTTAACATAATCTTTAGGAAATTCTAAATCTAATGTTTTGGTTTCACCAGATTTCATTCCGATTAATCCTTCTTCAAAACCAGGAATAAATGAATGACTTCCAATTTCAAGTGGGAAGTTAGCTCCAGTTCCACCTTCTAATTCTTTTCCGTCAACGTAACCTTTGAAGTCAATTACTGCAGTATCTTTTTCTTCAACTGTTCCTTTTTCTTTAACAACAATTTCAGCCATTTGACTTCTTAATGCATCTATTTCTTCATCAATTTCTTTTTTTGTTGCTTTAGCAGTAGCTTTTTTAACTCCTAATTTTTTATATTCACCAAGTTTAACATCAGGTTTAGAAATAATAGTGAATTTAAATTCTACTTTATCTTTATCAACTGATTTAACATCAAGTTTTGGTTCTACTACTGGAACTACTTTACTTTCTTCTAGAGCTTTTTTATAAGCTTCATCTACAGCTGAATCTACAGCATCCATATAAAGAGATTCAATACCAAATTTTTTGATATACATTTCTTTAGAAGCCGTACCTTTTCTAAATCCATCAATTTTTACTTCTTTATTTTTCTTTTTGAAAGCTTTATCAAGATATTTTTCCCAATCTTTACCTTCTAGTTTTATTTCAATCTCATGTACATTTTTTGCCATTATTACATTTCCTTTCAAATACGTAAGTATTATATACTATTTATAATATAAAAACAACTAATTTGTCCTTGTTTCATAATACTTTACAAGACTTATATTATAATTAAATTAAAAAATTATGTGCATCTGCACATAATTATTTAATTTCTTTAATTGTAATTGTGTAAGAACCATTAGGTGATTCAACTGAAGCAGTTTCACCTTGTTTTTTACCCATTACTGCAATACCTATAGGTGATTCATTTGAAATACGATTATTGAATGGATCAGCTTCAAGCGAACCAACAATCATATATTCTTCTTCTTCACCATCATCATAGGCAATAACAACTTTTGAACCAAGAGAAACATTACTTTTCTTCTTGTTTTCAATTATTTCACAATGTTCTATTTTATATTCTAACTCTTTTATTCTAGATTCAACTTGAGCTTGTTCATCTCTTGCTGCATCATAATCAGCATTTTCAGATAAATCTCCTAATGCTCTAGCTTCTTTGATTGCTTGAATAATTTGAGGTCTTCTTTCATTTTTTAATTCATTTAATTCATTTTCTAAATCTAAGTAACCTTCAGCAGTTACCATAATTTTTTCTGCGCTTGCCATAATAGCAACACTCCTTTTTTAAAAAATCAAATACTTTTTAAGGATACTATATAAAGTCATTTTTGTCAAACACTTTTATACGCATAATATCGTCTTTATTTAGTTTAATAGATAGTGGTATTTTAACAATCATTTTAGGATGCCTTGCAACATCTATTAGATTATTATCTATATCATATATATTATTAATTTCATATGTAAAAGTTTCCAAGTTTGGACCAATAAACTCTACTTTATCTCCTTTTTGAAAAAAATTTCTCTGCTCTATAACAACCATTTGATTTTCTTCATCATAATCTAAAACAATACCTAAAAAATCTTGATTAGATTGTTCTTCTCTTCCATTATAGTATTGTTCTTTATATGTTGGAAGTCCATTAAAGAATTGCGGAGCAGATTCTCTATTTGCTGTTCGATTCAATATAGCAATGCTATATTCTAAATCTTCTTTTGATAAAGTATTAGAATTAATTTTATCAATTAAGTCTCTATAAGTCATAATTATAGATGCAACATAATAAATAGATCTCATTCTTCCTTCAACTTTAAATGAGTTAACACCAAGATCAATTAAATCTTTTAAATAATATGCCATGTTTAAATCTTTTGGCATCATCATAAAGGTATTGTCTGATCCATTTATATCAAACATCCATCTACATACTTGTGCACATCCACCTCTGTTAGAGTCTCTATTTGTAGCATAGTTTGATAAAACACATCTACCACTAAATGATGTACACATAGCTCCGTGAATAAATACTTCTAAATCAAGCCCGGTTTTTTCTTTAATAGCTTTAATATCTTCTTTAGATGCTTCTCTTGCTAAAACAATTCTTTTTATATTAAGTTTTTTCCAAAATGATGCAGCATATGAATTAAGGGTACTTGCTTGAGTTGATAAATGTACCTCTAAATCAATATCATTTTCATTAATAATATTGATTACTGCAATATCACTTACTATAACAGCATCTACATTAATTTTTGATAATTCATTTAAATATCTTATAAGACCATCTAGATCTTCGTTATGAAAAATAATATTAACTGTAACATAAACTTTTTTATTTAGATTATGGGCATAATCAACAGCTTCTTTTATATCTTCTAAACTAAAGTTTTTAGCATTAGCTCTTAAACTATAGTCTTTTCCGCCTATATAACAAGCATCAGCTCCATAATGAAATGCTAGTTTTAGTCTTTCTAAATCTCCAGCTGGAGCAAGTAATTCAACCATTACTTATCACCATCCTTTAATTTATATATGGTTTTTTTGTTTAAAAAACCATCATTATATTCATCATTTAATTCATTATTTGTAATGAAGTTTATAATATCTTCATCACTTAAAAATACCGAATTAATAAAATAATATAATGCATCATAATCCATTAGTACTTTTCCATTATATAAAGTATTTGAATATAAAACTGTTCCATATTCATTTTCAAATATTTTGAATTCATCTTTTAATACTTCTTCTTTAATAGTATTTGGATTTGAAACATTTTCATTATAATTAATATTAAAATTACTTAATAGGTATCTTCTTGAATACATAACTGGTATATAACCTAAAACAGGTAGAACAAGAGGTTTATCAGCTTTACTTAATATTAATTTTATCT
This sequence comes from uncultured Mycoplasmatota bacterium, assembly GCA_947302655.1. Classification (GTDB taxonomy): domain Bacteria; phylum Bacillota_I; class Bacilli_A; order RF39; family UBA660; genus RUG13160. The sequence goes on along the minus strand of CAMYVW010000001.1, from coordinate 374,635 downwards.
CATCAATTGTTATATCAGTTGACATCATAACACTATCAACATATTTTAAAAACCCATTAATTGATAAATAACTAGCGTTTAAATGACTTTGCCATAATATTTTTGTTATGTCTAAATCTTTAATTAAATCAATTAAACCTAAATCTTCAAAAACGATTCCTTTAATATTTTTGGGAAAATTATCAATTAATTCTTTGAAAGAATTAATTGATGATTCATCTAAAAGACGATTAACTAAGATATATGCACCAAACTCATCTATTTCATCTAATTTAAAGGTGTTGGGATAACCAACGGAATAACCTTCAAGTGGAAAAAGAAAAGTAGCTTTATCTACTTTCTTTACTTTATTAATTAATGATTTGTTTTGAACTAATATAAGTAACTTATTCATCTTTATCATCACTATGACGAACTGATACAGAAAGTCCATCACCTACATCATAAAACTTTGTATCAAATTCTTTATTTTCTTGTAAAAAATCTATGTAACTTTCTATTTTTTTAACTAGATTTCTTAAATTACTACTTTCTATTTTACTTGATTTTCCAACATGTCCATGAAATTTAAGATTATCAGTAATAATAGTTCCATCTTTAGCTAAAAAATATTTAAATTTTTCAAAAAACTTTGTGTATTGACCTTTAGCAGCATCAATAAAAATTAGATCATATTCAACATTTGATAGATTTACTTCAAGTGCATCTTGATATACAACGTTTATTTTTTTATCTAAACCACATGCTTTAACATTTTTTAAACATTCCATATATCTAGTTTCGTCTCTTTCAATTGTAGTAACATATACATCAGGAGAACTACTAGCCATCAAAATAGCAGAATATCCAATTGCACTACCTATTTCTAGGACATTTTTAATATTATGATTTTTAATATATTTCATAATAAAAGCAATTGAATCTTTTTCAATTATAGGAACATTATGTTCATTAGCATAGTTTTCCATTTCTATTATAAATTGTTTCATTATTTATCACCTAAATTTTTTTGAATTTGTATAAATCCATTATAGTCTTCTGCAAAATATACTTTTCCAGTATTTATATCTGCATAGAAATATAAATAATTTGTATCACTTGGATGAAGTGCAGCTTTGATTGAAGAAAGTGATGGATTACAAATTGGACCTACTGGAAGTCCTAAGTTATCTTTATTTCTTGTATTATATTTACTTGGTAAGAAGTTCCAAGCATACATATATGGATTATCTATAGTTTGCTCAACTTTAGCAGCATAATATGCTGTAACATCCATACCTAAGTTCATACCAATACTTATTCTTTTATATATAACTTGAGCAACTTTTGCCCTATCTTCATCAGAGTTAGCTTCTTTTTCAATTACAGCTGCTGCTGATAAAATTTCATGAACAGAATGTCCACTGTTTTTTATATCTGATTCTAAGGGTTTTAACTTTTTATCAGTTGCATTTAACATTCTTTCGATTATATCTTTAGTTGTAGCAGTTGTATAAAATTGATAAGTCTCTGGTTGTAAGTATCCCTCTAAAGCATAGTAAATTTCACTATTTAAAACTTCATCAGTTAAGAACCAATATTTATTAATTAATGTTTTAATGTATTCAGAATCATTAATTTCATTAATAATATCTTCTTTAGTTACTTTAACTACTGGATCTTGATATTTGTTTTTAAAGTCAGCAATTGTTTGAGCATAGTCAACTAATCTTTTACCAGGAACAAATTTAAGACTAACAGCAACTCTGTCATCATATTTTTCACCTTTATCAAACTTTGTAAGTATTTCTTTTAATGTCATTGTTCTATTTAAAGAATATTTAGCAGCTTGTAAATTATATCCTCGATGTAGGTTGATATATATTGTCGCAGCTAATTTATTTTTAACTAAACCTGCAGTTTTTAAATTTTTTACAATTGTATTTCTAGAATCACCAGCGTGAATTTCAAAGATTATTTCTTTATCATTTTTTTTACTTACTGCACCAGTTCCTAGTTTAATAAAAGTTAAAGCAGCAATAAAAAAAAGAACAAGAGTTATTGGAATTATTATTAATAACATCTTTTTCATTTTATCCCTCTTAGTCTTCCTTTTTCATTTCTTCTGTTGCATGATTAAGTAGTTTTTCAACTACGTTCCATTCTTTTTCGTCTTCTATTTTAGAAAGCTTTAAAACATCGCCATCTTCTTCATAAATAGAAGCATAAGTTTTTATCATGTCATCTTTATCTTTTTCGTTATTTGTGTATACGATATATTTTTTATTTGTATCTTCAGATTCAAATGTAAATAATATTTCATATTCTGTTTCTTTACCCTTACTATCAGTAACAGTAAAATAATTTAAATCTTTTTTCTTAGTCATGATCATTTTCCTTTCTCTTTAAAAATGATTCAAGGATAATTGATGCTGCAACTGCATCAACATTTTTTTTATGATCTATTTCCTTTTTACCATTAGAACTTAATATATTATGCGCTTCTAAACTTGATAATCTTTCATCTATTAAGTTAACTGGTAAATTAAATTCTTTTTCTAAAATTTCCTTAAATTTTAATGATCTTTCTGATGCAAAACCTCTAGTTCCATCCATATTTATGGGATTTCCTAAAATAAGTTCAGTAATTTTATTAGCATCAATTATCTCTTTAAGCTCCTTTAAAGGTGCAAAGTAATCCTCAAAATTAAAACGAATTGTTTTAAGGGGACTTGCTAATATATTACTTTTATCTGTTATAGCAACACCAAGAGTTTTTGTACCTAGATCAAGGCCAAGATATCTCACTATAAAAACTCCATTAGAAGTAACATTACTACTTCACTTCTATCAAGAGTTATCATTTTACTACGAGCATCTTTATAACTAGAAATATATCCAGGATCACCACTAATTAAATAACCTACTATTTGATTAATTGGGTTATATCCTCTTTCTTCTAGGGCTTCGTATACTTCTTTAAGTGTAGCTGTTATTGCTTCTTTTTTTATTAAAGAAACATCATATAAACTAGTTTTATCCATAGTTTTATTTCACCTCTACTACAAAGATATTTTACCATTTTTTTAGTATTTATTCAAGAATGGCTTTAATACGTCTTACACCTTGAGAAGATGCTTCTTCCTTAGTTATTTTAAAGTGACCAAGTTCTTTCGTAGATTTAACATGAGGTCCACCGCAAAGTTCTTTAGATACATCACCAATAAAATATACAGTAACTATATCAGGATATTTTTCAATAAACATACATTCAGCACCAGATTTAATGGCTTCATCTTTATTCATTTCTTTAACAACAACTGGTAAGTCTTCTTCAATCCATTTATTAACTATCTCTTCAGTTTTTTGTTTTTCTTCATCAGTTAATTTGTGATCACAAGAAAAGTCAAAACGAAGTCTTTCTGATGTAATATTACTTCCTTTTTGATGAACATCAGGACCTACAACTAATTTTAATGCTGCATTTAATAAATGTGTTGCAGTGTGATATTTTGTTTCTATTTCACCATTTCCTGCAAGTCCACCTTTAAATTTTCCTGCAGATGCTGTTCTTGATAATTCTTGATGTTCTTTAAATTTAGTTTTATATCCTTCAACATCCACTTTTAGTCCTTTATCTTCTGCTAATTCACAAGTAAGTTCAATAGGAAATCCATAGGTATCAAATAAATGGAATGCAGTTACTCCATCAATATCTTCATTGTCTTTAGTTACTTTCTCAAATTCTCTTAAACCTTTTTCTAAGGTGCGATTAAATTTAATTTTCTCATTAGATAATCCTTCAAGAACAACATTTCTATTATCTTTTAATTCTTGATAATAGCTTTCATACATATCTAAAATTACACAAGCTATTTCTTGTTCCCAAGTTGAATTTATATCAATATTTAATTTTTTTGCATGTCTAATTGATCTTCTAATTAATCTTCTTAAAATATATCCCTGATCTGTATTAGATGGTTTTATTCCAGCTGGATCAGCAAGAATAAATACTGCAGTTCTTAAATGATCTGCTATAATTCTCATTGACTTTTCATTACCTTCATATGGTAAATTTGATAATTTTTCAATTAATGATATAACAGGAGTCCAAATAGATGATGCATAGTTATCTTTTTTACCTTCTAGTATTGCAGTAGTTCTTTCAACGCCCATTCCAGTATCAACATTTTTACTTGGAAGACTTGTTATACTTCCATCTTCGTGTTTTTCAAATTCCATGAAAACATCATTCCATATTTCAACCCATCTATCATCTTCAGGATCAAATTTTTCAGGAATCTCATCATCACTTCTAAAGTAAAACATTTCACTATCCGAACCACATGGACCTGTTTCACCAGCAATCCAGAAGTTATCTTCTACAGTTCTAGCTATTCGTTTTTCTGGAATACCTAAACTTCTCCAAATATTATAAGATTCTTCATCAAATGGAATTAAATCATTACCTGCAAATACAGTTACTGCAAGTCTTTCAACTGGTATATTTAAAACTGTTGTTAAGAATTCAAAACTCCATGTAATAGCTTCTTTTTTAAAATAATCACCTAAACTCCAGTTACCAAGCATTTCAAAAAAAGTATGATGATAACTATCACCAATAGCTTCTAAATCATTAGTTCTTACACATTTTTGATAATCTGTAAGTCTTGTTCCATATGGATGCTTTTGACCCATTAAATATGGTATTAAAGGCTGCATTCCAGCAGTATTAAATAATACTGATGGATCATTTTCAGGAACAACAGGTGCAGATGGAATTTGTTTATGCCCTTTGCTTACAAAAAAATCTATATATAAATCTTTTAAATTACTCTTCATTTTTTTCGACCTCTTTTACTATGTTAATTAAATCTTCTTCTAGTTGCTTAAAAGTTTTATTATGAACTACATAATCAAAATTACTGTATGAATCAAGTGCTGTTTCAGTTTCATGTTTAGTTTCACTACCTTTAAGTTCATATTCACTAAATTCATTTATAACTTCAATTGAAATGGAATTGCAAGCTTCTTTTATCATTTCAATTTCTTTTGGAAATCTTGCATCAGCTACAATAACAACATCAACAAATTTTTCATAGACCTTCATATCTTCTAAAAATCTTTTAATAAAAAAATCATCCGTAAATAATTCATGACGAATTAAAGAACCAACTTCTTGTAAAAAAGCTCTTGGTTTAGTGTCTCTTTCTCCATCCCAATCTTTAATTTCATATGCAAATAGTTTTAAATACTTAGATATTTCTGTAATTACAACAGATTTACCAATACTTTCATAATATTTTTTCATATAACTTGCACTAGTGTTTTTACCACAACCAGCTTTTCCAGCCATTACATAAACTTTCATAATAAACTTTCCTTTCTTAAAAATAAAAAAACACATTTATTACACCTATCAAGGAGCAATAAATGCGGTACCATCCTTACTTTTACTTAATTTTCTTTTTTAACGAAGGAATGAACAACTCCGATTAATCTCCTTAAGTAGCAGATAATAAAAACTATTTACTTACTTTCACCAAAATGTAAGTTCTCTAATAAAATAACTTTTATTACATCTTAAATCATTGATTACATTGATATTCTAACAAAAAATTGCCTAAAAGGCAATTATTTGTAATTATTATTTTTTCTTATTAACTCTTTGTGATTCCAAACTTTTTATTGGAATATTCGCAGCTTCTAAAAAATTATCAGCTAATTTTTCATCATTAGGTTTGCCATTTGTATATGCATTATATAAATAACCACCTAATAAGATATTTTCTCCATTATTATATGGAAATACTTCATTATAGCAATTTACTACTTCATCTAATATATCTCTAACATTTTTATTATTAATAAGATTAGAATTACTATAATGTTTATATTTATCAATAGTAGATAAATCTAAATTCATTTTTTTACCAGTTGAATAGTTAGAATGTAATTGAACTTTAAATGATTTATCCTCTAAATTATCCGTTAAAGAAAGATTATGATAAAGTTCATTTCCTGACGAAGCTATAACAGATGATTGATTATTAATGTATGAACTAAAAGTAAGTAATGTATCACTTCCATCACTTCTAGACATACCAATATGAATATTATCATTACCATTATATTTACCAAACGAAAGCATTCCATTTGATTGATAGTAATCTATTGTATATTTATAATCATTCATAGTTATTTGAAAGTTTGTAATTATAAGAGTAGGATCACTATACCAGGCATCTTTATCAATTAAATTAAATTTTTTTAGATATTTAGTATCTTCAAATTGAACAAATATATGTGTAGATCCTTTTACATCATCAGTAATAAATGCATTTATAAGACGATCTAAATTATCAAAATTAACACTTAATGTTCTTGAGTTATCAAGAATATATCTATTAATTCCATTATTAGATTTATAATCATTTTCTTCTAAACAAACTCTATTTTTATTATTTTCAATTAATAATACCTTATCAGTATCTTCATCTTTCATAAATGTGTAACCAAGAGGTTTAAAAACAACATTTAAAACTTTTATTTTATCTAGCAATAGATTTCCAGTTGATTTTATAGCTATATAATTCACACAAATCACTCCTTTTTTAAATGTAGTTATGTATTCTACATTATTATCGAACAAATGTAAAGTTAAATCGGCAATTTGTTCCTCTTACAGATGTATTCGAATATTACTTTTATCAAGGCTAAAACTGGTGTTGCAATAATCATACCAAAAATTCCAAAGAACTTACCAAATAAAAGAAGTGATGCAATTATTAACACAGGATTTATTTTTATAGCTTTACTCATAACAACAGGTTGTAAAATATAGTTTTCAACACACTGAACTATAATACATGCAATTAAAACACCTATTCCAACAGGAGTTGACTTGGTAAAAGCAACTATTACGGCTGCACCACCACCAATATAAGGACCAACAAATGGTATTAGATCTGTTAAACCACATAATACACCAAATAAAAGTGGTGAATCTAAACCTATTAAAGAAAATGCAATGGTATCACCTACAAGAACCATTAAAGCAACAAGTAAAGTTCCGTTAATTGTTTTTCTTACTTCTTCACCTATAGTAATGGTTAAATCTTTTATTTCTTTGCATTTATTACTAGGAATAATTTTTAAGCATTTATCATAAAGATTTTCATAATCTAAAAGAATATATATTGCTACAACAATTCCCATTAAAACTGTCCCAATAATACTAAAAAAACTTTTAGTCATGCCAAGAATATGAGATGGAATATTTTTTGATAAACTATCAGTATAACTATTAATACCATTTAAAACATTTTCCTTGAAGTTTCCTATATCTATTCCTTCTTTTTGAAATTTTAAAACAACTTTATCACAAAAGTTAGAAATAGAATTTAAAATACTAGGAAATACTCTTATTAAATCATTTATTTGATTATAAAGAACAGGTATAAAGACTTTAAAAAAAATAAATACAAATAAAGATATTAATAAAAAAACAATTAGTATACTAACTATTTTAGGTATACCTTTTCCTTCAATTTTTAATACTAAAGGATTAAAAAGCCATGCAATAATAAAACCAATAAATATAGGCGATAAAACGCTTAAAATCTTAAATATAAATGATATTATGTGAAGTTCTTTAATAACAATAATACCTGCTAGAATAATTCCAGCTATAAATAGAAAATATAATAACTTTACTAAATTATTAGCATGATTTATAAGTTTATTTAATTTATTATTATCAAGTTTTATTTTACCTTGGTCCATTTTTCACCTTTTTCTTTTACTTCTACATAACAGTATAAAAAAATAATAATATTTGAAAAAATATTATTATTTTATTTTATGAGTTTATTTACAATAAATAATAGTAAACAAGCTCCTACTACAGATATTACAATATTACCTATTAAACCACCAAAGGATATTCCGAATATACTAAAAATTAGATCTCCAACTATACCACCAATAACTCCAATTATGATATTAGATAATATACCACTATCATTATTCATAATAAAGTTAGCTAAATATCCAGCTATAGCTCCAATTAAAAGAGCTATTAAAATATGCATAAATCACCTACTTATCTAATTAATATTATTAATAATTATAAAAATAATTACTTTTTTATAATATCTTTGGCTTCATCTATCATCGTGTTTTTAAGTTCATCGGCTTTTTTTCTTATTTTTTTATTCATCATGGAATAACCAATAATTCCAGCACCAGCAACACCAGCCATACCTATCATTGTTTTTACTATTTTATTCACTTTTATCACGTCCTAGTAATAATATGTGAATTTATTTATAAATTATTCATTAATTTATCAAGTAAACCAGTTTTTCTATTAGTACTATAATTATTGTTTATTGCGTTTAAGAAAGCTTCCTTTTCTCCTAGAACTACTAAACTTTTTTTTGCTCTTGATACTCCGGTATAAATAAGTTTATTATAAAGCATTTTATTATAACTATGACATATTGGCATAATAACATGAGGAAATTCACTACCTTGAGATTTATGAATAGTTATTGCATATGCATGTTTAATCATTGATAAGTCTTCTTTAGTATATTCAACATAGTTACCATCAAAATTAATAGTGATTTTATCTTTTTCTCTATTATTAGATTTATATTTTATTTCAGTTATATACCCTATATCACCATTAAAAACATTACAATCAGGGTTATTAATTTGCTGTAATACTTTATCTTTTTCTCTATAAGTTACAAAACCGTATGTTATTTCATTTTTACTACTATCTTTAGGATTAAAAAATTCTTGCATTACATGATTTAAATTATCAATTCCATTTTCACCTTTATACATTGGTGCAAGAATTTGAATATCATTTTCACTTATACCTTTTTCTTTAGATAACTCACATATTTTCATAATTGTTTTTTTAATATTATCTATTTTAACATCAATAAAAGAATAATCATCTTTACGTTTAAATATATCTTCTGATATATTTAACTCTTTTATATCTCTGGCAAGATATGGGATATATGAGTTTTCACTTTGTCTATAAATCTGATTTAACATAATATAAGGTATTTTATCTGATGATATTAAATCTCTTAAAACTTGCCCTGGACCTACACTTGGAAGTTGAAAAACATCACCAACTAATACAAGTTTAATATTTGATGTTAAACCTCTAAGTAAAGATGCAAATAAATGATTATCAAGCATACTAACTTCATCAACAATTATTAATTCATGATAAGCTTTATTATATTCATTTATTTGGAAACTATCAGTTTCTTTATTCCATTTTAAGAATCTATGAATTGTTGAAGCTGGAAGAAGGGTTGATGATGCTAATTTTTTAGCTGCTCTACCAGTTGGAGCAAGAAGGGTTATTTTATGTAAAGCATCCATACTTGTTATATGATTTTTTTCCATATAAGCATTTACTATTGCTTTAACAATAGTTGTTTTACCTACACCAGGTCCACCACTTATTATTGTAATTGGATTATTTATTGCAGTAATTATAGCTTCTTTTTGCTCTTTATTATATGTTATGTTTTCATACTTAAGTAAACTGGTAATTGAAGATGAACTTAGTTTATCTTTCCTTCCATATTTTAATATACTTCCTATTACATTAGTAATTAATAACTCATCTTCATAAGTTTCAATAAAATATACATTATCATTTTCTAAGACAATATCACTATTTTTTTCAAGATATTTTATATGTTTACTATATGATTCATCATTTAAACTTACATTAAATCTTTTATTAAAATAACTATATACTTCTTTTAAACTATGAAAAGTATCACCTGTTAAAATATCTAGACTTTTAATAGATTCTAAAATGCAGGCATTAATTCTTACATCACTATTTTTATCAAAATTTTTAATATAAATTTCATCTAAACGATTAAAACTTATTAAATCATTAAGTGAATAATATGAATCATTTATAACATTTTTAATTCCATCACCATATTTTGAAAATAGTAGCGATGCTTCGTTTGGTTTAAATCCAAGATTTTTTAAATATTCTAGGGAATCATCTGCATTTGTATAACTACAAATAGATAAATATATTTTATTTATCTTTGATTCAGTCATCTTTATTTCACTTAATCGTTCGGGATTATTTTTAATAATGTTAATGGCATCTAATCCAAAATGATCAACAATTTGTTTTGCTGTTTTTTCTCCGCATCCTTTAATTAATGAACTTGATAAAAACTCTATTAAAGTATCTTTATCTGATGGAACACTTTTTTCATATGAATCAAATTTAAATTGAAAACCATATCTTGGATGTTCGGTAAAATCACCATTTAAAGTATATAAATCTTCATTATTAGGATTTATAATACTTCCACATACAGTAATTGTTTTATTTAAAAACTCTTTATATTCATCACTGGATATATTTTTTACACGAAATAAAGTGACAATGTAACCATTGTCACCAACATAAATATTATTTCTTATTTTTCCAGTAACCTTTATCAATTTTACTTCCCCTAAAATTATCTTTCAGAAACTTTTTTCTCTTCTTTATAACCTATTGCTGAAATAAAGTTCTTAATCAAACGTACTTCTTCTTCAAGCTCAAAGAAATCGTTTTCTTTATTTAAATTATGAACTTTATCTAGCTCATTTTTTATTGTTTTAATCTGATCATGTTTTGGTTTTTCTAAACTAAGAAGAAAATCTCCCATTCTTTCTTTTCTAGCTTCAAGATTACTTTCATAATCTCTATATAATAAATCTACCTTATTGTATGAATCTATAATAGATGCAATCATCATATTTCTTTTTTCATCACTATTCATAATTACTTATCCTCCACAACATCAGCATAAACATAATTACTATCTCTACTTATAAGTTTAACACTAATTATAGAATTTACTAATATATTGGCAGAATTATTTACATATATTTTAATATAATTACTTGTAAAACCAACTATTTCATCTTTATGATTCTTTTCTGTTATGATATCCATAGTTTTACCTATAAATTTTGATTCATATTTATCCATCAATATATCACTAAGTCTAATTAGTTTTTCAGCTCTATTTTTCTTTTCTATTTCATTAACTTGATTTGGCATAGTTGCAGCTTTAGTGTTTTTTCTTATTGAATAAGGAAAAACATGAATTTTGCCAAACTCTATTTTTTTACAAAAATCTAAAGTTTTGTTAAATAATTCTTCTGTTTCATAAGGATGACCTACAATTACATCTGTTGTTATATTAATATCAGGTCTTATGGATCTAATTAAATTTATTTTTTCTTCAAAATATTTCAAATCATATTTACGATTCATAATTTTTAATATTTCATCTGATCCTGCTTGAAGAGGAATGTGTAAGTGATTTGCTATTTTATTATTGGTTTTTAAAAGATTCATAAATTTATCGTTAAGTTCTGTAATTTCAATTGATGATATTCTAATTCTTTTTATTTTATCGATTTTAGAAAGTTCGTCAATTAAATCTACTAAATCTTTACCATTACTATTATAACTTCCAGTATGAATACCAACTAATACTATTTCTTTATGGCCATTATTTGCTAATATATTTGCTTCTTCTATTACTTTATTAAATTCTTTACTTCTTATACTTCCTCTAACAAGGGGAATAACACAGTATGAGCAGAAATTATCACAACCATCTTGAATTTTAATAAATGCTCTTGTATGTTTTGTATATTTATCTAACAGCATATCTTCAAATTTTTGATTTCGATTATTATTATAAATATAGATATTTTCTTTATCTTCTAAATATTTTTTAAATAAGGAATATATTTCTCCTTTATGAAAATTATCAACTAATATATTTACACCATATTCTTTGTAGATATCAAAATTATTTTGAACACTACAACCAGTTGCAACTAGAACAGCACTGGGATTTTCTCTTCTAACTCTTCTAATCATTTTTTTACATTTTTGATCAGCTACATTAGTAACAGAACATGTGTTTATAACAATCAAATCAGCATCTTCGATAGAAGATGCTTCAGTTAATTTATTTTCTATAAATTTTTCTTCAAGATAAGTACTTTCATAAGTATTAACTTTACAACCAAAATTAATTACTTTGAATTTCATTTAAACCACCTGTTTTTTTATCTTAATTGTTCTTGTAATTGTTTTAAAGCACTTAAAAATGCTTCTTCTTCCCCATAACTAATAGTTTTAACACTACTAGTTGATTCTTCTAAGCCTTTTATATCGACTTCTTTAACAAGTAAATCATCTAACATAATTTCTTTTTTATATGGTATATCATATGAAACAACATTATAATCATTATTTTTGTTATTTATATCAATATTTGGAACATATGGATTTGACTGATTATTAGATCTATTAAGAAGTTCTTCGTAACTAATAATTGCATCTTTTTCTTGTTCCTCTTCATAATCTGTTAAATCTATAGGAGTAAGCTCTTTACTTTCTAATTTTTTAGTGATTGTTTCTAAATCAAATAATTCTCCCTCTTCATCATCATAATCACCTAAGTTATTATTAGATGCACTATACTTATAATCATCATTAATACTTTGACTTATATTATTTAAACTAGTATACGTACCTATATTTTTTGGTTCTACATAATTACTAGTTACATTATCTGACTTTATTTCTTCAATACCTTTTAACACATTATTATCAGGTTCTACATAGTCTGCATTTGTTTTAATGAAATATAGAAGTGTAACTAATAATATCATTAAAAGAAGTACAGCAAAAAAGAAGATAATATCAATAGTTGTTAAACTAGACAAAAAGTTTTTGATACTATCAAGAATATTTAAGATATTAATTAATGTACGACTTACTATATACATATCTTTTCACCACATATTTATTTTATCATAATAAATTTAAAATTAATTATAAATTATATTAATAAAATACAAAACGTAAAGTATTTTGTCAATACTTTACGTTTATGTTATTCAATAGTTATATGAGAAGTCCACCAATTAGCATCGTGACTACCTTCTTGTGTTTTATCAATTTCAAATCTAACAAACTTAGCATCTGAAGAAATTGTATGAGTCTTCGTACGATTGGTTTCTCTTCTAATAAATGAATAATCTGCTCGATAAGAATAAACACCACACAATGTATAATTTGATGTTAATGTTGTTCCACCTTGAACTGGGAAATAATCTTGAGTAGCCATATAGTTACTATATTGAGATCCAGTTGCATATGCACCGTTTGTTGAACTAATTGTTGCATTGTCAACAAAAGCTGAATACCATCCACCATAGATATTTACGGTAACATCACCAGTTTTAAATTCAGAAGTTTTTCCTAAACTCTCTGAAAGTTTTGAACCATACCATCCACCACTAGGTACCAAATCTGTATTTATTGTACTTGATGACGTTGCACTTCCTATATGGTATTTATATTCTGATTTATATCCATATTTAATTAATTGGTGTGAATATGGATAGAAATAATCAGCAGGCCAGCCTTGGCCGACAAGATAATTGTATGTGTAATTTTCGGTTGCAATTAACTGATTATTTATTTTTTCAACACTTCCACACACATTATTAGAGTCCTTGTTTTTGCATTTATGAGTGGCACCACCAGCATAGTATTTAATCGTCATTGTGTTAGGCGCCCAGTGTGCATATAAAGTAATGTTTTCGTCATATTTTATCCATTTACCTGAAGAATCAGAATATCCTGGAACACTTGGAACAAGCGTTCCATCGCCATTAAATATTTTAGTACCATTAGTTGGATCTGTATACCAACCATCTAAGTGATATCCTTCTTTTTTTGTAACTCTGTTATCAGGAGTCCAATCATAATCAGAATCACCTGGATAAGTAGCATAAGATTGATTATATGAGTAATATCTCATAATACCACCATCAACGTTATAACCATTCTTCCAGTTTTTTACTGGTGAATTAGCTGAAGTAGTATCAATATTTCCACCATTTGGTTCAAAAGTAATTCTAGAACCACCAACTCCCCATCTTGCTGTTAAGGTTTCAGATTCACTTGGAAGTTTAAATGTGGAAATTAACGCACCTTTATCATAACTATATACCGATACACTTCTAACATACCATGTTACTGAAGTGTTATCCGATCCATAGACTTTTAAATATACTGTTGGTTTAAAACCACCTGTTTTACCAAAATATACAGGTAAATAATAGAATTTATAATTATTTGTACCTTCTGTTGTTCCCAAAGTAACTTGTGGGTATGAACCAATTCCAGTATAAAATCTACCAACTCCACCATTTGCACTAATATAGTATTCTTTTGGTATTCTTGCTTCAACTACAACAACATTAATTCTTTCTGGAACCACAGGATATAAATCTAAATATATACCTCCTGCTTCAGGGGCTGCATTTCCATTTGTAACAATTTTTAATCTATAAGCACCTGCCTTAGAATCATATGCCATACTTGTTGTAACGGCACCATTATTGTTATTGTTATATGCTGTTGCAGGGGTTGTAGTGGATGAATCAAAAACTTGAGTTTGAGAATAAACTTTATGAGATATATTTGTACCATCAAAATAATTAATTATACTACTTCCAGAATAAGTCCAACCATTAAAGACGTATCCATTTTTTGCAAGACTATTTGCAAGGTCTATTTCTTCACCTGGTCTACCAGATATAACTACATTTCCAGTTTTTCCTTTATAAGTACTACCATATGGATCAATTGTAACTGAAACCGGTGTTGTCCACTTAGCAGTTAATTTTGCTGATCCATCAATCATTCCGAAACCAGAATCATCATAAGTTACATCATATATATTTGTTGATGCAATTTGCATTGAGATATTTCTATTTTCTGCATTTGCAGTTGTTCCATTCCATGTATTTGTAGATAATTGTGATAAGTAAACAAAACCAATTGTATTTCCAACAGTTCCTGTTGAACCGGTTGTGACTAAATATGCATATGTCTTCCAAGTTCCGTCACCACGATTAGATGTTAACCATTGAACGTTTCCTCCTGTACCCAAACTTCCATCATTATAAGCATAGTGTAAATAATATTCATTAGGTACTTTAGCGACAATAACATGGATATATTTTCTACTATAAGCAGTTTTAAAAGATTGATAAAAACCTCCTAACCCAGGTAATGAATCAGCAGTTCCTGAGTGTGAAATTTTTAATTCTCTAGTGGTTGAACTAAGTGGATTGTCAGCTGATTTAGCAGTATATGTATGTGTTACAACTCCATTTTGAGCATTATTATATACATTAACTTTTTTAAATCCCCAACCACTTATAACGTTATCTTCCATTTTAGCTCTTTGATATTCTTTCCATCCATCAAATACATAACCTTCTCTTGTTGGTGCAGGTATATCAAATACATCATCATATTTTAATTTTTTTGTTACCGGAGTGGTACTACCATACCATGAACCTCCGTTTGGGTTAATTGTTAGTGTATATGTATTAGTGTTGGCAGGTATCCAATTAGCAACATAATGTCTATTTCCTTGCGAACCCTTAGGTATAGTAACTTTTAAATCTCTATCAACATATCTTTCATATTCAGTAGCTCTGTTTCCTTCTTCTATTTGTACTTGAGAAAGTTTTACATAAGCACTATTTGGTTGATAATCATCAACATTAAATGATATTGAATAGTACTTTCCATCTATAAGTTGCATATAAGAAAGATTTAACGCAGAATCTCTTAGATTTGTATTAATTTTTAAACGATACTTATTAAATGTATTATCTTTTAAAAATGTTGCTTCTTTTTTACCAAGATCACTAGAACTTGGAACTACTATTTTTGTAGCGTATGAGTTTTCAGCATCGTCAAGAGATACTTGAAGTTGTATATTGCTTGCAATATTTCCAGGAAAACTTCCTTGATCAAATTCAACACAATCAGAATGAATTTTAACTCCTTCACCTTCTATAGGTTCAACATAATTAAATAAGTTTTTACCACCAGACCAACCAGCAAATATATAACCTTCCCTAGTTGGATTATTTAAAGTAAATGTTTCCGTGGTTCTGTTATAAGAAAGTTTATTATCTTTAGGAAGTGATCCACCATTTAAATCATATGAAATAGTGTAGTTCGTATTATCTTTTGTAAGCCACATTTTTCCAGTTGTAGTACCAAGCATTTGTGTTAATGATTGACCATTATCATTATAAAATGTTCCTGGAAGTGTAATTGGTGGAGAAAAGAATGATGAAAGAGGTGTTTTGATATTTCTTAAATCTGTACATCCAGTAAAAAAGTCACTTACTCGGTTTACTGATGATTTATCAAAATCACCTAAATCAATAGTTTGAATTTTTTCTAAATCTCTAAACATTCCTGATGAATCACTATTAAGTTTAACTTTCATAGCATCAGTATAATAATAGCAATCTACAAAAGTGCTGTTTCTTGCTTCACAAAAAGCATATATAGGTGAAGATGATGATGCTGTAGATATAACATTATTAGATGTTTTATTTAAATCATCTATTTCATAAGTTCTTCTAAATGTTAAAATTTTAGCTTGATTACCTAAAACAGCAGTTGCTAAAGCTTTAAGTTTAGTATTAAAAGTTAAACCTGAAACTAACGTAGCACTTTCATCAATAATATATTTTCTTGATATAGTAACTGTACAATTATCGAAAACATCACATGCTTTAGAAACTAGGTACCACTCACCTGGTTCTTCGTCATATGAAAGAGATACAACATCACCGTTACTAATTATTTTATTTGGAACTGCATTAGAATTTTTTGACCAAATATAAGTAATATTTCCTACAGGAAAGCTTCCTATTCCTACATTTATTTTTACATCAAAACGATGATCTGTTGTTGTACTATCTAAATTAACATATGTAATCTCTGGTAACTTAGAAGCAAATCTATTTTTAATATCTTGTTTAATTGCATTAGATGTTTTCCTATCTGTAATGTAGGAAAACATAATAGCAATTAAAATAGTTACAAAAAGTATGAAAACAGAATAAATCATAGAAATAGCAATAAAACCATTTTTCTTAAGATTTTTTTTCATCTTATATCCTCCTACTCAGAAATTTGATATGGGTTATCATATGTACCTTTTCCGGTAACGCTTACCTTTTTATTTATATTTATAACAGGTCTTAAAGCTCTTGTTTGATTACCAATAGAAGTTGATTCTATCTGACCTGTTGTTCCAATAACATATGGATAATACTCATTTTGATTACCTCTAGCAGGAGTAATTGTCCATGATGGATTAGTTATATTTTCATTATATAAATAATAGTTGGTATTACTAACACCTATTAATCCTCCAGCATACTCTACTTCATCAGCAGTAAGAGGCATAATTTTTGCATTAACTTTATTACCTAAACAATTAAATGTTGGGGCATGATTAACCTCTAATCTTTGACTAGATTCAAAAATATATTCATCTGTTCCAGTATAAAGGGTATAGTCGCAAGCTTTTGAACTTGCAATATATTTATCGTATTGACGAAGATTTTCTTCATACCAACTTTCCAAATTCTTTTTTATATTAGAATTAGTATATTTGAAATAATTGTTTGATACTTCATCATAATATGTAGATAAATTTTCAGTTGCTGAATCAAGAACTACTTTAACAGTATTATTACCATTTATTCTTACTATTCTCCACATATTATCTGCAAATTTAAAATAATTGTTAGTGGATGCACCTCTAAAATAATATGTTGATCCATAATCATCAATATCTTGTATTAAACCTTCATCATTAATAGATGTTTCTACACCAACAGTTGTTTGAGGATTTTGATATATAGTACTATTTGATATTATAGTTTGAGCAAAGTATTCATTAGAAAAAGTATATTCATTTATATTTATACTTCCAATTTTAACACTTGTTAAAATTGGACTTACTGTAAGAATATATGTATGAGTTTCACCAGGTGTTATAACTGCATAATCAACTAAACTACCCATTGATAAATCAGTGATTTTCTTATTAGTGTTAGTTTCATTACATTTAATTAAAATATTAACACCATCAGGTTTATTAATATCTTCAATGTCTATTTGATAATATTTATCTAAATCACTATCATTAGTAACAGAAAAAGTATATTTATTTTCTCTATTTGATGCATAAAGTTCATCACCATCAAGATAGTTTATAGATAAACCATTTTTAACTACGATTTTAGGTATTATTTCACTTTTATGATTTGTTAGAATAACAATTAATACAATTAAAAAAAGTGTTAATATAATTGAAGCAATAACAAAATATTTCTTCTTCATTTTATCAACACCTTCCTAGTATTCATTATACAATTTTTACTATTATAATGTCAATTTAAAGGAAATGAATAATTAAAAAAATATTTGGAAATTAATCCAAATATTTTTTAAATTTTTTAATTTCACTTTCAGAATCCAAGTCAGTTTCTGATAGATCCTTTATTAATTCTTTTTGAGATTTATTTAATTTAGTTGGAATAACAACATTAATGACAGCGTATAAATCTCCAGTAAAACGTTCATTAACAGGTTTAACACCTTTACCTCTTAGTTTTAATTTAGTTAGTGGTTGTGTTCCTGGTTTAATTTCAAGATATACATTACCATCTAAAGTAGGTATTTCTTTTTTACATCCTAGTATAGCTTCAGTAACAGTAACAGGTACTTCGATATAAATATCACTACCATCTCTTTCAAATAATGGATGTTCTTTTACTATAAACTCAATATAAATATCTCCGTTAGGTCCACCGTTTCTTCCAGCTTCACCTTTTCCAGATATTCTAAGTTTATTTCCATTATCTACACCAGATGGAACATCTACTTCAATTTCTTTAGTTTGTTTTACAGTTCCTTTTCCATTACACTTACTACATTTTTCTTCATATGATTTACCAGCTCCACCACAATCACGACATGTTGTTTCAGTTTGGAAAACACCAAATAATGAGTTTTGCTGAACTACTACTCTTCCACGTCCACCACATGTGGGACAAGTTTTTTCTTTAAATCCACCTTTACCATTACATTTATCACATGTATCATTTAAGTCGATTTTAATAGTTTTCTTACATCCCTTTATAGCTTCCATAAAATCAAGTTGAACTCTAACTAATGTATCAGGACCTTTTTGAGATTTATTCTTTGATTTTCTTCCAAAACCAAAACCACCAAATAAATCATCAAAAATATCGCCGAAATCAAAGTCATTAAAGTCAAAACCTCCAAAGCCACCGGCACCACCTGCACCTCCTGCTCCGTTTTGGAATGCAGCATGACCAAATTGATCATATTGACTTCGTTTATTTGGATCTGATAAAACAGCGTATGCTTCACCAATTTCTTTGAATTTTTCTTCAGCACCTGGTTCTTTATTAACATCTGGATGATATTGTTTAGCTAGTTTTCTAAATGCTCTTTTTATTTCTTCATCAGATGCATCTTTTTTAACACCAAGGACTTCATAGTAATCTTTTTTGTTCATGCTATACTTCCTTCTTTATTATTTTTTTAAAATCTTCTAGTTGCTTTTCAAATTCAGCAAATGCATAATCAAATGTTTCTTCTTTAGTTAAATCAACACCAGCAACTTTTAATGAGCTTACAGGATCAAGGGTAGATCCTAATTTTAAGAACTTAATGTAATTTTCAAGGGCTCCTTCTTTTTTATTATAGATATCTGATGCTATTTTAAGTGCTGCAATGTATCCTGTTGCATATTGATAAACATAGAAATTATAGTAAAAATGGGGTACTCTTGACCATTCATATTTAATATCTTTATCTATAGTTATATTCTTACCATAGTATTTTTTATTTAATTTATAAAATGTATTATTTAAATAATCTACACTTAAAGGTACACCATTTTGATCAGCTTCATAAATTAACTTTTCAAATTCAGCAAACATTGATTGTCTTACTACTGAACCTTTAAATTGTTTTATTAAATTAGCATATATTGTTTTAACTTCTTTTTCATCTTTTGAATTATCAATTATATATTTATTAAGTAATATTTCATTTACTTGTGATGCTACTTCAGCAACAAAAATTGTATAATCATAATTAGAATAATTATTATATTTTGATGCGTAATAATATTGCATTGCATGACCAAGTTCATGAATTATAGTTGATACTTCATGAATAGTTCCATCAAAGTTAAGAAATACATAAGGATGCGTTTCATAGCAATTAGTGCAGTATCCACCGGTTCTTTTATTTTCTGTTGGATAAACATCTATCCATCTTTCATCAAAAGCTTTTTTTATAATACTTAAATAATCATCACCCATTATTTTAAGGGCGTTAATTACAAGATTCTTACCTTCTTCAAAAGTATACTTTTTATCATATCCTTCTATTACTGGACATGATGTATCATAAATATGTGGATTTTCTATATTTAAAGCACTAAAATATACTTCCCATTGTTTATGAATAATATCAAGATTTTTATCTATTGATTTTAAAAGCATATCATATACTTTAGGATCAACATCATTATTTATAAGTGATCTTTCAAGTGCAGAATTAAACTTTCTTACTTCAGCTATGGCGTTGTTTTTCTTAACATTTCCAGTTATTAATTCGCTATTGGTATTAATAATTGATTTATATGCTTTATAAAGTTTTTTAAAAGAAGTTTTTCTTAAATTTCTATCAGGACTTTCTTGCAGAATACCATAAAGAATTGGATTAAGTTCAACGCTTTTTCCATCAACTTTAATTTTACCAAACTTTAAATCAACATTTTTTAATTTTGAATAAGCATTTTCAAAATTATCATATGGTGTTGTAAGTTTTGATATAATTAGTTCCTCGTTTTTATTTAATGTGTGTTCTTTAAGTCTAAAAATATTTTTTAATGATAATTCATAGTCTTTTAATCTGTTATCACTTTTTATTTTTTTATCTATTTCTTCATATTTGTTTTCTAGTAATTCTGGAACAATAAATGAAGCTAAAGAAGAATATTTATTATATATAAATAAAACTTTAGAAACATATTCATTATATAAATTATCGGATAAATCGAAATCATTATTTAAATGAGCATATGTATAAAGTCTCATTAATCTTCTAGATATTTGTTCATCGAATGATAATAACTTATATAAATTTTCGCCTTCCATTATTTTACCTGAAAAATCAGATACTTTACCTATCTCTTTTTCAACTAATGATAATTCTTTTTCAAATTCTTTATTATCTTTAAATAAATCTGTAGTATCTATTTTATATTTTTCTTCAATTTCATTTCTCTTCTTCATTTATATATTCTCCTTTAACAGATTAATTATAACTAAAATCAAGGTTCTAGTTAACTAGAACCTATAATTTATTATATCATACTATTTTTCTTCATATGATGCTTCTTGAACATCATCTTTTTTGTCTTCTGTTTCATTTGATGCATCAGCACTGGCATTTTGATTATTTTTAGCAGCTTCTTCATAAACTTTTGTTGCAAGTTTCATAGCTACATCATTTAGTTCTTTAGTTTTGTTTTTGATATCTTCAATATCAGAACCTTCTAATGCCTTTTTAAGATCTTCGATTTTAGCTTCTGCATCTTTTTTATCAGATTCATCAACTTTATCACCTAAATCTTTAATAGCTTTTTCAGTAGCAAAGATCATAGAGTCAGCTTCGTTTCTTGCATCAGCTTCTTCCTTTCTCTTTTCATCTGCTTCTTTATTAGCTTCAGCTTCTTTCATCATCTTATCAATTTCTTCATCAGAAAGGTTAGTAGATGATGTAATTGTAATAGATTGTTCTTTATTAGTTCCTAAATCTTTTGCTTTAACATTAACAATTCCGTTAGCATCAATATCAAATGTTACTTCGATTTGAGGAATTCCTCTTGGTGCTGGTGGAATATTAGTTAATTGGAAGTTTCCAAGTGTTTTGTTATCACTAGCCATTGGTCTTTCACCTTGTAATATATGAATATCTACAGCAGGTTGATTATCAGCAGCTGTTGAGAATACCTGTGATTTACTTGTAGGTATTGTTGTATTTCTTGGAATTAAAATAGTCATAACATTACCTAAAGTTTCAAGACCTAAAGATAATGGAGTAACGTCAAGTAAAACGATATCTTCAACTTCACCAGTTAAAACTCCACCTTGAATAGCAGCACCCATAGCAACTACTTCATCAGGATTAACACCTTTAGATGGTTCTTGACCTAATTCTTTTTTAACTAATTCTTGAATATATGGAATACGAGTTGATCCACCAACAAGAATTACTTTATTAATATCTTTAGCCTCAAGTTTAGCTTCTTTTAAAGCATCTTTAACAGGTTTAAGTGTTGAATCAAATAGATCACGACATAAATCTTCGAATTTAGCTCTTGATAAAGATACTTCCATATGTAAAGGTCCTTCATCAGATTGAGTTATAAATGGTAGTGAGATTTGTGCAGTAGTCATACCACTTAAATCTTTTTTTGCTTTTTCAGCAGCATCTTTAATACGTTGCATAGCCATCTTATCTTTAGATAAGTCTACACCATGTTCTTTTTTAAATTCTTCTACTAAGTAATCAGAAATCTTAGCGTCAAAGTCATCTCCACCTAAGTGGTTATTACCAGATGTTGCTTTAACTTCAAATACACCATCACCTAGTTCAAGGATAGATACATCGAATGTACCTCCACCTAAGTCATAAACTAAAATAGTTTGTAACTTATCTTGTTTATCAAGACCATAAGCAAGTGCAGCAGCTGTTGGTTCATTAATAATTCTTTCAACTTCTAATCCTGCAATTTTACCTGCATTTTTAGTAGCTTGTCTTTGAGCATCATTAAAGTATGCTGGAACTGTAATAACAGCTTTAGTAACTTTATCTCCAAGATAAGCCTCAGCATCAGTTTTAAGTTTAGTTAAAATCATTGCAGAAATTTCTTCTGGAGTATAGTCTTTTCCATTAGCTTCTACTTTTTCTTTAGTACCCATCTTTCTTTTAATAGACGAGATAGTATTTTTAACGTTTGTTACTGCTTGTCTTTTAGCAGTTTCACCAACCATTGTTTCTTCACCCTTGAAAGCAACAACAGATGGAGTTGTTCTATTACCTTCTGCATTAGCAATTACTTTAGGTTCTCCACCTTCAAGAACTGCAACACATGAGTTAGTTGTACCTAAATCGATACCAATTATTTTTGCCATATATTAATCATTCCTTTCAATTATTCACTTACTTTGACCATGGCAGGTCTTATAACTTTATCATTATAGATGTATCCTTTTTGTAGTACTTCAACTACTTTACCAGGTTCTACACCTTCTACTTTCTCAGTTAATACTGCGTTCATCTTATTTGGATCAAATTCTTCATTCAAACAAATAATTTCATGAACATTTCTACTATTTAAAATGTTTACTAAATTAGTATAAATCATTTTAAACCCTTCTAAGAATTTTGAAAGCTCATCAGTTAAATTAGTATCATCTAATTTAATAGCTCTTTCAAAATTATCTACTATATTAAGGAGTTCTTTAATAACTTCTTCACCATCATATTTGTACAGTTTAGATATTTCTTCTTCGCTTCTTCTTTTCATATTTTGAAAATCAGCTGTTATTCTTAGAAGTTTTTCGTTAAGCAGCGCATTTTGATTAATTAGAAGTTCAAGTTCTTCATTTTTTTTATCTTTCTTTTTATGTTTTTTTTCATCTTTAACTTCTTCATTAACCTCAATTTTTTCTTTTACTTCGTCTGTCACTTTTTGTCTTCACCACTTTCTAAGTCCTCTATATATTTATTGATGTAATCAAGAAGACCAACAACTCTATCATATTCCATTCGTTTAGGACCTACGATAGCAATTGTTCCTTCCTCACCTTTAACGTGATATTTAGATTTAATAATCGTAACGTCATCATCAAATTCATTTTCATCACCAATATATATCTTTATTTCATTTGAATCAGAAGATTCATCTATTTTTTTAATTAGATTTTCATCATCAAATTTATTAACTAATTTCTTTATATCTTTAGCATCCTGATATTCAGGCTGATTAAATATTTTCGATTTACCAGAAATATGTACATTTGATGTATTTTTAACAAAATCATCAAATGCATTATAAAAGATGTTATACACTTTTTCATATTGATCGATTTGTTTTGAAATAATAGGTTTTATTTCAAACTCTAATCTTTCATTAACTTCGTCAATTGGAGTTCCAAATAACATTTTATTAATTATTTCGCTTACTTTAACTATTTCAGCAATATCAATAGTTATATCAACAGAAAATTGTTTACTTTCAACAATACCTTTATCAGTACATACTAAAGCAACTACTTTATTATTTCCAAGTGGAATAATACTTACTTGTTGAAGTAAATTTTCTTTAGAATTTTTACCAAGAACAATACTTGTATAATTAGTAATATCACTAATCATATCCATACATTTATTAATTGCATCTGATAACTCAAGATCTCTATTTGAAAATATGGTTTGTAAATTAAGTATATCTTCTCCACTTAACTCCTTAGGTTTCATTAAGTTTTCAACATAATACTTATAACCCTTTTCACTTGGTATTCTACCTGATGAAATATGATTTTTTTCAATATAACCTAAATCTTCTAAATGAGCCATTTCATTTCTAATTGTTGCAGATGAACAATTTAGTTTTTCACATAGAGCTTTACTACCAACAGGTCTTGCTGTTTTAATATAATACTCAACTATTTCTTTTAGTAAAAGTTTTTGACGTTCTTCCAAAAAACATCACCTCATTTGGCACTGTTTATTTCTAAGTGCTAAGAATATTTTATCACAATTTTAGCACTTGTCAATATGTGAGTGCTAAATAATTTACAAAATAAAAATAAACCTAAAATTATAAGTTTATTTATATTATTATTTTATACTTTTCTTTTAAGAATTATACTTATTTCTTATCTTTTCTATATCTAGTTTTTCTCTTACAAATACTTTTCCTTGAAATAAATATTCAGCATAATCATTTAAATCTTCATCTGTTAAATCAGGATTCCAGTAGTTTTCACATAGTTTTAAGAAATCTTCATATGTACAATTTGATCCCGCAAATGGAAATAATAATGTAGATGTTTTAAATGCTGTTCCAGTTAGTTCAACTTCATATAACTCAGAGTATGGTCCAAAGCGATGACACCAATATCCAAGGGATGCTTCATCGCAAAAAAACATGCAATTAATTCTACCAATTGTATCTGGGCATTGTTCTTCTCGATAAAGTTCTAACATTCTTTCAGCTATTTTAAACGGTGTTTCGTTATCTCTTAACATTTTATAGTATGCAATCTTTTTTTCAACGTCAGATAAGTCAGTATCAATTCTTTTAACATCACTACATATATAATTCTTATATTTTGAATCTACAATAAACTCATTTCCTACCATCCAATTTAGATTCTTTCTTCTTCCATCTCTAAAGTGATATAAAGTTTTATTTTTAAGTTCCATATTTATGTTCATCTCCAAAACGCAAAAGTATATTAATTTTACTATATATTTTATACTAGTGCAAGAAAAAAGTTGCTATTTTTTAGCAACTTTTTTCAGTGTAATATTTTATTATCTTGATCTTGATCTATAGTAATTTGTAAATATTCTTGATTTAACAATAAACTCATTTTTAAGTTGAGGTGGTAATATTAAGTCAGATCTATTTTCCTCTACATCTTGTGCTAGCCTTAATATATCAGTAGCATACTCATATTCAAACTCAAAATAGTATGGTTTATATTTACTGATATACTCAACTAATGCACTAGCTAACTCTCTACTAAAACACATATTTAAAAAGAATACTTCTGGATGTCCATGAGATCTATAAAAGCTAATACTATGCTTTAGTTTGCCACTATTATATATGAAATTAAATTTACAATTCATCAATTCAATTAAATCTTTAATTTGATTCTTATATTTAGATTTACCAAATATATTATTAAAATCAATTTCATTTATACTTAAAAGTTGTTCTAAGTAAAAATATTATTTTGATAAATTTCTTTTAAAACTCCTATATTTGTATATATTACAAGTTCTGATATATTAATTTCATTTAGCGGTTTTGTATTATCAATATCTTTAATAATTGTTTGTTGATCCTTTGCAGTTAAACAAATTCTTGGTACAGTTGAGTATTTCTCAAGTCTTTTTATCATTTCTATATTTTCATATAAATATTCATGTATACCTTTACGATACATATTATAGTCCCCCCTTTTGAATAAGCTAATAATAGCAAATAATCGAACAAATGTCAAGCAAAAAGAACCGTATAGGCTCTTTTTAAACTATTTCTTTAAAACAAGTAGTTTTTCTCTTTCCTGATTCAATGTTTCTCTTTCTTTTTCTACTAATTCTTTAGGGGCTTTACTTACGTAATTTTCATTAGAAAGTAATTTTTCTCTTCTTTGAATTGAATTTTCAAGGGATTCTATTTCTTTTAATTTTAGATTTCTTTCCTCTTCTGTTTCTTCTTTTTCAAAATAAATTACAGCTTTAATATTTTTAGACATAACAACGTATGATTTTATATCTAAAACTTCATTTGTAATCAAATCATCAAGTTTTAAAATCTTGTTAATTAGATCGTTTTCTCCTTGTTCAAACCTTATTTTCATATCTTTTGAAATGTTATTTTCTGTTTTTACATTTCGAAAGTTTTTTATAAACTCGATTTGATCATCTATTTTAGTTTCTTCATCATCATATATTTCGTTTTTATTAAAGTTTGGATAAGAAGATATCATTATTGAATCAGCATCTTTTACAGGAAGCATTTGATAAATTTCTTCAGTAACAAATGGCATAAATGGATGAAGCATTTTTAATATTCCTGTTAACACATAGTATAAAACAGATTTTGTTGTGTTATCATCTAAACTAAATTTTGCCATTTCAATATAGTTAGAGCAAAAATCGTCATAAACAAAACTATAAAGTTCTGAACCTACAATATTAAAATCATATTTATCCATATGTTTAACTACGTTTTTTACAACTTTATTATATTTTGATAAAATCCACTTATCTATATCTTTAAGATTACTTAAATCGATTTCTTTTAAACTTTCAACATTCATTAAAACAAACCTTGAAGCATTCCAAATTTTATTAATATAATTCCAATTTGATTTGATTTTTTCTTCATCGAATCTCATATCAGTACCACTTGATACGTCAGTTGCAAGATAATACCTTAACGCATCAGCACCATATTCATTAATCATATCAAACGGATTAATTCCATTTCCTAAACTTTTAGAGAATTTTCGTCCTAATTTATCACGGATTAATCCATGAATTAGACAATCCTTAAATGGCCTTTCACCAAGAAGTTTTTCACCTTGGAATGTCATTCTGTTTACCCAAAAAGGTATTATGTCATATCCTGTTACTAAACATTGGTTTGGATAATATTTTTCTACAAGTTTAGTATTATTTGGCCAACCTAATGTTGCAAAAGGCCAAAGCGCACTGGAAAACCATGTATCAAGAACGTCTTCATCTTGGATCCAACCGTCTTCTTTTGGAGCTTCCATACCTACATATATTTCATCGCCTTTATACCAAGCGGGAATTCTATGACCCCACCAAAGTTGTCTAGATATACACCAATCATATGTTATTTCCATCCAGTGATTCATTGTTTTTTCGTATCTTGATGGAACAAAATTTACTTTTCTGCCTTTATCCTTCTGTGTTTCTAAAACTGTGTCTGCTAGTGGTCTCATTTTTACAAACCACTGTTTTTTTACCATTGGTTCAACCATAACGCCAGTTCTTTCACTATGTCCTACTTCATGAACAAGCGGTTCTACTTCAAGAAGTAAACCTTCTTTTTCTAAATCTTTTAAAACTTCTTCGCGGCATTCTTCTCTAGTCATTCCTTGATATTTTTTAGGAACATTCTCATTCATTGTTGCATCATCATTCATTATAATGATTCTCTCTAAGTTGTGACGATTTCCAACCTCAAAGTCATTTGGATCGTGTGCTGGTGTAATTTTTACACATCCAGTTCCCTTATCCATATCTGCATGTTCATCTATAATTACAGGGATTGGTTTATTAACTATTGGAAGAATTACATTTTTTCCAACATATTTCTTGTATCTTTCATCATTTTCATTTACTGCAACAGCTGTATCACCAAATAAGGTTTCTGGTCTTGTTGTAGCAACATCTAAGTACTCTTCACTATTTTCAAGTTTATACTTTAAATGATAAAAAGCACTTTTTTCCTCACTATAAACCACTTCTTCATTTGATAAAGCAGTTTGTGCAGCTGGATCCCAATTAATTATCTTTTCTCCACGATATATTAATCCTTCATTATAGAAATCAACAAAAACTTTTTTAACAGCTTCTTGTAAGCCTTCATCTAAAGTAAATCTTTCTTTAGAATAATCAAGTGCTATTCCTAATTTAGCCCATTGTTTTCTGATTATTTCACCATGTTCTTTAGTCCAGTCCCAACAAGCATCTAGAAATTTTTCTCTTCCGTATTCGTATTTATCAATACCCTTATCTTTTAATCTTTTAACAACCATAGCTTCAGTTGCAATTGCGGCATGATCCATTCCTGGAACCCATAATGTATCAAAGCCTTGCATCTTTTTAAATCTAATAATAATATCTTGTAATGTTACATCCCATGCGTGTCCCAAATGTAATACTCCTGTAACATTTGGTGGTGGAAGCACAATACAAAATGGTTCTTTATTACTATTTTCATCACACTTAAAATATTTATTATTTTTCCAAGTGTCATATTTATTCTCTTCTACCATAAAATGATCATATTTTTTATCTAACACTCTAATTTCCTTCTTTCTTAATTTGAACCAGTGGAACCAAATCCACCTTTATCTCTACTAGTTATACCCAATTCATCCACTTCATTAAATTCAACATTTAAGTATGGCATTATAATAATTTGAGCGACTCGATCATTTTTTTCAATAACTTGAACTTTATCTGAATCATTATATATAGGAACCATAATTTCTCCTCTATAATCACTATCAATAACGCCTACACAATTAGCTGGTCTTAAATTCTTTTTACTAGCAAGTCCACTTCTTGCAAATACTCCTCCAAAATATCCATCAGGTATTTCAAAGCATAAACCAGTTTTAATCATGTATGTCTCACCAGGATTTAAAGAAACACTTTCTTCTTCTAAATATGCATATAAATCATATCCAGCAGCTTCTTTAGAACCTCTAGTTGGAATAATAACATCATTATAAAGTTTTTTTATATTTATTTTCATAATTATATCAACCCTTCAAATAAAAAAAGATTCATCCTAAAGGACGAATCTTTTCGTGGTACCACCTTAATTTATAGTTTATTAATATAAACTACCTTAATAGTCTTAATGCGACTAAACAATATATCTTACTAATATTTCAGATATATAACTCCCAAGCTACCTTCATGTAATAATAAATATTAACTTTCACCAATCGTTAACTCTCTATCTAATTTATTTATTACTTTACTCCTCTTGTTCCTCGTTTTTCACGTGTTATTATATTAAATATTTATTTATAAATCAATAGTTTTAAGAACTGTTTCTCCATCGTATATTTCAACTTTATTATCTACAATTCTTGCTCTTGCTGTAGTGCTATCATTAGGAAGCTCTACTTCACCTAAAAGCTTAGTTGTTGATGAAGAGAAATCATACAACTGATACTTATGTGTATTTGTTATAACACCTACATAATCACCAACAAGTTCAATAAATAATCTTTTACCATTATAATATTCAGTTAAATACTCTCTATTATTAAAATTAAAGACATGGTATTCATTATTACTTGATTTTGTAACAATATATTTTTCATTATATTGAATAATGTCAGCGGTAT
Organism: uncultured Mycoplasmatota bacterium; assembly: GCA_947302655.1. GTDB lineage: Bacteria > Bacillota_I > Bacilli_A > RF39 > UBA660 > RUG13160. The sequence continues at coordinate 344,701 of CAMYVW010000001.1, read as the reverse complement.
AATCACTTGATATCTTTTTACCTTCACTATCAGCAATAAATGATGTTTTATCAGTTGATAACACAAATGTTTGATCATTTGAGTTATATTTAATCATTTTATACTCTGCATTAACAATGGATGTAACTGTGTCAAATATTTTAATTATGCCATAAGATCCTTCAGTTGATTTAACAATAAAGGAATTTCCGGCAGCTTCTACTGATTGATACTTTTCAACATTTTCATTTCCTTCAATATTATATAAAACGACATTGTTATCTCCATCTTTAACAAACTCATATTTGTTATTAATAACATCTGTATTTTCTACAAGATCACAACTATCAGTTTCACATTTATATCCATTTACATCTTTATCAGTAGTATTTGGACTAGGTGTTGGAGTCGGTGTTGGTGTAGGCGTTGGAGTTGGCTTTGGTGTTGGATTATTATTACCACTATTAGCTCTTTTATTTTTATAAGAACTTACATCATAAAATGTATTATAGCGGTTCATAGTTCCAAATATAGCCATTAAAACAACAACAAATGTTAAACCTATTACGGTATAATATTGTGCTTTTCTCATTAGATTCCTTCTTCCCCAGTTTTATTCTCACTTTGATCAACAGCTACACTATTTTGATTTAAGCTATTATTAATAGTTTCATTTACAGATGTATATTCAGCATCATTAACACCATCAGTAATAGTTACTTTATATAAATTACCTAGATTTTCTATTTTATAATAGTTAGCACTCTTCCATGAATCACTTGATTTAATATTAATTTGTTTACCAAAATTAATAGGTTCAGCTTTTTCGTATTCATGAACTTCAAGAAGACGATTATCAACGATAGCAACATAATATTTTTTATCCAATTTTACATAAGTATAAGTTTTAGGATCAATTTCTTTTCCTTGAGTATTATATACTTTATAACCAAGAGCACTCTTAGCTGCAACATATTTATCATTAAATGACATAATTTTATCAGGAACATCTTTTACGATTTCTGCAGCTGATCTATTAAATACAAAGTATTTACCATTTGATTTTCTAGCAATAAAGTTATCTCCAGCTTTTTCAATTTCTGAATATTCAAAGTTTAATACAATATCAACACTATCAGCATTTATTCTTAAAAGTCCATACATATCTTTAGTGTTTTTTGCAATAACATATGAGCCTTCACCATTTTTAGAATCAAAATTAGAACTAACTAAACCAGCAGTTTCAATCATTTGATAAGGACCTAGTTTTTTATTAACACTTAAGTCATATAAATAAATATTTGGCGTTGTTACAGTATCATTTATAAAGACAAATCTATTATTTAAAATAGCAACAATTCCTGTTTGAATATCATATGAAATATCATTTTTTGAAATATTTGAAGAAGATGCAATAGTACAGTGATCAAGCATTTCTACAGTATTTTTATTTTTACATACATATTTACCAATTAAAGATTCTTTTCTAGTATCACTATAAAAATATAATATACCATTAAAGTAATTAACAAATGGTCTTTCTTTATTTGCAATACCATCTTTTATTGATAATAAATCATTTGCTTTTCCTCTCGTAATAGAAATATATTCTTCATTTACTTCCATTTCAAAAGCAACTTCATTAGATATAATTTGTTTGTTAGCATCAAAAACATAAGTACGATTATAATTTGTTGATGTAAGTCCTATAGGAACTTCATTATATTTATTTCCCTCTTTATCATATACAACAATACCATTATCTTGTAAAGCAGCAAAATAATTTCCAGATATTTTAACAAATAAATAATTATTTGGAGTTAATTCTCTTCCTTCATAGTTATAAATTTTATAAACACTTTCTGATGATCTTGTAACTACAAAATTATCATTATAATCAACAATTTTTTCATTAAATCCACTGCTTAATATATTTTCAGTAAAATCAGCAATGTAATTTTTATTATTTCTACTAACTACAACATATTTACTAGCCATATCAGTAGATGCAAGGCCAACATAATCATATACAAAATTAATTAATGTTTTAGGTTCTTTTTCAGATAAATCTAGTACACCATATTTATTATCTTCATCTTTTAGAACAACTATATTTTTATTAATTGATGAAGTTTTAGCAAGTTTATATTCACCTAAATTCTTTTTAGTTTTTATGTTATATAAAATGATTTCATCATTAGAAGCTTTTTTATTATCAACTATAAACACATAATCATTATTAATAATAGGTAAACGAGTTTCAAGTTTACTTCCATCTTCGTTTAAATATATATCTCCAATAAAGTCATCTTCATTACTTTTAAATGCAACAAAACATTTCTTTTCATCTTTATTAGTACAGCTATATTTACCAATTTCTTTTTTATCTTCACCAATAAGAATTAAAGTACCATTTTTATAAGTATAGTTTTCTTTTTCAATAACAACATCAGGTAATTTTTCGTTGTTGTTATTGTCTTTTTTAGTAAATATAATTATTAAAAGAACTATTAAAACTAAAACTAAGACAGTAATAGTGCATACAATAATTTTCTTTAATTTTGATAAACCACTCCACCAATCTTTCAATTTAGCTAGAGGTTTAAATTTTAATTTCTTATTCTTTTTATTATTTTTTGATTTTTTAGTTTTTTTATCATCTTCATCAGATAAAACATCTACTGGTGATGTAAAATCAACAACTAAACTTTTTTCCTTTATTACGTTAATTTCTTTGGTATCTTTATTTTCAACATCAAATACCATAGTATCATCTAATGACTCAACATTATTTTGCTTTTTGCTATTCATAAGACTCAACTCCTATTGTCATTAGCATTATATCATAGATGTTATTTTTTTATCAATTAATTTATATAAAAAAGGACTAAATTAATTTAGTCCTTCTTTATATTATTTTTACTAATATTTCATTCATAATATATAATTTTTTAGGATTAACAAATAAATAATTATTTTCCACTTTTAAAAGTTTATCCTTTATTAATTTACTTATATTAGGATTTACTTCTAAGTTTTCTCCATATGTTAAGAACCATTCATTTAAATTGATTCCTTTAGTAAGTCTTAAACCTAACATAAGTTTGTTTTTCTTTTCATCTTCTATTGATACAAGTTCTCTTTTATAAATATATTCACCATTTAAATATTTAGTTAAACTCCTTGTGTTTTCATATCTAACTTCATGTAAATAACCACAAGCCCCTAAACCAAAACCATAATATTCATCATTATTCCAATAAACCAAATTATGTTTAGCTTCTTTGCCTGGAGTTTTATAATTACTTATTTCGTAATGTTCAAAACCTGCTTTTGTTAAAGTTCTTTTAATGTATGAATACATTTCGTATTCATCATCTTCGCTTACACCTTCTTTATAATGAATATAAAGTCTTGTATTAGGTTCTAAGATTAAACTATATGCACTAATATGATCAGGTTTTAATTTTAATATTTTCTTTATATCATCTCTAACAACACTTATTGTTTCATTTGGTAGTCCATAAATAAAATCTATATTTATATTATTAAAACCTTTGCTTCTAGCAATTTTAATAATTTTACTAGCATCAGTAAAGTTTGCTTCTCTACCCATAAGTTTTAATTTATCATTATCAAATGATTCAATACCAATACTTAAACGGTTTACTCCTAAGTTTTTAAGCCTTGTTAGATATATATCATTTAAATCATTTATGTTCGCTTCAAAAGTAAATTCATAGTCTTCAGCAAAATTAAATTGAGAAATAATTTTTTCTAGTTTTTCAAGTTCTGAATCTTTAAGCTGTGATGGACTTCCTCCACCAATATATAATGTTTTAATTAATTCTCCTTCATATCTATCAATTATTTCCTTTTGAAGTTCATCTAAATATTTAGATACCCATCTTTTAACATAAAACACTTTGCAAAAATCACAATAGGAACAAATTGATTTACAAAAAGGAATATGTATATATACTGACCTTGCCATAACTACTCACCACTTAAAACGGCTAAAAAGGCTTCTTGTGGAACTTCAACACTACCAACCATTTTCATCCTTTTTTTACCTTCTTTTTGTTTTTCAAGAAGTTTTCTTTTTCTTGATACATCTCCACCATAACATTTAGCTAATACATTTTTCTTCATAGCTGAGATGTTTTCTCTTGCAATTATTTTACTACCAATACTTGCTTGTATTGGAACTTGAAACATTTGTCTTGGAATAAGTTCTCTTAGTTTTTCAACAATAGCTTTTCCTCTTGGATAGGCAAAATCCTTGTGTACAATTACACTTAAAGCATCAACTTTTTCACCATTTAGTAAAATATCCATTTTAACTAAATCAGATTCTAAATATCCACATATTTCATAATCAAAAGATGCGTAACCTTTTGTAGATGATTTTAATTTATCAAAGAAATCATAAACTATTTCTGATAGTGGTATTTCATAATGAATATTTACTCTTTCTTCATCAATATATTCAAGAGATTTATATATACCTCTTTTATTTTGACAAAGCTCCATAATAGGACCTATATATTCAGATGGAACTATTATATTTGTATATATATAAGGTTCTTCTATTTTAGATATATAGGTTCTATCAGGCATTTTATTTGGAGAATCTATATCTTCTTTAGTTCCATCTGTTAAAGTAACTTTATAAATAACTGATGGACTAGTTGCAATAATACCTATACCAAATTCTCTTTCGATTCTACTCATTATAATTTCCATATGAAGTAGACCTAAAAAACCAGTTCTAAAACCAAAACCTAAAGCATCAGATGTTTCAGGTTCAAATGTTAAAGCTGCATCATTAAGTTTTAGTTTGTTTAAAGCTTCTTTTAAATCTTCAAATAAATTTGGTTCTATAGGAAAGATACCTGAATATACCATTGGTTTCATAGGTTTATAACCATCAAGTGGAGTTTCTGCTTGATTATCAGAAAGTGTTATAGTATCACCAACAGCAACTTTTGATATATCTTTAATACTTGCACAAATCCAACCAACTTCTCCTGAACGTAGTTCTTCTTTCTTAACTTCATTTGGTGTTCTTACACCAAGTTCTATTATTTCAAAATCACTTTTACTTGCCATCATTGTTATGTGGTCTTTTACTTTTAAACATCCATCAACAACTTTAACAAGTAAAATAACTCCTCTATATGGATCAAAATAACTATCAAAAACTAATGCTCTAGTTTTTTTATTATCATCAGCAATTGGTGGATTTATTCTTTCAACTACAGCATCTAATAATTCCTTAACTCCCTCACCTGTTTTACCACTTGCAAGAAGAATTTCTTCATCCTTAAAACCAAGAACTCTTTTTAATTCTTCTTTAACTTTAGGCACGTTAGCATTAGGTAAATCAATTTTATTAATAACAGGAATAATAGTTAAATCATTATTTAAAGCCAAATATAAATTAGCAAGTGTTTGTGCTTCTATTCCTTGGGCAGCATCAACAACTAATATAGCTCCTTCACAAGCAGCAAGAGATCTTGATACTTCATAAGAAAAATCTACATGACCTGGAGTATCAATTAAGTTTAGTAAATATGTTTCATTATTATATTTATAATTAAGAGAAACAGCATTAAGCTTAATAGTTATTCCTCTTTCTCTTTCTAGATCCATATTATCTAATAATTGATCTTTCATATCATGCTTAGAAACAGCATTAGTAATTTCTAATATTCTATCTGCTAAAGTAGATTTACCATGATCTATATGAGCAATGATAGAAAAATTTCTGATTAAATCTTTTTTCATATTTAACACCAAATTAATTATAACTTAAAATAACTAATTTTGAAAGATATTACCAAAATAACATCTTTATTGTTTTAGTTACTCCTTTACTTCCTTCATCAATTATTTTTCCAAATAAATATGTTAGTGAAGTTCCAGCCTTAGTAACAAAGTTAGAATAGTTTTCTTCTTTTTTTATATAGCCCTCTGGGTTTATTTCATTTCCTCTTTTTATATTGTTTTCAAAACTTTCAATATTTTTACTTGTTAGAATTGTTTTCTTTTCAATTCTAGATGGATAATAACCACTTTCAAGAGCAATGTAAAAAGCAATAAAAATAATAAATAATACTATTAATATTTTAAAAAAAGGATTCATTTTTTCTTTTTCAGTTTCCATAATTATTCTCCTTTATAATGTATTCATAAATAACCTCAGTTAAAACATCTAATGAATTATAAACTTCTTCGATATAATTACTTTCTCCTCCTACTTCAATTAATATAGTTCTACTAGAAAAATCTTGATTATATACACCATTAACTCCTTTACCTTGTTTTTGCAAAATTCCTCTTGATAATTTATCTACTTTACTATTTATCATTTCGTTTAGTTTTTCAGCATACTTTTGATTTTCATAATAATTAGAGTTTTCTAAACCTACAATAAATAATATTCTGGCATAACACTTATTATTTACGCATAATGTAGTTGAATCATGAGAACCAGAATCTCTATGAATATCAAATAAATATTTAATACTTGGATTCTTACTTGTTGAATCTTCTATAAAAGTTCTGGATACTTTATAGGAATAACCATACTTCCAATTATTATCTGATAATACTTTACTTACACTTCTTTGCTCCATCATAGTTGGTAAATTTTTATCATTTAATTTTTCATTTAAATAACTTGTTGCTGTCATAATAGATGGTATAAAATTTTCACCATCTTTTCTTTGATACTTTTCTGTTTGATGTGTATTATATAAATATATTATTGGTTCACTTTCTTTTATTTCTTTAACAAAAAACATATCATCATATAACTTAATATCTTTCTCTTTAGCTTTATAAATAATATCAATATCATTAAATACACTTCTAGCTATTTTGTTTTTTAAATTATTATTATCTATGAAATAAATATTTTTCAAATATTTATTTTTACAATAATTAAATAATGGTTTTAAAGGATTATTTATGAGCATATAAATTAATAATATGGATATTAAAACTAGTTTTAATGTATTTTTATATGGCTTTTTTAATATATATTTTTTGTGGTGATGCATTTTCATATTTAATCTCCTCTTACGATTAAATATAAAATGCTTTATAATAAAAAAATGTCGAATTAATTAATAATACTTAATTTTCTTGCAAATAATAAACAAATTTGATAGAATTATTACTGAATTACAGGAAGGAGTTTCAATTTATGGCAAATATTAAGAGCTCAAAAAAAGCTATAAAGACTATAGCTAAAAGAACTGATAATAATCATGAACTTAAAGCTACAGTAAAAAATTGTATTAAAAATTGTGATAAAGCTATCGCATCTGGTGATAAAGAATTAGCTTTAGCAAAATTAAATGAAGCTCAAAAGAATATTGATAAAGCTGTAAGTAAAGGTTTAATTAAACCTAATACTGCTGATCGTCAAAAATCTAGATTATCAAATAAAGTTAAAAATATGAAGTAAACAATTGTTTACTTCATTTTTTAATGTTAAAATATTTTCATGTAGGGTGTGATTAACGTTATGAAAAAATTTATTGTCCCTTTTTGTTGTTTACTTGCAATTATTTTAACAGCTATTTACCATGAAAAAATTGTAACATTTACAACTGATTTTTTTGCTAATAAAGAAAAACTTAATATACCTATTGGTAATGAATATACAAAAAATACAGATTATTTATATGTTCAAAAAAGTAATGATTTTGTACCTCTAGGTTATCAGGATTTAATTAATATATATTATAGCATTATAAATAATCACTGGGATTCATTTACGTTCTACTGTCCTTCTGAATATGAATCATGTTTAGATGATGCTACTAAACTTAGTAAAACATCTATTACTTTATCTAATATAAATAATTTTGTTCATCCATATAATAGTTTTACTCATATTAAATCAACCATTGATACTAATGGTGAAATAACTATAAAAGTATCTTATTTATATACTAAAGAACAAATTAGTTATATTAATAGTGAGGTAGATCGCATAATTAGTGAGAACTATAATAATGAATTACCACTATATGATAATTTAAAAAATATTCATGATTACATTATAAATAATACAAAGTATGATATAAATTATAAAGAAAATAAAGACTTACAAACATTTAATGCATATGGTGTTTTAAAAGAACACCTAGCTACATGTAATGGTTATAGCGATTTAATGGCTATAATATTAAGTAAACTTAATATTAACAACTATAAAATAGCTTATAACCCTATTGATACTTCAAAAGAAGAAGGACATGTATGGAATGCTCTTTATATTGATGGAGAATGGAAACATATAGATTTAACATGGGATGATCCTGTTGGTGATGGTAGAGATTATTTATATCATAAATATTTTTTAGTTAATACTGAAGAAATGAAGGAAGCCGATACAGGTAATGTTCAAGTTGTAGAACATGATTTTGATAAATTGGTTTATCAAGAATTTAATTAATAAAAAACACGATACTTAAGAGTATCGTGATTTTTTATTTATAACAAGATGCATTTATAACAAATGGTAAGTTATCACTTGTTATGTTTGTTTGGTCAGAGTAACATCTGGCATTTTTTAAATCATTAAGTTGACTTATTAAAGTTTGATCAGTAATTTCGATAGTTGTAGTTTCTGGTGCAGAATAATCTAATTTATATACTAAATTAGAATACTGTGCTTTCCACTGTGTTTGCGTAAGTCCTGTATTACCAAGCCATAGTATTTTATTATTACCATTAGTATTTACTCTTGTTGTTACACCCATATTATTTATATAGCTTGATACTGTTTCTAAACCAGCATTCATGGTTGGAAAATCTGCTTTGATTTGATCAATTGATGAATTAAACCATCCAGGATATGAATCACTATTATTCATATCAGATATGTTTAATTCTAAATGCCTTATATTTTGATCTAAATACCATTTACCATTACTAAAATATATTCTATCACTATGATTATCTACTTTTCTTAATACAATATTTCCAAGTGATACTGGATAAGTTTGAGACTGATATGGTTCAAAAGATGTAGCATTTGATCCTTTTTCTATTTGAATATTATCTATTACTGTAGTTATTCCTCCCGATGTTTGATAATTAGTGTTTGAATATATTATGAAACTTACTGCATCTTTAGCTAATGTAAAAGTCCTTTCACCTCTGCCGTTGCTAATGGTTACTGGATTATATACAGTTTTACCATCAGATAAATAATAACTAATTTGCATAAAGCTTGGTATGTCTTCTGATGTTGTACTTATAAAATCAAAAGAAATTGTATATGTTCCAGCAAGAAGTGGAATATTAAACACTTTATATCTTACTAAGCTCTGGTTTTTTAAAGTTGAAAATAGATTTTTACCAGTTATCGTAACTACTTTATCTCCACTTACTACTTCAATATCAACTGGATTTGAAACAGATGGTATACCATTTTGAAGACTATTACCACCAAGTTCAATATTTTTAAAAGAATTAGTATTAGATCCAACAATATTTATATTAGTGCCTATTGCATCAACTGATGGAACACCACTACAACTTGTTGAAAAACCATTTGGTTCATTATCTGAAACATCACTTTTAGTAACTACACTACCCCCTACAATATAGTATTTACCATCAGTTAAATTAATTGTTTGTGTAAAAGTTCCATTATTAAAATCAGTTATTACTACTCCACTATAAGAGTTATTATCTTTTTTTATATATTTTTCATTTAGATCAGTTATATTAGTGCATAAAGAAACATTACTTGTTTCACCGTTAAATACGTATGATTCTTTGGCTGCGTTTAAATACATTAAAGCTTCATCTACTAAGGCACTTTTCTTAGCATTATTCATTCTAGGTATTACGGCAGTTACTGCTATTAAAATAACTACAGATAGTATTACTATAACAGCTAAAAGTTCTACTAAAGTAAAACCTTTTTTACTTTCTTTCTTTATCATATTTATGCACCCTTTTATTATATTTAAAGTATATCATTTAAATTAATATCAATCAATTAAAAACATGATACTTGATAGTATCATGTTTTAATTATGTTGTAGGCAGAGTTAATGTATATGGGTGATCAAATGTCCCATATCCTGATTTAACATTAACATTATATTTTATGTTAATTACAGGTCTTAAATATGCCGAATTAATATTTGTTGAAACAGAATCAGAACCTGACATTTGGATATTTTTAACATATGGCGACCAATATAAAATATGATTTGAATCATACTTATTTCCAAATGTCCAAACATTACTTAAATACCCATCATGAGTAATATATCTATATTCTGACGGAGTCATTGTAAAAATACTCTTATCATTCATTGACATTGTTAAATAATTATAATATGTTGAACTTGGTTGGGATTTTTGAACCCCTGCATACCTTGCTTCATCCATGGTAATCAGTCCTACAGGATATTTAAGTTTCATGTTACCAATCATTTTTGGGTTTGCTCTACTTACTCCATAATCTCCTAGTGTAAATCCATCTTCGCCAATATTACTGCATTTAAATGTCACGTTCCCAGAAGAATTTCTTGAAACGCTTTTAAACTGATATGTCCATCCACTCCATGAAGACGAGTATGGATAGGTTGTAGTTGAAGACCTATCACTACAAAAGATACCATCATCTATATAGTCTTCTAAATAGTTTTCATTGCTTTCATCTTTCTTGTTATAAATATTATTCTCATACCAGATATCCACAAGTTTTTTAGCATTACTATCTACTTTATTTGAACTTATTAATTCTTTAGTTTCAGGAGTAAAATAATGTATACGTATATATATATCAAAGCCTATACTTCCGACACTTCCTAGCAATTCCCCAACATATCTACACGGTTTATATACACTGGTTGTATTGTTAGAATTAACTATCGTTGTTGGAGGATTAGAATTAGAACCGTCTAAACAAAAATATTTTAATGGAGATGTAAACTTGTAAAACCATGAATTTACACTATCCGAAGTATAGTTTAAATTATCTTTTATAACTTCATCTAGTGTAGAAAACTTGCAATCCTGCTGATTATTACTACAACTCAAAATACAGTAACCATTTCCATCACTCGTTGTATTACTACAATCATCTTGAATACTATTACTTCTAAAAAAATATGTTGAATCGTAGATATCAAAGAAAGAACTACTATTTATGTTAATGTATCCGAAAAAATTATTAATAGTAAAATCTGATAAGTTTTGAGGATAAATCATATAAGTATCTGTAGGATCATACATATATCCACTATATTGTGGCCCATCGGCATATTGTGTAAAAGATAAAGATATTTTACTACTTGATAATCCACTTACATCTTCTGTTTCAATATTATATGTTTTAGGTTCTATATATTTTACTGGATTACTGTTTATTGGTTCTGCTCCATTATGCCAAGATGAGCACGCACCTCCACCTAAACCTTCTGATTCATACATTAAGCGTACAGAACCATCGCCATTTATTCTAACAATACTCCAGCACATTCCTCCAAATAATACAATATTTTTTTCCGGATTTCCAATAAAGTAAAACGATGTTCCTAAATCATCCTCTGCTCGACCAATATAATTCGCTTGACCGCTATTTATTCTGTCCAAATTATATTGGAAACCACCATGTGTTAAAGATTTATCAATAATTGAGTATGCAAGTGTATTTGTATCTGCATTTTCATCTAAAATTGGATTATAATCTCCACAAGATTCAAAGAATATAGATGGTTTTTCATCAACAACATTACTTGGTGAAACATTATCAGTTCCTGATACATAATACTTTCCATCAGTTAAATAAATAGTTTGTGATACTACACCATCATTAATAGTTGTTTTAACTGCACCTTTATACTTATCACTATCTTTTTTTACATACTTACCATTTAAATCTGTAATGTTAGTGCATGATGATGCATTAACTAATTCAGGATCAAATGAATATGCTTCTTTGGCAGCATTTAAATATATTAAAGCTTCATCTACTAAAGCTTTTTTCTTGGCATTATTCATTCTTGGTATTACGGCAGTTACTGCTATTAAAATAACTACAGATAGTATTACTATAACAGCTAAAAGTTCTACTAAAGTAAAACCTTTTTTACTTTCTTTCTTTATCATATTTATGCACCCTTTTATTATATTTAAAGTATATCATTTAAATTAATATCAATCAATTAAAAACATGATACTTGATAGTATCATGTTTTAATTATGTTGTAGGAAGTTTTACTTTATATGGATCAGCTTCTGTTCCAGAACCTGAATCATATAAAATATCCGCTCTTAAATTTATTACAGGTTTAATTCCATTTAAACTATCTACTTTGCCATTCTTTACAACAGTTTTTGAAGAAGTCTTATCTAATGTAACGATATATCCCCCACTTGCTGACAGAGTTGAAGGACTCATTGTCCAGAAAGATGATTCATTATTTAAATAACAATTAGTTGTTTTATATGACTGCCGTAAACAAGCATATTCAAGTTCATCTCCTGTAACTGTTCCTACTGGAAATTTTAACTTGTTATTTCCTATATTGCTTTGTTCCACCAAGCTTTGTGTTGTACTTTCTAGTGTAAAACCATCGTTTTTTATATTTTTACATTTAAAACTTGGATTCATTGGACTGCCACTTTGTACATTTAATCTATAGTATATATCAAAATACTGGCCATTATATTTTTCATAAATACTCCTATCATTACAAAAAACTTCATCAGCTAAATAATCTTCCAAGTAATTATGATTTGTATCATCTTTTCTATTAAAAATATTAGCAGTGTACCATAAATCAATTTCTTTTTTTAAATTACTTTCTTTAACATTATTAACATTATCCATTGATGGATGCACCAAATAATTATAGGATATTAAATACGCTGAATTGCTTGAATAAGGATCAATACCTAAAATTTTAATTACGCTTGTACATGATATATACACACTCGTTGTTCCATCACTATTATTTCTTAAAACTGGATAACTATTAGTATTGCAGGTATACTTATAAGGACTTATATATGCTGGCTTCCATTCAGAACCTTCATATTCAGCATCTTCTGAAATATATTCGCTTGATTGAATTATGTTGTTCCAATTAACATTAATACAGTCATCACCAAGATTCCTGCAAGTTAATGTACAAGCAATACTATCACCACTTGTATTACAATCTGTTTGATTATTAAAGTTTTTAAATAAGTACATATTGCTAGTTGAACTTAGTTGTGTAGTCCCCCATAAGCTTGATAACGTATCATTACTAACATCAGCCAATTGCACAGTTCGACTCGTATCATACATATAACCTACATATGAAAATGGTGCAAATTGAGTAGATATTTTTTGCTGAGATAAACCAGAAACATCATCAACAAGTTTATTTGCAATTACATCAGTAGAATATTTAGATGTAATTTCATTTAAACTATTAACTATTAGTGCATCATTTCCTGTATGTGTTGAGTTTTTTAAGCCTGAATACATTATCCTAATTGTTCCATCTCCATTAATTCTTAAAATTCTCCAGTAAAAGCCAGCAAACTCTAACCAATTATTATTTATATCACCACGATAATAAAATGATCCTCCGTAATCATCAGCAGCTTTATGTAACCCTGAATTTGATGAAGTATATGAGCTGGTATTGTATACAACGTTTGCAGTTTTTTCTTCAATTATAGAAAGGTTATCATTAAATGTTGTTCCACCTTCATTCATAATTAATTTATATGAAAGCGTATTGGTATTTGCGTTGTCAGCAAGTATTGGATTATAATCGCCACATGAGTTTAGAAAGTCTAATGGTTTTTCATCAACAACATTACTTGGTGAAACATTATCAGTTCCTGATACATAATACTTTCCATCAGTTAAATAAATGGTTTGTGATACTACACCATCATTAATAGTTGTTTTAACTGCACCTTTATACTGATCACTATCTTTTTTTACATATTTACCATTTAAATCTGTTATGTTAGTGCATGATGATGCATTAACTAATTCAGGATCAAATGAATATGCTTCCTTAGCAGCATTTAAATATATTAAAGCTTCATCTACTAAAGCTTTTTTCTTGGCATTATTCATTCTTGGTATTACGGCAGTTACTGCTATTAAAATAACTACAGATAGTATTACTATAACAGCTAAAAGTTCTACTAAAGTAAAACCTTTTTTACTTTCTTTCTTTATCATATTTATGCACCCTTTTATTATATTTAAAGTATATCATTTAAATTAATATCAATCAATTAAAAACATGATACTTGATAGTATCATGTTTTAATTATGTTGTAGGAAGTTTTACTTTATATGGATCAGCTTCTGTTCCAGAACCTGAATCATATAAAACATTTGCTTTTAAATTTATTACAGGTCTAATACCATTGGTAGCATTTTTCCAAATAAGCCATATTAAAGATCTTCCGGAGCCATTAAGACCTAAAACTCCTGTTACTTGGCCATATTTTGAATAAACATAAGCTGGTGTCATAGAATATATTGATTTTCCAATATTTAAATACATAGAATTATTATTCAGATTTCTTCTTGTGCCGGCATATAATATTTCGTCAGATGTTATTGTAGCAACAGGATATTTTAACATATTATTTCCACTTTTATTCGCAGAAACTCTGCTTCCAGATGATAAATCTAATGTAAACCCATCTCTAGATCTATTACCACATTTAAGAGTTGGAATAAAATTAGACCATCTGGTATAGGATCTATACCAATATATACTTGACTCTAACATATCTGGAAATGGAAAAAAAGTATCTGCTTCCCTATCATTGCAGAAAATCTCGTCGGAAATGTAATCCTCTAAATATATATTTTTGGAATCTTTAATATTATATATATTATTTTTATACCATAAATCAATTTCTCTTTTGATATTGCTATCTACTCTATTAGTATTGGCATCATTTTCAGATAAAGACATAAACCCGTGTTGTTTTACCACTGCATTTGTAGGTTCATCCTTAACAGTACCAACTATTTCAGATACTAAAGGGCATGATATATATATACTTTTTGTATTATCACTATTTGTAACAACTGTTGGATTGCTGTGTTCCCAGCAAGTGTATTTATAATCACTTGTATAGATATATTTAATAGGGTTAGATTCTGCACTAACACCTTCAGCTGTAGTTGAATAATTTCCTTCAGAAGTTGCATGCGTATACCAATTTGTCGATATACAATCAACACCAAGTTCTCTACATTTTAAGGTACAAACGGACGTATCATTATCAGAATTATCAGAAATACAATCAGTATTTATATCAAAATTTTTAAATAAATAATAGTCATTTTTACTATCATCAACATTGATTAATTGAATAAATCTATCTAAGTTATTATTTTCATCTGGGTCAAAATCAGGAAATGTATAAGTCGTTTTGATGGGATTATACATATATCCTACATATGTATGCCCATACCCTGAAGAAACATAATTAGTTGTAATTTGGTTATTTGTAAGTCCAGAAATATCTGAAGTAGTTATACTATTTACTGTTGTAGAATAGGTATATGGTATTCCTGTGGTATTTTTTATTAATGCATCATTTCCTGTATGAGTTGAGCTTGATAGTCCACTATATATCATTCTAATTGAACCATTACCATTTATTCTAACTATTCTCCAATAGAACCCTCCAAAATCAATCCAGTTATTATTTACAACACCTCTGTAATAAAAGGATGCTCCATCATCGTCTTCAGCTTTATATAAACCTGAATTTGATTCATCAGATTCAACTGTTTGAAAATCTACAAGTGGTGATCTTTGATCAATTATATCAATGTTTTCACTAAATGAAGAACCGCCTTGGTTCATTATTAATTTATATGCTAATAAGTTGGTATCTACGTCAGAGCTAAGTAAAGGACTATAGTCACCACATGAGTATAAAAAATCATCAGACATGGAATCAACAACATTACTTGATATTATATTGTCAGTTCCTGATACATAATACTTTCCATCAGTTAAATAAATAGTTTGTGATACTACACCATCATTAATAGTTGTTTTAACAGCACCTTTATACTTATCACTATCTTTTTTTACATACTTACCATTTAAATCTGTTATATTAGTGCATGATGATGCATTAACTAATTCAGGATCAAATGTATATGCTTCCTTAGCAGCATTTAAATATATTAAAGCTTCATCTACTAAAGCTTTTTTCTTAGCATTATTCATTCTTGGAATTACGGCAGTTACTGCTATTAAAATTACTACAGCTAAGATTACTATTACTGCAAGAAGTTCTACTAATGTAAATCCCTTATTTGATTTTTCAAAATTAATCATGTGCATTCTCCTTTATGATTAGTTTTATAAATAAAATGTAATTGACAATTAAACATTAATTTTCGCGCCTTTATTAAATATTTATTCCATCAAATATACTCTCATATTTTTAAGTGTACCAACTATATATCTAAATGGAGCATTGTTTTTATAACTTGAACCAAACGTGACTGGTACACTAAATGTATT
Organism: uncultured Mycoplasmatota bacterium; assembly: GCA_947302655.1. Classification (GTDB taxonomy): domain Bacteria; phylum Bacillota_I; class Bacilli_A; order RF39; family UBA660; genus RUG13160. The sequence goes on along the minus strand of CAMYVW010000001.1, from coordinate 328,160 downwards.
ATTTAATTTTGTTACATCAAGAGTTGTAGTTGAGATTACATCATTAATTGAATAGTATATTACATTATTTTTTCTTATAATTTTAACTTTACTTACACTATCCGAGCTAAAATTTCTTTTGTGACTGATTGTACTATTCATATTAATAACCAAGCTATCTTGTGTTGCATTCAATCTTCTATATACCATTCCTGGATATGGAGATCCTGATTCATCCATACAGCTCATATACGAGTCATTATCAGTATATGTAGATGGATCTACTATTTCAAAAGAGACTTCAAAATTTCTATTATTATTTTCTGATGAAAATAAATTAATATTTGTATTTATATTATTAGATCCAGTAAATTCATATTCTGGAAGATATTCATATTTTTCTATTGCCCACTGAGCATATAAATTTACAATTCCAGATGAAGCTAAACTACTAGCAGTTTGTCCTTGATAATAATCTTCTCCACTTCCATCAGGCATAGTATTCCATTTTGCAAATAACCTATTAGATTTTGTATAGGTGTTATTATTTATAACAACACTATTTCCACTTGCAGCTGATTGAACAACTCTATCTCCCAAACCACCATTAGAGTTATATAAAATATAATATGTTGGAGTTGATGGATTACATGATTCAATAAATCCGTCTGGCTTAGATTCAGATATATCATCTGTAGATGATTCATCTGATGCAATAATATAATATTTTCCATCAGTTAAATTTAAAACTGCACTTCCATCAGAAAACAAAAATATTGTACCAGAGTATCCAGCTTTATCATTTTTAATGTATCTACTAAAATCATTAATATTATAGCAACTAGTATTTTCATCAGTAACATAGGCAGTTTTACTAGCTTTTAAATACAATAAAGCTTCATCAAAAAAAGCTTTTTTCTTAGCATTATTCATTCTTGGTATTACCGCAGTTACTGCAATTAAAATAACAACTGCTAAAATTACGATAACTGCCAAAAGCTCAACTAAAGTAAAACCTTTCCTACTTTTAAACATAACCCTATGCTCCTTTAATATATATCTACCTACTATGATTATTTTAGCATAAAAAAAATGATAATTCTATAAATTATCATCTTTGTTTATTAACTAGCAGTATAGTGAGCATAATATGTAACATCTCTTTTTACCTTAGTTGATGTTGTAACTTTAGATCCACCACTTGCTGCTGTATACCATCCATCAAATACATAACCAGGTCTTACAACCACTGGTAAATCCGATAATGTATTATCATATGGATAATATCTACTAATAATCATATCTTTAACTGTAAGTGTATTACCAAATGGATTAGATCCGCCACGATAATCGTTTCCAACAAGTAAAGATTTTGGCATTACGGTATTCATAATGTTATCTGCTTCACCAGATATATCAGCAGTAAAGTTGCTATTTGATAATCTAAAGAAGTATGAATATGTTAATGCTGTATAATCAAGCTTAAGATCAAATTCTTGTCCTGATGGAACTGCAACTGTACTGACTTTATCAATATTACTACTTTTAGTTATATATATTCTAGATTTGTTTGCTGCGTTAATTTCAAGATTAATATGTGATGCTGCAGGATAATTACCAAATAATAAATATCTTTTTGCTGCTGTACTAATCTTCATTTTTGCAGCAATACTAAAGTCATAATTAGTATCAGGAATAAATCCTGTATCAATGTAATTTGCATTATTAACAGTTTGAGCTGATGTAATATTATAGTTATATGTAACCTTATATTTATCATTAACAAAATGAGCTATATATGTTTTATTACCAACTGTTCCTTGTGGGATAGTAACAGTTTGAAGAATAGTTGTACTATCTCCTTCTGACCATCCAAGAAATATTTTACCATCTTGAGTCGGATTATTTAAAGTAAACGTAGGGGTATTAATATTGTATGAAGTTGGATTTTCACTAGATACAGTACCACCATCAAGATTATACGTAATAGTATAATTACCACTTGCTTCTTCCCAATTAGCAATAAATTTTTTATTTCCTATTGACCCTCTATATATCTTTGCAGACTTTGTTGGAGCCATATAGTCCTGATAATCAGTTGCAGCATCTCCTTCTTCAAGCTGAACATCAGTACCAGACCACACAGTATCAAGATTACTTTGCGACATTCCATTATAGCCTATGTATAATAATCCTGTACCGTTAGTTGTATATAGATAATTAGATATAGAATAGATATCATGTTTATTATGAGCTATAGCACTCCAAGTATTATTTATTTCTTTATAAGGGCTTATTAGTAAATAACCATTTCCTTTACCATCAAAGCCATGATATCTTTTAACACTTATTTTATAGGTTGTGTTTGGTTTAAGTAAAATTCCTGCATATTTATAACTACCACTACCAGGAAACTCACTTAGTTGATCATATTTTGTTTTATCAAATAAATTTTTGCTACTCCATCCAACAAATCTGTAACCAGATTTTGTTGGATTATTTAAAGTAATTGTTTCAGTATTAAATTTATATGATGTAGGATTTGCCGTTGTTAGAGTACCTCCATCTAAATCATATGTAATTGTATATGATTTAGAGTTATCAGTACAAGATGATATAAAATCAGCAGGTTTTGTATCAACAATATCATTTATGGTAACATCACCAGTAGTAATAGCATAATATTTTCCATTAGTTATATTTAGCCTTGTAGATCCATCAGGATATACATACATACATCCTGAATAGTTACCATTATCTTTTTTAACGTAATTATCATTAAGTTCTGATATGTTTAAACATTTTATTGATGTATCATCATATAAATCTATTTCATCAGATGCCTTATAATATACTTTAACTTCATCTAAAAATGCTCTTTTTTTAGCATTTTCTCCTCTTGGTATTATTGCAGTTACTGCTATTATAGTAATAACTGCAAGAAGAGCTATAACAGCAAGAAGTTCAATTAAAGTAAAACCTTTTTTATTTTTAAACATATTTATTAAACTCCTTTCATTATAGCGTGATTATATATGGATCAGTTTCTGTTCCAGAACCTGATACATAAACAACATCAGATTTTAAATTAATAACAGGTCTAACATAATATCCAGCTGAAGGCGCACCTCCATTTAAAGCTCCTGTATCTTTCAAAAACCATAAATTAGCATTGAAGTTTGAAATAAAGAATGCATATGGTGTTAAGGTCCAAGTGTTTACACCTATTCTTAAATAGTAATCCGTATTTGCAGTATTATATTTTCCACCAGCAAATATTGCATCATCCATTGTAATTAAACCAATTGGATATTTAAGTAATTTATTACCTATATTAAGTGGTTCAACACCACTAACTTTATCTGTAGTTTTTAGTGTAAAGGCATCCCTACCCATATTAGGGCATGTATATATAGGTGCTCTAGCATTACCTGTTGCATTTCTAAAATAAGAGTTCATATATTGGTTTGTGCCATTTGTATGTATTGGATAAGTATAAGTTGTTGTTCTATCGTTACAGAATATTCCATCAGCAACATATGCTTCTAGATTATTTCCATTAGAATCTGTTTTACCTACAATGTTATGTTCATACCAATAATCAAGGTCTACCTTTATATTACTTTCATATGTATTTTGTGTAGCTACATCGTAACTTGGTGCAAATAAACCGTGAAGTCTTGTTTTTGCTTGAGTTTTTTGATTTAAAATTGTACCTACAATTTCAGATACTATTGGGCATGATACATAAACACTAGTTGTTCCATCACTATTTGCTTTAGTTACTGCAGTACCATTTGCCCAGCAAGTATATTTATAAGGACTTGTATATATATAATTCGTAGGGTTAGTTGCAGGATATATACCAGCTGCAGTAGTTGAATAGTTACCTTCTGTAGTTGCAAGAGTATTCCAATTACTTAAAATACAGTCAACACCTAATTCACGACATACTAAAGTACATGTACCTGAATCATCTGTATCATTGCCTGTAAAACAATCATCATTTAAATTAAAGTTTTTAAAGAAATAGTATTCAACTGGAGCATTATTTTTTACATCTGTGATACCTGTATATGTAGAATATTGATTAACTCTTTTACTATTATCCGGAAGCGTACTATGATATGTTCCTAATACTTTAGCAGGATTATACATATAACCTACATATGTCAAACCAAATCTACCATTACTATAACTTGCATTAACAGTTGTATTTGTTAAACCAGATACATCAGGTATATTTCTTGCATATGTCTGATACTGACTAAATCTTGATGTTGATCCATTATTTCTATTTTTAATTGTTGCATCAGCACCAGTGTGTGTTGAACTAGCTAGTCCAGAGTATATTAATCTAATTGAACCGTCACCGTTAATTCTTACGATTCTCCAGTAAAAACCACCAAATGAAACCCAGTTATTATTTACTGGTCCTCTATAATAATAAGTAATTCCTAAATCATCAATTGCTTTATACATACCAGCTTTTGCAGGATCATTTTCAAAATTATTAAAATTAACAGTTGAGGTTCTCTGATCAATTAATGATAAATTATCAACTAAAGAGTTTCCTCCTTGATTCATTAATAATTTGTATTCAAGAGTTGATGAATCTAAATCCTGAACTATATCATATGAATACTCACTACATGAAGACATAAAACCTAATGGCATTTCACTTGATAAATCTTTTTTAGATACATTATCAGTTGCAAATATATAATACTTTCCATTAGTTATACTTATAGTTTGTCTAGATAATCCATCAGTAAACTCAGAAACTATAGTACCTGTATAATCATTATCATCTTTTTTTATATAAGAGCTTAGATCTGATAAGTCATGACACACTATTTCTCCTTCAACTTCTTCAAGAGTATAAGCTTCTTTTGCAGCTTTCATATATGATTTAGCATCAGCAACTAATAAACTTTTTTTAGCATTTCTTGTTCTTGGTTTAACTGCCAAAAAAGCAAATGATATTAATACACTAAGTATTACAATAACTGCTAAAAGTTCAACTAAAGTAAATCCTTTATTATTCTTTTTATTCATAAAATATCAGTTCCTTTTACCCTACTATCTACTATACAAATTATACCTTTTTTAATTAAACATTGTCAATGTAATAAAAAAACTTAAATAGATTTTACTATTTAAGTTTTTTTTCATTAATAATTTTTATTACTTCATCTACAGTTTTACTAAAATCAGTATAATTTGTTTCTACCCAAATAGTTGGTAGTTGATGATTATACCAAGTATACTGTCTTTTAGCATAATGTCTTGAATTTTTCTTTATTAAATCTAATGCTTCTTCTTTTGTTATTTCATTATTAAAATATTTAAATAATTCTTTATAACCAATAACTGTATCTAAAGCTTTACATTTAACTTTTTTATCATAAAAGTATTTAGCTTCTTCAATTAAGCCTTCTTCAACCATTTTATCTACTCTTTTATTAATAATATTATATAAATTATCTCTTGATGTAGTAAGTCCTATAAATATTACATTATCATATAAAAGTTTAGATTCACTATGATCAATATTCTTTTTATTTAAAAGTCTAATTAACCTTTTTCTATTATTAACATGAACTTTAGTATTTGGATCTTTTTCAAGAACTAAGTCATATAGTTCTTCATTTGATAAATCATCATAATTATTATTACTTGTTTCTTCTTCATCAAGTTTATAATCAAAAAGCGCAGCTTTTTGATATAAACCAGAGCCACCTACCATAATAATAGTTTTATCTTTATTTTCATCTATTATTTTTCTGGCATCTTTTTGATAATTATAAATTGTGTAGACATCTTTTAAATCACAAATATCAAATAAATAATGCTTGATACCCTCTTTTTCTTCTTCTTTTATTTTAGCAGTTGCAATATTCATTTCTTTATATACTTGCATTGCATCACTATTAATAATGATGCCATTATATTTTTTTGCAAGTTCTACACTTAATTTTGTTTTACCAACACCAGTTGGTCCACAAACAGCAATTATCATAAGAATCACTTCCTTTAATATTATGTCATTGCTCTTTTAAACATTTTATCTAAATCATAACTAGAAAATTTAACTATTGTAGGTCTTCCATGAGCACAGTTATATGGATTATTAGTTTCAAATAATTGTTCTAATAATGAATTCATTTCTTCTAGTGTCATTGGAGTGTTACCTTTAATACTCATCTTACAAGCAATAGTTCTAACTAAATTTTCATTAAATTTAACACGATCAATTATTTTCTTTTCTCCTACAATTAAATCAACAATTTTTCTAATTACTTCCTCTTCATGTCCTTCACCAAGCCATGTTGGTGTTTCTTTAAATATTATCGTATTAATACCAAAATCTTCAACTACAAATCCTAGATTTGTAATTATTTCAATATTATCTTTTAGCGTTAAGTATTCACTTGGTGAAAGCTCAATAGATATTGGAAAAAGCATAGCCATAGTGTGAATATCTTTTTCTTCTAAAGCTTTTAACACTTTTTCATAATTGATTCTTTCATGAGCAGCATGTTGATCAATTAAATACATTCCTTCATCATTTTGAGCAACTATAAAAGTTCCATGAATAGAACCAATTGGTTCTAAATATAATTTTTTTAAATCTTCATTTTTTTCTTTTTCTAAATTTACTTCTTCAACTGCAAAATCAAATGTAACTTGTTCATTAGAATTTGTTTCATCAATATTATTATCAACAAGTTCAAAAGTATTTCTTGTGTTTATAAAATCACTATTTACAACAACTTCATTATTTTCTTCTTTAGTTTCTAAATTAATTTCTGGAACAAGTAAGGCTTTTTCTAAAAATATTTTTATGTTAGATGTAAGAAGTTCACATAATTCATTTAATTTACTTATCTTTATATCTTGTTTAGTTGGATGGATATTAACATCAACTAAAGTTGGGTCTGTATAAATATTTAGAAAAACTACAGGATACTTATTATCAGGTTTATGTAAAAAATATCCATCATTAATAGCTCTATTAATATCTATATTTTTTACAACTCTGTTATTAACAAAAGTAATTATATGAGACCTGGATGCTTTTAAAATGTCAGGTTTACAAATGAAACCATCTATATCAAAGTCATCAGATGAAACATTAAATTTTATTAATCTTGTTGATATCGTTGAACCATAAAGTTCATGAATTACTTTAGCTAAATTTCCACTACCACTTGTTCTTATAATATTTCTATCATTATTATATAGTTCAAATGCTATCTTTGGCATTGATAAAGCTAGTTTTTCAATATAATTTGTACAATTTTGTAGTTCTGTTGATTCACTTTTTAAATACTTTAATCTTGCAGGAGTATTATAAAAAATATTCTCTACATTAATAGTAGTTCCAGGTGTTGCCTCACATGTTTCTTTTTCTAAAATCTTACCACCTTTTATATGAACTAAAAAACCTTCGTCATTTTGAGTTGTTTTTAACGTAACTTCAGATACGCTTGCAATCGATGGAAGCGCCTCACCTCTAAAACCTAGGGTATTTATAAAAAATAAATCATCATCGCGATAAAGTTTACTTGTAGCATGTCTTTGAAAAGCTAAAATGGCGTCTTCTTTATCCATACCTTTACCATTGTCAGATACTTTAATTCCTTTTAAACCACCACTATTTAAACTAACAGTAATCTTTGTTGATCCTGCATCAATAGAGTTTTCAACTAGCTCTTTAACAATAGATGCACATTTTTCAATAACTTCACCAGCAGCTATTTTATTTGCTAAGTTTTCATTCATTACTTTAATGTTTCCCATGCTACTTCACCTTCTGTCTAAAAATAAGATTTTCTTACTTCATAATTATTTGTATTTAAACATATCTTGCATTTATTTTTAATATTAATAAAACCATACCCGTAAATAATTAAGTCACTATTACTATCTACTTCTATTTCACTATTTTTATTAAAATTAATATTATATACTTTTTTAACGTTTACTAAATCACTAACATAAAAAGTAAAGCTATTAATATTTTTATCACATTGAATAAGTATGTCATTACCTAACTTTATTATATCGTTTTCTTTAATTTGTAATGTTACAGGTTTGATATATTTTTTAGGAAAATTATCTTCGATAAATTCATAATCATTTATAAAACCTGGAGTATCAAATATATGAATATTTTCATTAAGTCTAATTTTTATAATATCTAATGTTGTATTTGGCATTAAACTAGATAAAATATTACTATTTTTACCATATGCCTTACATATTTCATTAATAATAGTGCTCTTACCAGAGTTTGTATAACCACAAATATAACTGTTTTTATATTCTTTAATTTTATTAATTAAAGTATTTAAATTAGTTTTTTTAAAAGCACTAATTAAAATAATATCATTTTTTATTTTATATGTTTCCTTAATATAATCTTTATAACTATCTAAACTAATACTATAAGGAATATAATCTATTTTATTAATTACTAAATACTTATTATGATGATTGATTTTTTTAAATGTTTCTAATACATTATTGGAAAGATTTAAAAAATCAGTAATAAAGAAGATAGCTCCATCTTTATTACTAACCAAATCAATAATGTCTTCATTATTGTATTTTAAATCAATTACTTCCCTTTTGTTATAGTTTTTTAACTTGAAACATCTCTCACAAAGTTTAGCATCTTTTTTGGGAGAATAACCTATTTTTTTAGGATCTTTATATTGAATAGTTGATCCACAACCTGGACAAGTTTTAATCATAGTATTCACCTTTGATTAAAACACCTTTTTTATTAAATTTCTTTAATAGTTTTCTTTCCCAAATACGATTAAACCTTGTTGTTATTGGTTCAACCGGACCAATTCTATTTACAAAAATAGTTGTTAAACCCATTCTGTTACCACCAAAGACATCTGTCATTAGCTGATCACCAATTGTTGCTACTTGTTCAGGTTTAAAATTATAAATTTCAAGAATCTTTTTATATTTTTTCTTAAATGGTTTATGAGAACTAAAAGCAACATCAACATTTAATTTTTCTTTAAACGGTCTTAATCTGTTTTTGCCACTATTTGACATAATTATAATTTTAAAATCACTTGCAAGTTCTTGAAATAAATCCTTAATTTTTTTTGTCGGTTCTTTAGTAGTGTATGGAACTAAAGTATTATCTAAATCAAATAAAATACACTTAATTCCAGACTTTTTTAATTTTTTATAATTTATATCATATATACTCTTCTGATATATATCAGGTATAAATTTGTCCATTTATATCACCTTCTTAATTATAGCATAATTAGATGGGTTTAAAAATAGATTTTATTAGGAGTGATTAAATGTTTTTAGGGTTAATAAACATAATAAAAGACTTCTTTTTTATGGCAGGAAGTTACTCTAATACTGTCTTTCCTGAACCACTTAAAACTGATGAAGAAGAACTATACATTAAAAGAATGCTTAATGGTGATAAAGATGCTAGAAATATACTTATTGAGCATAATCTAAGATTAGTTGCACATATAGTAAAAAAATATGAAAGCAAACTAATAGATGCTGATGATCTTATATCAATAGGAACTATTGGTTTAATAAAAGCAATTGATAGTTATAACTTAGATAAAAGCACTAAAATAACAACATATGCTGCAAGGTGTATTGAAAATGAAATACTTATGTACTTTAGATCAAATAAAAAAAATAATAACACTATTAGTTTAAATGATTCTGTTGGTTTTGATAAAGATGGTAACGAAATTAATCTTATTGATATAATTCAAGATAAATCTCCCGAAATAATAGATATACTTCATAATAAAGATAATATAAATGATTTAAAATTATATTTAAAGGATCTAAATTCTAGAGAAAAAGAAATTATTATAAAAAGATATGGTCTATTTAATCAAAGGGAACAAACTCAAAAGAAAATAGCTAAAGAACTAGGAATATCAAGAAGCTATGTTTCACGCATAGAAAAAAGAGCACTTACTAAAATACTGCGCTCTTTTATGAAAAACAATTCTATTCTTTAATTAATAATGTTCATCTAAACTATCGATAACGTCTAGTTCATTTTCAACGGCTTGGCGGAAACGACGTTTAAAATTAATTATACGACGTTTTAACATATCAGCATCACTTTGAGCTTTTTCAGCTTTCATTAATGCATCATTTAATATTCTTGATGCATTTTTTCTAGCTTCATCTAAAATACTTTTAGATTCACTTCTAGCTACATTCCTCATATTATTTGATACTTCTTCTGCAGCAAGAATAGTTTTATTTAAAGTACTTTCTAAATTTTCATACTTTGTTAATTCTTGCTTTAATGCTAAAATATCTGCATCTTTTTGTTTTAACTTATTTAAAACATTTTCAAACTCAGTGGTTACTTCATTAACAAATGCATTTACTTCAGCTTTATCGTATCCCATAAGCGAATTATTAAATTTTTTCACGCTTATCACCAAGCTTCCTTACTTTCTATTTCTTATTAATTAATTTTCCCATTCATAGTCTTCATCATCTTTTGATTTAGACTTATCAGCATCATCTGAAATCTTACCTAAAACATTAACATTTTTAGGAGTACATAAGTAAATACCTACACCAATTTTTTGCATTGTGCCACCTATTGCATAGATACATCCACTTAAGAAATCTATAATTCTTTTTGCTTGATCAGAAGTTACTCTTTTTAAATTAACAACAACACTATTTCTGTTTTTTAAATGATCTGCTATTTGTTGACTTTCAGAATATGCTCTTGGTTCAAGTAATATCATTTTATTTCCAGTTTTATCAGCGTTTTTTACTGCATCGTCAGCAGATACTGAATAAAAATCATCTTCTCCATTTATATTCATTTGTTCATCTTCATCAACAAATAATTTTTTAATCTTCTTTAATGCCATAATATGCATTCCTCCTATAGTATTCTATAAGTAATTTTATCAAAGAAATATATTATTTTCAATAAAATAAATATAAAAAATAAGTGAATTATACATTCACTTATTTTTAACTATAATTAATTATAAATCTATTCTTTTTGAAATATAATCAGATAATTCATTTACCTTAATAGTTTCTTGTTCCATTGAATCACGATGTCTTATTGTTACTGTTCCATCATTTATTGTATTATCATCTATAGTAATACAAAATGGTGTACCAATAGCATCTGCTCTTCTATATCTTTTACCAATAGAACCAGCATCATCATAATTAATAGAAAATTTATTACATAAATCAGCATATATTTCTGTTGCTTTATCTCCATGAACTTTTTTTATTAATGGAATTACTGTAGCTTTAATAGGTGCAAGAGCTGGATTAAGTTTTAATACAACTCTTGTATCATTTTCTCCAACTTCTTCTTCTCTATAAGCATCAGATATGATTGCAAGAAGTAATCTTTCAAGACCAACAGATGGTTCAATAACATATGGTAAATATTTTTCATTAGTTTCAGGATCTAAATATCTTAGATCTTGAGAACTTGAATCCATATGAACAGATAAATCATAATCTGTTCTATCAGCTATACCCCAAAGTTCTCCCCATCCCATAGGAAATAAATATTCTATATCAGTTGTTGCTTTACTATAAAAAGCAAGTTCTTCTTTTTCGTGATCTCTCATTCTTAAGTTTGTAGATGCTAAACCTAAAGTTCTTAAAAAATCCATACAATAATTTTTCCAATAACCAAACCACTCTAAATCAGTACCAGGTTTACAGAAAAACTCTAGTTCCATTTGTTCAAACTCTCTTGTTCTAAAAATAAAGTTACCTGGTGTAATTTCATTTCTAAAAGCTTTACCTGTTTGGCAAATACCAAAAGGAACCTTTGCTCTCATACTTCTTTCAACATTTTTAAAATTAGTAAAAATACCTTGAGCAGTTTCTCCTCTTAAATATACTGTGTTTTTAGTATCATCTGTTACACCAATACTAGTTTCAAATAATAAGTTAAATTTTCTAATTGGAGTATAATCTAGCTTTCCACATACAGGACATACAATATTATTATCAGCTATATACTTTTCTAATTCTTCATTACTCCATCCATCAGCAGTTACATCACCATTTGTAAAATCTTCGATTAATTTATCAGCTCTATGTCTAGACTTACATTTTTTACAATCTATTAATGGATCTGCAAAAGAAGCAACGTGTCCAGATGCAACCCAAACTTTTGGATTCATTATAATAGCAGCGTCTAATCCGTAGTTATATTTATTTTCTTGAATAAATTTTTTCTTCCATGCATTTCTTATATTTTCTTTTAGAAGTGTTCCAAGAGGACCAAAATCCCAAGAGTTTGCAAGTCCACCATATATTTCACTACCTTGAAATATAAAACCATATTGTTTGCAATAATTTACTAATTCATCCATTGTTAATTTTTTCATATTTATTAATTCCTTTCATATAACAAAAAAACTTCCACTAACTTATAGGGACGAAAAATATATTTCCGCGGTTCCACCCTACTTATTCTTGGAAGAATCTCTTTAAAATTACATAGCTCGGAGGTTGCCAATCTCGTCATCACTTACCTACACAAATATTAACATACTTTAATATTTAAATCAAGAAGCATTAAAATATTGGAGATTTTTATCTCCAATATTTTGTTTTAATACTTTTTGTTCTTGTAATTTCCATTTCTTTTTTAGAAAGGAAATCTTTTTCAATAATTGCACTTTTAAAATATTTAGTGAAGAAATCATCATCTAAAGTGAAATTACCACCAAAGCCTTCTTTACTTCCCCAACTATTTTCAACTTTCCATGCAACTGGTTTGTTATTATCAAGTTTTACACCTGTTATAAGCATACTATGATTTCCAGAACACTCATCATAATTGTTTATTATATCATTTCTTTCAAGAACTAAATCAATACCTAAAATATCTGAATACGGTTCATATGTATCAATCCATTTTCCAAGGACATTTCCTGAAAGAGTTTTTGTACTAAAACATACAGGTGTATTATTCTTTAATTGTTTAATAATAATTTTTTTAACATTATTCATTTTTAAATTTAAGTGTTTTGTATCAGTTCCACCTTCGATATGTGAGCTATATAAATCAGTATATAATTTATTGTATTGAATATCACTTGATTTAGAAGAACTAACAGATATATAATCATTTTTAACATCTATACCAAGAGACTTATAAAACTCTAAAGGTGTTGAGTTGATTTCACCTATTTGACCATTACTTTTTCTATATTTATATGAGAATTTTTCAGGTGGCATTCCATAGAATAATGATAAAGTTTTATAAACATCACTTAAGTATTTTTCCTTTAAATTGTTGATTTTATTTATGTCTTTAATATTCATTAATTCACTGTTAAATTTATGTAACAATCTATTTAAAATAACATTTACTTGTCCAGTATTTGATGATGCATTTGATTCTTCATATATGTTAGCTGGAACAATACCATACTTGCTTATTAGATCAGCAAGGGTTGTGAAATTACCAAAATCGTTTATTCCTTTTGAAAGAATACCTATAATACTATTTTTTCTTGAATTAACATCTTTATATTGAATAAGTCTATTAATAGCAAAATTCATTCTTTCAAGTTTATCATAAAATGAAAGGTAATTACATGATAATTCAAAGTTTTCACATATATCATGTTTATTTATAATTACTTCTCTTAAATAATTTAAATAACTAAATATCCAGCATCTACCTGTATTTCTTTGGTCGGTTACTCCATGTGTCCTAACCTCAATATCAAATATTTCAGGATTAGACATACCTCTTTCAACAATTAACTGATTTATATTTGCATTAAATAATACTTTTTCGATAACTTTATTTTGTGAATCACTTATGTAGTCATTTTTTAGTTTATCTATATCGAATCCTTTATTTAAATCTTTCATAAATAAATACCCCCTAATAAATTGCTTCATATAATAGCACAAACGTTCGAGTTAGTCAAACATATTAAACAAAAAAGATTGGTTATTACCAATCATTTTTTAATTATTTTTCTATCATTTCAATTAATTTATCACTATTTAATTTTATTCCAGAAAATGATACATAGTACTCCTTCAAAAATTCATTAACAATTAGTTCATTTTCTTTTGATATTTTAATTTCTTTTATTTCACTTATATCAACATCTTGATAACGATTTAGTATTTTTTTAAAATCCTTTTGGACTTTTCTTTCGTTTGTATAACAGTTATTACAAACAAAACCTCCAATTTTACCGTCAATTGCAAATGGTTCTGTAACATTCATACATTTATGGCATATGTTTAAATCAGGAGTAATACCTATATAATCAAGATATTTAAATTCGACTATATTCTTTAAAACAGTTTTATTAAACCCATCATCAATTTTATCTAAAGCATTTTTAAGAATAATAAATATTTCTTTATTATTATTCTCCTGTAGTACTTTATATGTAAGTTCACATAAATAAGACAAATATGCATATACATCCATATCCTTTGCTCCAGATCCATATAGTTTAAATACTTTCCCACCTTTTAATGTAGAAATCTTATCTTTTTTATAATTTATTATAAATTTAGCATATAAAAAAGGAAGCGCTAATGAACGAAGGCTATTTTTATATGATGATGCACCTTTTGCAATAATACTTATAAGTCCAAACTCTTTAGTTAGTACTTGTAATATTTTAGATGTTTCACTATATAATGTTTCTTTTAAAACAATACCTTCTACTTCGACTTCCATTTTATTTCCTTTTTTTAATATCTTTATAATATAAATAATCTTCTATTTTTCCTGAGAACTTAAATTTTTCCCAAGCAATTTTTTCTTTTTTCTTCATTTATTATCACCTAATTATATAATGGTGATAATAAATTAATTTTATTCATAATCTGTAAAACCAAGTTCACTTAAATATTTTTCTTTGTCTTTCCAGTTCTTTACAGTTTTAACAAATAAATCAAGATAAACTTGTTTACCAACAAGGTGTTCAATTTCTATTCTGGCTTTAGAACCAATATCTTTTAATCTGTCACCTTTTTTACCAATAACTATTTTCTTAACAGAATCACGATCAACAATAATATCTACATTTATGTGTATTATAGTTTCTTTATCTTCAAATCTAGTTGTGTAGCAAGTAATAGAATGTGGTATTTCTTCTGTTGTAGCATCAAGTAATTTTTCTCTTACAATTTCAGATACCATAAACTTAACTGAACTACTTGTATATATATCATCATCAAAATATTTAACATTATCTGTTAAATATTCTTTAACAACTTTAATTAATCTTTCAATATTATCTTTTTTTAATGCAGATACTGGAACAATGTCAGCAAATGTAAAAAGATCTTTATATTCACTAATTCTCTTCATTAAATCTGCAGTTGTTAATCGATCAATTTTATTTAACACTAAAATAACGGGTACGCTACTTTTTTCAAGTGAATTAATAATATACTTATCGCCTTTTCCAAGTCCTTCTTTAGCATCAACAACTAATAAAATAGCATCAACATCTTTTGTTAAAGAATATGATTGTTTATTTAATAACTTACCAAGTTTATTAACAGGTTTATGAATACCTGGTGTATCAACAAAAACAATTTGTGTATCAGGTTCATTGTATATACCTTGAATAATATTTCTTGTTGTTTGAGCTTTATTTGACGTAATGGCAACTTTAGTATTAATTATTGCGTTAAGAAGAGTGGATTTACCAACATTAGGTCTACCGATAATACTTACAAAACCACTACGCATAAATCTACACTTCCTTTACTAACCGACAAAATGAGGTACAAAAACCATTAAACAAATAATTACAGACACAATAGTTAATACAAATGTTGCAGCTGATCCACAGTCCTTTGCTATTTTAGCTAAAGGATGTATCTCTAAAGTAACTAAATCAACTGCTGCTTCGATTGCTGTATTAATTAACTCACTTGCTAAAATTACTCCAAGCGCTATAAATACTATAGCCCACTCTGTAAGTGATAAACTACAAACTATTCCTAAAATAATTGTAGCAATTGTAGCAATTGCATGAATCCACATACTTTGTTCATTTTTATATGCGTATGCAAGACCTTGAGCAGAATATTTAAAAGTTCTTAAGGTTCTTTTTATACCTTTCTTTTTAATGTCATCTCTTGATATTTTGGTCATCTAAAATCAACTCCTGTAAAGCAAACATTACTTTTTCATCTTCTTTTTTCATATGGTCATAACCTAGCAAATGTAAAAGTCCATGAACTGCTAGAAAAGATAATTCTCTTTTTTCACTATGACCATATTCTTTTGCTTGTTCTATCATCCTTGGAATACATATGTATATTTCTCCAAGCAATCGAACATTATTATACACCAGTTTACCATTATCTTCAAACGCAAATGATATAACATCTGTGACTTTATCAATATTTCGATAATCCCTATTTATATCCTTAATAGTCTCGTTATCAACAAATATTATGGAAAATACAGCATTATCAATTTTCTCATGTTTTAATGCAGCGTTTAAAACTTTTTTTAAGTATCGATATTTTTTATATCCATATTCATTATCAATTGTAATTTTATTCATATTATATTATTCCTATTCTAAGAGAAAGCCAGTAAATGATGATAATAAATGCTATTATACTAAATAAATTCATGAAAAGATCACTTCTGAAAAATCTTGGTAATCTTCTTTTGATAGATTTTAATAATTTATAAAGTAAGTATCCTAATATGGAACCAATAACATTTAATAAAATATCATCAATATCAAAGCTTCTACCTATTTTAAGTTGTACCAGTTCAACAACAGTACTAGTTAAAAGTGCAACAGCAAAAACCGGGAATGCTTTCTTTGAATTAATATAAGATGCAATAAATGTTCCGAATGGAATAAATATTAATATGTTTCCAAAAACATTAATATTAAATAATCTAGATCCAAATTTATATCTTGATATTTCTGCAAATGGTTTTAAGTTAATACCATGAAAAGTATTTGTATCAGTTGCAGTTAATAGTTCAAATAATAAAAGCATATATATGATAAATATAAGTGCAAATATTTCTTTATATACTGTTACTTTCTTATGATGAAGAATTAAATAAGCAATTCTGCTTGTTATTAAAACACATAAGAAAATTGCTATCATTGGCCATACACTATTAAGTGTTTTGGCAAATAAATCTAGAACCATTCATATCACCTTTTTCTAGTAGTTTTCTACAACCCCAAGTTCTTCTTCTACTGTAATTAGAACTTCCACATTTATTTTACCATTTTTTATATCTTTCTTCAAAATATTTTCACTTAAAATATGAGAATTTTTATTTGCTTTTAATAATACTTTCTTCTTAGCTAAATCAATAGATTTTTTTAATGCTTCTTCTTCACTATAATTAATAACTTTTTTATATTTTTTAAATGAATTAGTTATAACTAAGCCTATATTATTACTACCAATTGATATTATTTTTCTACTATTATCATACCTATCCTTAAATAATTTGTACTTTCTATTTAGAAAATTAAAATTCATGTTATAAAAGCTTGTCTTTTTTTTATAATATTTAATTTTTTTTAGTGGGTATGAGACATTTACTTTATACCAAACTTCACCTGTTATTAATCCTTGTGCACATACCGTTGTTTTCAATTCTTCATTGTAAACAATATCACCACTTATTAAAATATCTCCCTTATTAACAAAGTTATTCTCCTGAACAAGCAAAACTCCTTTTCTTGCCATAATAGTTTTAATAGTTCCAGATTTTGAAGCTACATAATTACATTTTTCACTTTCATTTTTCTTTACGCTTTTCTCTCTTTTTATTATTCTTACATCATATTCATATCCATTTTTAGATATTTCAAGCCATTCTATTTCATCATTATATTTTTTTAAAATTCTATTTTTTATTTTATTAATATCATTAAACGATTTAACTAAAGAATTATCCTTAATACCTTCATCCATTAATGTGTAAGTGATGATTTTTTTTAAATTTAAATCATTAACGTAAACATTTACTTTAAAAATATATAGTTTAGATAAAAAAACTAAAATAACAATCCCTAACGATATTAGTATTTTTTCCATATTTCTTACAAAAGCATTTTTTATTTCTTTAATCCCAATATGTTTTTCAATATCAATTATTTTTTTATAATCAATTTTTAGCAATTTTTCATAATCATTTTCTGAAATCAAATAATAGATATATTCTTTAGTATACTTAGAATTGATAATATTAATATCATTTTTAATAATTTTCTTTAAAATATATGACTCATTTTTTTTATGACATTTTATTAATATATTACCCATTAATTATCTCCATTGAATTAAAAAAACCTAAAATATCAATTTCACAATTGTTTTTTCTAATTATTTTAAAATCTAATCCCTTAATTTTAAGTTTAAAATCATTAAATTCAAGTATGATATTATTAGCTGTAAAATCAATGATATCTTTATAATTTATTACATAGATATGATCAGGATATATAGATATAAAATATTCTTTACTGCGAAACCCATATTTTAATCTATCAATTGCTTTCATAATTTCACCTTATAAATTATATGCAGGAATATTTAAGAAAATAAAAAAACACTTTTTAAAAGTGTTTATTAAAATCCTTTATTACGGCTAGCTTTACGAGAGTTTCTAATCATTTCTTTTTTAGCTTCTCTTCTTTTAACCCCTGGTTTTTCATAATGTTTTCTTTTTTTAAGTTCTGAAGGGACACCGCTTCTTGCAACTTTTGCCTTAAATTTCTTTAAAGCTCCATCAATGTTACCATTTTGAACAACGACCTTAGTCATGATTTCCCTCCCTTCGACTTCAACTACTGGTTATTATAGCAAATAAGTTATGATTATACAAGTAGTTTTTAAAGGATTAAAGGGGAAAAATAACTCTACTGTATTTTTAAATGAACCACGTTACATTCATTAATATATCTGTAATATCACCGTTAGAGTTTTGAAGTATAACTTTACCATTTATTGTAAGGTACTCATAGTGGCTATTTGAAACTCCGTTTCCAACATAACTATAAGGAAAATATACTGAATATGCAGGTTTATATTGATCAGTTATTTTAAAGTTTGTTTTTCAGATCATGCAGCAAAATTTGTTGAGTTTACGTTGCTTATATGAAATGAACATGTACAAACAGATCCAACTTAATAACAACTATTTTGCCTTAGAGTTCCCTGATTAGCAGTTGCGGAAAATGAAGTTATACATATACGAAAATATATTTGTCTAACTTAAAAAAGTTGATACATATTTGTATCAACTTTTACTATCTAGCAATATCTTTTACTAAATATTCTTCTAATTGAGCTACCAATAGATTCAGCTACACTTTTAACTGTAGTTATATATCTTGATATTGAATTAAAGAATGTTGTTGTAAAATTAAATGATCCACCATAGATGTTTTTTAATTCATTTTGTTTCATACTAGTAGTTTCTACACTTTAAAGGTCTTAGGAAACCATCAACTAACCCAACAATGAATGTCCCTGCAGTTATTAGTCCCATAATAAACTTAAAAGTGATACCTCCTCCCATAACATTTTTTAATTCTTCTTGTTTTAATATTTCCAATTTCATTACTCCTTTCTCTTAAAAATATTAAATAGTGCATTATGTACACTTTGTTTTTTTAATGGGATTTTAATATCAGCGTTATTATTAATTTCATTTTTATCTAATATATTAATTTCATATAGATTATCCATCTTACTTTTAAACTTGTATTTTAAATTGTGATTATCAAATTGTATAGTATTTCTATTCATGATAGTACTACAATGATTTTCACACTTAATATAGTAAATGTTATTTATTTTAAGTAGTTTGAAATTAACATATTTGTTGATTTTTATTCGAGATAGAAAAACTAAGAAAGTTATTAATAAAGTCAGAATATAAAATAAATATTTATTATTTTTATGTTTATAAAACTTTAATTCAAAATAGTTTTCAATCACTTTAACTAATTAATATCCTTTTCTTAAAAATATTTTTATAGTCTTTGTGTGAAACATAGATTATTGTTCTATCTTTAAAATATTTAAATACTTTATTTATTATTCTTTCTTCCATATCTTTATTAACTTCACTTAACGCCTCATCAAGTATTATGATTTGGCCAGGATTAATAAGTCCTCTTGCCAAAATTATTCTTTGTTTTTCACCACCTGATATATTTATCGAAGATTCATTAACAATCTCATTATAACGATTAATCTTGTTTTTTATTATTTTATCAATCTCACAAATTTTACATATATCTTCAAGATTTTTATCATTAATATTCCTTTCATAAATTATATTTTTTAAAATAGTATCAACAATTAATGAATCTTTCTGACCTATATAGGTAATATTTTTTCGAAAATCATTAGATTTAATATCATTAATATCTACGCCTCCTATGGTTACACTTCCCTCTTTATAGTTTAGTTGTTTACTTAAAATCTGACAGAAAGTACTTTTACCAGAACCTGAACAACCTTGAAGTAAGATCTTTTCATTTTCCTTAATAAAAATATTAATATCTTTTAATATAAAATTATTATTGTCATAAGAAAATGATAAATTTTCTACTTTAATATCACCATTTTTAAAATTAAATGCTTCATTATTCTCCTCTTTTATTATTGAAAACTCATTTAATTTAAATAACGATGTTTTAAAGTAGCAGATGCTTGGCAGCATACCTACCATATCTTTAATTGATTCAAAGAAATAGTTAATAATTATTTCAAAAGTAAATAGATCAATTACATTTAATTTTCTTTTAAAACATAAATATAAACCAATTGATAATATTAACCATCTTCCAAGATCATATAAAACGTTTTTTAAAGCATTTAATTTGTTAAAAAATGTCTCAAGGTTCATATTATTAAGTAGATAACTGGTTCCACTTCTTTCTAATCTTTTTTCCATATTTTCTTCATTATTAGTATATTTAGTGCTAATAATTGAATTTACATTATCAATAATGCATGTATTAAATTCACTTGATAATGTGATATTTTTATTAATTTTTTGCAATGTCGGATTTTTAAATGCAAAAGATATAATAAAATATATAAGCATTAAAACAACACTTAATAATGATAAATATGTCGAAATAAAGCAAGAAAATATAAGTGCCCATAATGCCATTATTAAATCTAAACTTATAGTTACAATAATTTCAGGAATCATTTTGTTTATTTGTGAAAGCTCACTAAAACGGCTAATTATTTCACCACTAGTTTTCGATTTAATAAAATTTAAAGGAAGAATAAATAATTGATGGGAAAACTTTTCGTATAAATCAGCGCTGATGTTTTTATTGGCATATATTATTAATTCATTCTTTTTATAGTCGATTACATTTTTTAATATGTATGCAATAAAAAAAATAAACATGATATAGAATAATATAGGCAAACCATAATCCCCTGATAATGCAAGAGAACCACATTTAATAAAATAACTAATTGATAAGGAAACTAATACTAAGAAAAAACTTAATAATAGTAATTTTAGAGTTATTTTTTTATTGGTAAGATAAAATGAGGATATTACTTGTTTAATTGTATTTGGTTTTTCAAATTTGATTAAGGTTGATTGAGGTTGTAATAATATAGTGACATTAGTAAATATATCTTTAAACTCATTAATGCTCATCTTAACCTTACCAACTGCAGGATCCATTAAAATTGCATATTTATCACATATAAAGTATAAGACTGCGAAGTGATTAAGATTGTTTTTTAGTTTTAGATGAACTATACATGGATAACTATTCTTTTCAATTAAATCCTGATAACTCTTACACCTTAAAGCTTCAGCTTTAAAATTAAGTTCTCTTGCGGCTTCAATTAAATTGTAAGCAGAGGTTCCGTTATGATTAGTTTCACATTTAAGTCTAATAATCTCAATAGGAACGTATCCACCATAAAAGCTAATAATTGACAATAAACATGCTGGTGCACAGTCAGTGATGTCATGCTGTTTTACTACGAAAACTTTCTTATGCATTATTATTCTCCCTTCACTAATATACTTTTCCGAAAAATTCTTCATTTCCTTTTTTATTTTCAAATTTTTTTAGAAAATTAAAAAAGGAAGCAAAGCTTCCTTTTAAAATCTAAAATAAATAAAGGGATTATAACTACTTACAACAACAAATATTATTGAAATTATAAATAATATAATTAAAAGTACATCCTTACTAATACTATCTTTAAATTTTATTAAATTTGTTGATAAGATAATAGCAAAGATAAAAGCAATAATATATCTTGATGAAAATATCCCTAGATAATATAAACTTCTTATACTTCCTAAACCATAACAGCCAAATAAACCTTTAAATGAAGTAATTAAGTCACTCATATTTGTTTGTCTAAAAATAAGCCAGCCAATCATAACAATAACCATTGTATAGATATGTGATGATATTTTTCTTTTTTTAAATAAATACTTCTCTATTATTAAAATAACTCCATAATATAATCCCCATAAAATAAAGTTCCATGAATCACCATGCCATAGTCCAGTTAAAGCCCATACAATTAAAATATTTCTAATGTGTTTAAATGTACCTTTCCTATTTCCTCCAAGGGGAATATAAACATAGTCTTTAAAAAATGACGATAGTGATATGTGCCATCTTCTCCAAAACTCTGTAACTGATTTAGAAATATATGGATGATTAAAGTTTTCATTATAATGGAAACCACACATTCTTCCAAGGCCTATTGCCATATCAGAATATCCTGAAAAATCAAAATAGATTTGCATTGTATATGATACTATTGCTATTAGTATACCAATAAAACCAACAGTTGGTGCACCTAGAGCAAAGATAGAATCACATACATATGATACATTGTTAGCAATTAATACTTTCTTTGATAAACCAGTAATAAATCTTCTAATTCCGTCAGCAAAGTCATCTGATGTAGTTTTTCTATTAGTAATTTCCTTTTCAATATCAGTGTATCTTACTATAGGTCCTGCTATAAGCTGAGGAAAAGCACTTACATAACAAGCAAGATTAATAAAACTTTTTTGTGCTTTTACCTTTTTATTATAGACATCAATAACATATGATAATACTTGAAATGTATAAAATGAAATACCTATAGGTAAAGATAAATTTAAGCTTTTAATACTTAAATTAAATACATTATTTAAATTAGATATACAAAAGTTTAAATATTTAAATGAAAATAAAGAAAGCAAATTAAATATTACCAAAAAAATAAATATTTTCTTACTTTCCTTTTCTTCCATCTTAATTGTTAATTTGTAATTAACAATTATCATAAAAAGCATTAAGAAAAAATAATATGGTTCTCCCCAAGCATAAAATGCTAGAGAAAATAATAAAAGTACTACATTCTTTACTTTGATATTTTTAGGTACAAAATAACAAAATAAGAATAGTGGTAAAAATGCAAATAAGAATATAACTGATGAGAATACCATTACCTAATCACCTTCTTATCTACTTTTAAATTATCAGCATCAAATATTAGGTTTTTTGCTTCTCTAAAGAATAATATATGAGTTATATTATTTTCTTTAATATAATCTTTTAATACTAAATCATTATCTATCCACTTACCATATTTAGTATTTATAACAAAAGTTTTATCAAAGTTTGTTGCAAGTAAGTAATCTACCTGCCATGAATAAGAATCACCTATAATTAATAGATTTCTATTAAATGATGAATTATTTTTATAAATGATTTCATCATACATACCATTAAAATAACCAACATAATAATCATAAAAAGGATCTTTTCTATCTTTCTTTTCAAGTGGTTTAAAATTAACATCATCTATATTAACTTCTAAACTATTAGAAATATCTATAGCTGTTAATTTATCACTTACTTTTTTAAGTAAAGTACTTTTTGCCATAGAACCATAATATGGTTCATAAACATCTTTATGAGATATTTCTAATTTGTTATCAATATTAAACATATTTAAAATATCTTTATATGCTATTTCGGCTCCGTTTGAATTATAGTGGTGATCTGTTTTATAGTAATACTTACTATATTCTTCTAAATTATTAACACTATAGAAGTCATATTTAATATTTGAATTTAATTTTTTTATAAACTCATTAACTAAATCATAATTCGAATTTATATTATTAAACTTAAATGATTCATATCTAAGTGGAATATATAAAGCTAAATTAACACTTGGATATTTATCATTTATTTCATTATAAAATGATGCTTCTTTATCTAATCTGTCCTCTAATTCTTTTTTAGAGTATTTATTTAGAACATAATAAAAATTATTTTCATCACTATAAAAAATTCTTTCATTATCTGCATTATCTTTTAGATATATATCGTTTAAATATAATTTATCTACATTAATTATAGAGCTATAATATAAATTATTTATTTTATTATAAAAAGGAAAATAATTATTGTATCTATTTTTAATAAATGCTTCTAAAGTCATGATTTTATCATAGATTTTATCGTTAGATTTACTAACTAGTTCCCAGTTATCAGATCTATAATAATTTATAGTGCCTCTTCTTATTAACAATTCTTTTATAGGCACGAAGAAAAATACTGAATATAAAATAACAATAAATAAAGTTATAATAAGTTTGTTTTTCATTTTTTTAGCCTTCCTTATACATATATAAAATATATCAAAATATACTTAATAAAACAATAAGTCTATTTAAATAAATCATATTTATCGCAATTAATCATATATATTATCATGATAAAGGAGGATTATATGATAAATAAACAAAGCTTATGGTTTATTACACTTTTTTCACTTATTATTGTTTTAGGAATCTACTATTTTTCAACTGATCAAACTAGTTTAACTATGGGTAAATATCAATCCAGCTCCTCATATGTAGCTAATAGTTCTTCAGATGATAATAATATAAGCGTTTTAAAAGTTGCTGATGATGAATCTACCATGGGAAAAATTGATGAACTACAAAATATACTTCTTGATGATGAGGCAACTTTAGAAGAAAAGAATAATGCTTATGATGAACTTGAGGTGATTTCAAGTTATAAAACGAAAGAAGAAGAATTATCAAGGTTAATAAAGAAAGAATTTGATTATGATAGTTTTATTAAAATAAGAGATAATCAAATTAGTATAACCATATCAAGTGATGTTCATAATAATGAGATCGCTAATAAAATTATAAAAAGTGTACAAGAAAAATTTAAAGAAAATAAATATATTACAGTTAAGTTTGAAGGTTAGTAACCTACACAACCCTTTTTTTCTTTCATATTATAAAAGTAAGTGGATATATAAAATGAAAGGAAACTAGGTATGAAAAATCATATACTAACTAAAAGAGAACAAGAAATCTTTAATCTTTTAGTTAAAAATAAAAACACTAAAGAAATATCAAAAGAATTAGGTATTAGTGAAAAAACTGTTAGAAATCATATTTCTAATACAATACAAAAACTAGGTTCTAAAGGAAGAAGTCAAGCTTTAGTTGAACTTATTAAAATTGGTGAAGTAAAAATATAACTATAAATAAAATAGTTATATTTTTTTATATATTTCATATTATTTTTATAGGTGAAAACATGTTAAAAAAAGGATCATTTAGAAGAATTATTGTGGCATCTTTTGCACTTATAATTGTTTTAGTAAGTATATATATCTTTCCTAAAAATGAAATTAAAGTACCTACTAAAACAATATATAAAAAAGCAAAAACTTCAGCTATATATTTAATTGATAAAAATAATTATGTTTCAAGAACATATATTAATATCAATAAAGAAAGTAAAGAAAATATTGCTAAAGAATTAATTGAAGCTTTAATTAATGGTTCTAATAAGAACAAATACTTACCTCTGGGTTTTACATCTTATATATCAAATAGCACAACTCTAAATGGCTTAAAAATAGAAAATGATCTTATTACAATAGATTTTAATGATAATTTATTTAAAAATAATGAAGGACATGAAGAAAAAATTATCGAATCTATTGTATATACTTTAACTGAAATAGATGGTATTAATAGAGTTAAAATTCTTATTAATGGCGAGCCATTAATAAGAATACCAAATATAAACAAAGTATTACCTGAAGTATTAACAAGAGATATAGGTATTAATCATAAATCTATGATTAATAGTTTTAAAGATACAAAAAGTGTTACAGCTTACTTTATTAATAGCTATAATGATACAAATTATTATATTCCTATTACTTTTACAGTTAATAGTGAAAAAGAAAAAATAGAAGTTATTATTAATGAACTATCTGGTAAAGATTATATTGATGATAATTTATCAACATATATTATTGCAGGAACTGAACTTAAAAATTATGAAATTTTAGAAAATGAAATTAATCTTGAATTTAATAATTTAATATTTAATGGATTTAATGAAATTGATGAAGAAGTTATGTATGGAATAACATACTCTGTTAAAGATACGTATAATGTTGACACAGTAAGAATAAATAATAAAACTATTAATTAGTTTTATTATTTTTTCTTTAAGGCGTATGCTCGATACAAAAAATCTTGATAAAATCTTATACTTGTTATATAATCATTAGTAGTTGATGTCTCCGTAGCTCAGCTGGATAGAGCATACGCCTTCTAAGCGTACGGTCGAGTGTTCGAATCACTCCGGGGACACCATTTTTTTATGCACTAAAAAAGAACCTAGTTAAAAGGTTCTTTTTTTGTTATTTAGTTCTTTTTCTTGTAAAATCTGCAGAGACCCAAAGTGGGAAATCACAATCATCATCAACAGATTCAAAATAGTTTGTTAAATAATTCTGAGCATTTACATCTATTGCTTCAAGTCCATCAATAAATTCATATCCAAGTTTAGTTAATTTTTTAGCAAACTCATCAATGTCAATGATTCCATGAACATTGCAAGATCTACGAAAATCTTCAATGTATAAGCCACATTCATCTGATTTGTGATCACAAATATAATCATTAATTGATACTAAGATTTTCCCACCAACATATTCGCTAGGTACAAATACTATGTTTAAATCTAAGCGAAAAATAACTGGTATATATTTGTTTATTATATTTCCATATAAATGTTTTTTAACTCCATTTTTAAATATTGTATGTTCATCACTCGCATAATCTTCATAAGCTGCTTTTTTACAAAATAATCCTGGATTTGTAGATAACGTTATTCTATCAAAAGGAATACCATAATTTACTAGTAATTCTGTTGATGTCTTTAATAGCTGTTCACATTCTTTAATTACTCTATCTGTTTCACATTTGTTTGCTATCTCTGATACCGTGTATTCGGAATCATCAAATTTTGAAATAGGTTCATCATATTCATAAGCCTGACCAGTATAATTATCTATAATTCCTACATATTTTGCTTCATTTTCTAATTCTTCTTTATACTTGATTAAATCATCTAACTTCATATATAAACTCCTTTAAAAAATCAATTTATAGTTTGATATTATATTATCTATATTATTTAAAGTCAAATAAAAAAGCTATTTTGAAAATAGCTTTTAATTTTTATTATAGATCAAATGCTGAAGTAGTAGATTCAAGTCCTTCAATAAAACTATAAATAAATTTATATGATGAAGAAGATTGAACTTTTCTAGCAAAATCATATTGTTCTACTTCATTTAAACTATCAATTGATTTAGCTCCAAGTTTTGCACTTGTATCAACTTTATCAATCTTTTTAATAGTTGTTTCAGCTTTTAAAGAGCCCTTAGTTTCTTTTTGACCATAAACACTTAGTGATAAATTTGCATCTAAAGTGTATTTATATTCTTCGTTTTTCTCTACAGTTTCAAGATCAGTTTTAATATCAAGTTCTCCAGTAATCATTCCCATTGCATCTAAAGTAATTACATAGTGATCATCACTTTTCTTTTCTGCTTCGATTGCAGCTCTCATTCCTTGAGCAATGATTTGGAAAGAAAGAACATCGTTATAATCAGCTATAATTACTTCTGCACCTTCGAAACCAAAGCCATAACCTATAGCTTTTCCACTTGATGTTACATATACAGAGTAATCAAGACTTATTTCACCAAGTTCATCAGCATCTACATCTTGAACTTCTTTAATTGCATCTTTAATGTCTGATTCATCAGCATCAGTCATCTGTGCAATAACTTTAATTAATTTTTTATCTTTTAGTACTTTATCTAAGAATTTATCAGCAATTCCTTTTAATTTAACTTCATCAATTTCTGCAGTATATTTAGTAACTTTGTAATCTTTATCTTTGATTGTTATTTCTTCTTTTTCTTTTTCGAAATCTTTTTTAGATAAAGTTCCATCAACTGCATCTGCTAAGTAATCAATGATATTTTCAAAATCATAATCAGGTAATACTGGTAGTTTATCCATATCAATTGAATCAATAGTATCTTCTACTTTTGTATAGTAGTAGTTATCCATTGTATCATTAAATTTAAAATATACTTTAGCAGCATCTATTAATGCACTAATATCAAGAATAGTACTTGATCCTTCTTTAGCTTTAATATCAAACTTGAATGATTCATTTTCTTCATCAGCTTGTGCTAAGAAATTTACTAGATAATCATCTCCAATACTATCTGGTAAATCTAATTTGATTTTGCTTTTAATTTCAAAAGCATCATCACTTTCTAATATTTTAGCTATTTCGCTATTATCATCTTTTGCATCAGCAAGACTATCTTTTAATCCTCTAATAGCACTAGATGTAACTTTTACTGGATCTTTACTCATAAACATACGATAAGCAAAGAATCCTCCTACTGCAACTAGAGCAACAATTAATGTAATAATTACTACTTTAAGTGCAGTTTTACTATTTTTCTTTGATTTGGCTGTTTCAGAAACAACTTTTTCTTCTTTTACTTCAGAAACAACTTCTTCTACATTTTGTTCTGCTTTTTTTGCCATACTTCCACTTCCATTCTATAGATATTATTATATCACAATTTATTCTGATTTAAAGTCTAATATGACTAATAATAAGAAGTTTTGACAAGTTTTGTCGATGTTATTGAAATATATTAATCAATATATATAATAACCTTTTGTTACCTATATTGGTGGGTCTACTTCATTTTTTAATTAAACAAGATCAGTAGTACTGATTAACCAGGGGGTTTTGGTTGAAAGGAGATGGAGTCATGAGAAAGGATATAAGTTCCCTTATCATTGAAATTCTATTGATACTAGTTATTTTAGAATTAATATAAAAAGACCACAGCTCATATGAGTGTGGCGTTCTTTAAGTAGTAGGCGTCACCTAATATAGGTAACACTTACATATTAATTATATCAAATAATTCTAAATATATTCAATAAAAAAATAATTGATTATAAAATCAATTATTTTAAGCTCTAGATGAGTATTTACCATCTTTAGTTGAGATGATAATTTTTTCTCCTTGATTAATAAATAAAGGTACTTTAACAACAAATCCAGTTTCAATTGTAGCATCTTTCATGGCATTATTTGTAGTGTTACCTTTAACTGCAGGTTCAGTTTCAACAACTTCAAATTCAATCTTTTCTGGAAGTGTTATACCAATAATTTCTCCTTCGTAAAAATCAATAGTAATTTCCATACCTTCTTTTAAGAATTTCTTTTCGTTTTCAAGTTTTTCTTCAGGTATTTCAATTTGATCATATGTTTGAGAATTCATAAATACATATTTATTACCATCTTGGTATAAATATTGCATTGGCATTTTATCTATATGTGCTTTTTCTACTTTAAGGTTAGTGTTATATGTATCTTCAACAATAGCACCGGTTCTTAAATTTTTAAGTTTGATACGAACAAAAGCAGGTCCTTTACCAGGTTTAACATGTTGGAACTCAACAATTTGTGATAAGTTACCATCCATGATAATTGTCATACCATTTTTGATATCATTTATATTAATATTCATATTTACTAACTCCTTACTATAAATTATTTAGCTTCTTTAACAGTTACAGTCTTACGACATTTAGGGCAATACTTCTTAATTTCTAATCTATCAGTAGTATTCTTTTTATTTTTAACTGTAGGACGTAATTGATTTCCGCATTCTGTACATTTCATAGTAACGTAAACACGATTTTCATTTTTAGCCATGTAAATAACCTCCTTTTTTAGGTCCACATGTATTATATCAAAGAAATATTATTTTTCAAATAAAAAATTGGTTAAATCACGCATAATATAACGGTTTATTGGCACTTTATATATTCCTTTTTTAATATTTGATGAAATATTGGGACTAATTATAGCAAATGTATACTTTGGATTTATATATGGAGCAAATCCAATGAAAGCTGTAGATGTTGAATTTGTTTCATAAATTCCATCATTATCTTTATCATATAAAGTTTCACTTGTTCCTGTTTTTCCTGCTCCATCATTATTATATATATAGCCTTTACCAGTTCCACTTGTTACTACTTTATGAAGCCCTTCGTGAATACGCTTCATATTATCATCACTTATTTCTACAGTATCTATTATATTATTATCATTACTAAGTAATGATAAATTATATCTTTTACCATTACTTGCTAAAGTATTTGCATATGATAAAAGTTGAACTGGAGTATATGCATCATACTGACCTATTGATAAATTTAAGAGTAAATCAGGAGCTACTATATTTCCTTTAATACCTTCCTTTTCATTTGGTAAATCAATATTAGTTTTAGATCCTAAACCATACTCTTTAAATATATTTCTATATTTATCAAAATCTTCACTAGTTGCATTTATTTTCATATTATATTTATAGTTATAACCCATAACTTTAATAGCATTAATAAACTGATAATAATTAGATGATTTTTCAAGAGCAGATATATCATCGATATATCCAAGTCTTGAAAAAGAACATTTGATAGTATTTAAATATAATTTAACACATGAATCATTTATTTTTTTACCAGGCACTATGACATTTTCATGGTACGCAACAGTATTTGATGCTGCTTTAACAACTGATCCAACAACAAAGGAAGAAGTGATAGTATCATTAGTTATATCAGTAAATGAATTATCATTATTTATTCTAAGACCTAAAACAGCTTTAATTTTTCCATCTGGAGTTCCAACTAAAACATAAGTTTTATTATAAAACTCTGTATTAAACTTTCCCTTGGTTTCATAAATATGTTTTTTCATTATTTCATATAATTTTTCTTCAATATCCATATCAATATTAAGATAAATATCATTACCTATTTTTTCATCTAATACTTTAGTATATGTTCCATCTTTATTAAGTTTATATTTTCCTTTAGATCCCTTTAATATATCTTCATATTCTTTTTCAAGATAGCTAAGACCAACTAAATCAGAAAGCATATAACCTTTACTTAAGAATTCTTCTTTATTTTCTCTATCTATCTTACCTACTTTACCTAAGATACTTTTTAAAAGATCACCATAAGGATAATACCTTTCATAAATATATTCGCCTGATATACCTGGTATATTTTCATCCATAATTTTAAAATATGTTTTATCATCTAGGTCTTGATATATTATTTTTTTATCATAGTAATAATCCTTATTCATTAAATTATATATTTTTGCTATTTTTAATTCTTCTAAAGATAAGCTATTATTATAATTATTCTTTATATTATTGAGTGCAATATTTCTTGCTTCTTGGTAATTTATAATAGAGTTTTTATATTTTTTATAATCATCTTCTGATATATATTTTTTTAAGTTGTTTTCTTTATCAAAAATATAATTTGATATTTCTTTTTTTGTTATATTAAAATCATCTGTTAAATATTTACTTAACTTTTTAGCTATTATTAATTCATTATTTATATTAGGATTATCAAGTTTATTATAAATAATTACTCTTTTTTTAATGTTATCTACAATTACTTTTCCTTTTATATCAAGAATTCTTCCTCTTGGAGCAGATAAAGAATATGTATATTTATTATCTAATCGCTTTAATTTTATTTTATAAGTAGATTTATTATTTATATATATAATACGAAAAGATATTATTATAAATATTATCAATAAATATAAGATTATTCTTTTTATAATAATCACCATTATTAGTATTCATAAAATCTAATTATTCATACTATATATTAGGTGAAGAAATATGTATAGTCTTATAGAAAGATATATGAATAAAATAACTAAAGAAGATGTTAATTCATTTGCTTTAAAGAAAAACATTTCTTTAAGTGAAGATGAATTAACATTTACTTATGATTTTATTAAAAAAAATTGGGATAAGATATTATCTAATCCCAATATACTAAATTTAAATCGTTATAAAGATAAATATAGTGAAGAAAACTTTATTAAAATAAATGAATTATTTAAAGAGTATTATTCAAAGTATCGTATGTTTATTTAAATAAATTAGGGTTAAATACTCCTTCTTTTAACATCTCAATTTCCTCCTTATATGGAGGTTTTTTTGTTTTTGCATCTATTTCTATATATGGAGTTTCTAATATTTTAGGAATATTTTCTAATCTTTTATTTATTAAAACATTATATAAAGCATCAAAACCTATTGTTCCAAAACCTATATTTTCATGTCTATCTTTATGAGATCCTAATTCATTCTTACTATCATTTATATGAATACATTTTATTTTATCTATTCCTATTTTTTGATCAAACTCATCTAAATATTTATCAAAACTATTTACATCATAACCAGCATCATTAATGTGGCATGTATCAACACATACACAAAGTCTATCACTATTTATAGTATTAACTATATTAGCAACTTGATCAATGTTTCTTCCACATTCATTTCCTTTTCCAGCCATAGTTTCAATTAAAATATTAACATCTTTGGTTTTATTTAAGATTATATTTAAGGCATCAATTATATTATTAATACCTTCTTCTTGAGTAATACCTACGCTAGAACCTGGATGAACTACTATTTTATCTACACCTAGTTCTAAACATCTATTTAACTCTTGAATCAAAAAGTTAATACTAAAATCCCATTTTTCAGGTTCTTTTCTATTTGCTAAATTAATAATATATGGAGCATGACAAACAATATTTTTAAACTCTATATTATTTGATTTAGCTAAAGCAATAGCTTTATCAAAATAATCCTTATTTATTGGTTTTCTAATAGTATTTTGAGGTGCTCCAGTATAAAACATTAAAGCATTTGCATTATAACTAATAGCTTCTTTTAATGAACCAAAAAGTTGTTCTTCACCAAAAGATACATGAGATCCTATAATCATTTTTACCACCTATAAACATTATATCATATCAATAAAAAAAGAATGCACAATGTGCATTCTTTATTTACTATCTATTAACTACAAGATGTTTTACTTAAAGTACCAGCAGCAACAACTGATGGATTATTTCCAGATACAGTAAATGGTGATGATTTACCATTTATCATGTATTTAGTACCTTTAATATAAATTTTCCATGTTCCAGAATCATTTTCTACAACACCTGTATAAGTTTCACCTTTTTTGTCAATATAAGTACCATTTAAACTACTTATTAAAATACAAGTAGGTGCAGCAGATCCATCTGCTTGTTGAGCAACTGCATATTCTTGTGCAGCTTTAATATAAGCTAATGCTTCATCAGCAAAAGCATTCATTTTTGCATTATTCATTCTTGGAACAACAGCAGTAACAGCGATTAAAATTACAACAGCTAAGATTACGATAACTGCAAGTAATTCAACTAATGTAAAACCTTTTTTATTATTTTTCATTTGAATATTCTCCTTCTTATTTCTGTAAACTAATATTAACTAGCAAGCTTTTTGTGCAGATGTTAATGCTACATATCCAGTATCGCCACTAGCAAGTACAGTTAAAGTTTTGTTTGAATTATAACTAGCGTTTGTTATTACATAGCTATTTGTTGAATCTTCTAGGTAAACTCCAGTAACTACACCTGTTGAGTTAAGAACTATTTTACCAGCGTATGACTTACCACCTTTTAGTTCGATGTAACCATTATTAGCATCAGTTAACGTTGCAACAGTGAAACAAGTAGTACCAGTTCCAGTTGAACTTTCCATTTGAGTAGATACATAAGCTTCTTCAGCAGCTTTTACGAATGCAAGAGCTTCATCCTTGAATGCACTCTTTTTAGCATTTCTCATTCTTGGAATAACTGCTGTAACAGCGATTAAGATAACAACGGCTAAGATTACGATAACTGCAAGTAGTTCTACTAATGTAAAACCTTTCTTATTATTTTTCAATCTCTTCTCCCTCTTCCTATTTTATAACCTCATTATACCTTGGAAAAAAATATAAATCAATCATATTTATTATTATTTAATATTACTTAACACTTCGCTTAACATACTAGCTTTATTTAAAGCATTATTTATTTTATCTTGTGTTCTTAATTTATATTTCTTTTTCACAAAATTAAGAAAATCTTTATATCGATATTTATTCCTTTTTAATATTTTTATCCATTCACTATTTTCTTTTAAGTATTCATAATATTCTTTCTTTTCAAATAAATGTTTTATAATTTCTCCATCCATAATTATTAATCCTCAAAGAATTTATCAATTGGTTTAGGTGCCAATGGTTTTTTAATAGCTTTTACACCGTCACCTACTTTGCCAGTTAATTCCTGAACTATACTTAAAGCTTTTTGAGCCGTATCAATATGACCTTTAATAGAGTTCATATCTATATTTTTAACAATATCTGTAATATTATTCAAATTAAGACCTCTGTTATCTTCTTTTAAGTATTCATCCCATACCTTGTCATCTTCTCCATATAAATCATATACTTCATATAACTTTTGTACACTATTATCATTATTTTTAATATAACTTACTAACTTAGGATTACTCTTAACAAAATTCTTAAAATCTTCTTTTTTATCCATAAAAAAATCACCTTATTAAATATTATTTAATAAAGTGATTTTTAAGACTAGATTTTAAAATCATCAATAAAATCATCTAAAGTAAATTCTTTTACTTCTTCTTTCATTACTGGTTCAGAAGAAATAATTACGTCATCTTCTTCAGAATCATTAATAACTATATCTTTTTGCTTTATGATATTAGCTTTAATGTATACTTTATCAACCATATATTTAGATATAGATGATCCAGTTGACTGGGTATCCATTATGGCTATATCACTATTTTTAATCATTCTTATTTCACTATCTGATTTTATGCATATGTCATCTCTTGATTCAGATGTAAATGCATCTATAACATGATAATCTTGAGTTTTAACTTTCTTCATTAATAGAAGACCTTTTTTAGCTCTGCTCATCATATATAGATCACTTAACTTAATTCTTTTAGCTGTTTTATTATTAGTTGCTATATTTAAGTATTCATCATTATCTTTAATTACAGATAAAGATACCAGTTCATCATCTTTTAAATTAATACCTTTAACACCTGATCCTTTAGGACCTATTACAGGTACTTCATCTAAACTGTATTTAACATAATATCCATTTTTAGATACCATAATAACATTTGAATCATTATTTGTTTTAAATGCTGATACAAGTTCATCTTTATCATCTTTTAACTTCATTGCAGTAAGTGGTTTAGAATATCTTGATACAACAAAGTCTTTATAAAGTACTTTTTTAACCATTCCTTGTTTAGTTGCAAGAACAAGTATAGAGTTATCATTATCATATATAACTGATGAAATAACTTTTTCATCAGGTGATAACATACAAACATTATTAATATGTTTACCTAATTCTTTCCACTTACATTCAGGAATTAAATGTACTGGTATAAAGCAATATCTACCTAAATTAGTAAATACCATTATGTTATTAAGCGTTGTTGTATCATATAAACCTATTACATAGTCACCAGGCTTCATAACTGTTTCTTCTTCATCAGTATATGATTTAGGCGAAACTCTTTTTATGTAACCTTCTTTAGTAACAACTACAATAGTATTTTCTTTAGGAATCATATCTTTCATATCTATTTTAATTTCAGATATTTCATCCCTAATTTCTGTTCTTCGATCGTTACCATATTCTTTTTTGATTTCATTAAGTTCTTTTTTCATTTGTGTTTTTAAAATAGATTCGTTATTTAAAATACTATTTAAGAACTCTATCATTTTTTGAAGGTTTCCTTGTTCTTCTAAAAGTAAGTTAACATCAGTATTAGATAACTTATAAAGTCTCATATCAACAATAGCTGTTGCTTGAACTTCAGTAAATTTAAATTCTTTAACTAAATTTTCAATACAGTCTGCTCTATTTTTAGATGCACGAATTAATTTAATTACTTCATCTAAAATATCTACAGCTTTTAAGAAACCTTCAACTATATGTAGTCTTTCTTCAGCTTTTTTAAGATCATATCTAGTTCTTCTCAAAATAACTTCTTTTTGATGAGCTATAAAAGCATCTAGTATTTCTAGAAGTCCTAATTGTTTAGGTCTTCTATCACAAATAGCAACCATATTAAAGTTATAGTTAATTTGTAAATCTGTATTTTTAAATAGATAATTTAAAATAAGTTCTGCATTAGCATCTTTTTTAAGTTCAATAACAAGTTTAGCCATATTTTCTTTGTCAGATTCATCTCTAACATCAACTATGCCTTCAACTTTTTTATCTATTTTAATATCTTCTATTTTCTTTCTTAGAGGTTCTTTTAAAACATCATAAGGTATTTCATGAATAATAATTCTATGACCTTTTTTATCCTTAACTATTTCTGTTTTAGCTTTAACAACTACTTTACCTTTACCTGTTTCATAAGCTTGTCTTAAACCATCTTTTCCTTCAATTACTCCACCAGTTGGAAAATCCGGCCCTTTAACTATATTAAGTATGGTATCAAGTCTACAAGTGGGATTATCAATTCTGTGAATTGATGCATCAATTACTTCAGTTATATTATGAGGAGGTATATTAGTTGCGTAGCCTGCAGATATACCTTGAGAACCATTAACTAAAAGGTTTGGAAAGTTTGCTGGAAGTACAGTAGGTTCTAGATAATCATCTGAATAATTAAGTGCCATTTCTACTGAATCACGTTCAATATATTTAAGCATAACACCAGCAAGTTTTGTAAGTCTTGTTTCAGTATAACGATATGCAGCAGGTCCATCACCATCTATAGATCCATTATTACCATGTATATCAATAAACATTTCTCTCATTTTCCATCTTTGAGACATGTTTATCATTGCACCATATATTGATGAATCACCATGTGGGTGATATTTACCCATAACATCACCAACTGCTTTTGCACATTTTCTGTATGGCTTATCAAAAGTATTTTTATCTTCCCACATTGTATATAAAATACGTCTTTGAACTGGCTTTAAACCATCTCTTACATCTGGTAATGCTCTATCTTGAATGATAGATTTAGAATATCTACCAAATCTATCACCCATTATATCTTCAAGAGTATAATCATATATTTTTTCAATAATATTTTGTTCTACTTTATTTGCCATATATAATTACCTCCTAAAATCGTCTTCTAAAGAGAAGTCAACATTCTCTTCAATCCATTCTTTTCTAGGTTCTACTTTATCACCCATTAAAACAGATACTCTTTTTTCTGCAAGGGCTGCATCAGTAATAGATACTTTTATTAAACTTCTCGTTAATGGATTCATAGTTGTTTCATATAGTTCATCAGCATCCATTTCACCTAGACCTTTAAATCTTTGAACTTTATAAGAACCTTTAACAGTTTTTTTCTTTTCTTCAAGTTCTTCATCTGTTGCAACATATTCTTTAGATTTACCAAAGTCTAGAGCATATAAAGGAGGATTTGCTATATATAGCATGCCTTCTTCAATGAGTGGTCTCATAAATCTATAGAAGAATGTTAAAAGTAATATTTGAATGTGAGCTCCATCATCATCGGCATCGGTCATGATTATTACTTTTCCATAATTACTATCTTTTGGATCAAAATCAGGTCCAATACCAGCTCCTATTGCATAAGTAAGTGTATTTAATTCTTCATTTGAATTTATATCATTTGAAGATGCTTTTTCACAGTTTAAAACTTTACCACGAAGTGGTAGTATTGCTTGAGTTTCTCTGTTTCTACCAGTTTTAGCAGAACCACCTGCTGAATCTCCCTCAACTAAGAATAGTTCATTTATTTTACTATCTTTGCCTGTAGCTTTAGCAAGTTTACCGGATAAAATCTTTTCTTTTTTATCTTTTCCTTTTCCAGCTCTAGCTGCTTCTCTTGCTTTTCTTGCTGCTTCTCTTGCAAGTTTACTCTTACTAGCTTTTTCAATAATTGTTAAAGCTATTTCTTTATTTTCCTCTAAGAAGAATTTTAAATTGTCATAAGTAATTGATTCAGTTATACTTCTTGCTTCTGGTGTACCAAGTTTACCTTTAGTTTGACCTTCAAATTGTAATAAATTTTCAGGTATTCTTAAATTTACAATTGCTGATAAACCTTCTCTTACATCAGCTCCATCAAATGAACCATCTTTAGTTTTAATTAAATTATTAGCTTTTGCATAATCATTAAATGCTTTAGTTATACCAGTTTTAAAACCGACTTCATGGCTACCACCATCAATTGTTTTAACATTATTAACAAATGACAAAATATTTTCTGAGTAAGAATCAGAGTATTGCATCGCAATTTCTACTTCGATTCCTTCTTTTTGACCACTAAAATTAATTACTTTGTGTAAGGCTTTTTTATTTTCATTAATGTATTCAACAAAATTAATAAGGCCATTTTCATAATGGAATTTAGCTTCTCTACCTGTTTTTTCATCTGCTATTTCTACAATTAAACCAGACAAAAGAAATGCACTTTCTTGCATTCTTTCACATATAGTTGTAAATGAAAAATCGCAGTTTTTAAAGATATCATAATCTGGTAAGAATGTTACAACTGTACCAGTTTTTTTTGTTTCTCCAATATATTTAAGTGGGCTTTCAACTTTACCACCATCAATAAATCTAATATTAGCTATTTTACCATCACGATAAATAGTTACATCCATTTTTTTAGATAAAGCATTAACAACAGATCCACCAACACCATGAAGGCCTCCAGAAACTTTATAGTTTCCTTCCTCAAATTTACCACCGGCATGAAGTACTGTATAAATTACTTCAGGAGTTGATTTACCTGATTCATGTTTTCCAGTTGGAACACCACGGCCATTATCTGCAACTGTAATAGATCCATCTTTTCTCATTAATATTTTAACGGTATTACCGTATCCATTTATTATTTCATCAATAGAATTATCTACAATTTCCCATACTAAATGATGAAGTCCTCTTTTATCAGTAGACCCAATATACATACCAGGTCTTTTTCTAACAGCTTCTAAACCTTCAAGAATTTTTATTGATGACTCATCATATTTAGCTTCTTTTGCCATTACTATTCACCTTTATAAATTATAACATTAAAAAAAAGATTAATGCAAGGTGACTTGACAATTAATCTTTATCTTTTAAATCGAATGATTCGTGATTAAACCTAGCATAAAGAGGAACTTCTTCATCTTTAATTATAGGTTCATTTGAAGTAGTTTCTTCATCTTTAAGTTTCGGAAGAACAATATCTTCATTTTTTTCTGGCTCAACGACTTTATTAATCATTAGTGAATCAAATGAAGTAGTACTATTAAGTTCAGGTTCTGCTTCAACAGAAATAGGTTCTGTTTCAACTTGTTTAAATGTATTTATAAATGAATCTTGTTCATCATTATTAATTGTTTCATTATTTTCAGAAGTCTCTTCTTCTTTTTTATCGATATTATCTAATTCATCAGATATCATTTTTGATAATTCATCAAAACTAAAGTTCCTCATTTCTGGTTCTTCATTAAATGAATTATTCTCTACTTGATATGCAGGAGATTCTTCAATTTTATCTAATTGAACTTCTGATAGAACTTCTTTAACATCTTGAACTGGAGTAAGCTCAAATTCATTTGTTGCTTCTTGAACATATTCTTCATGATTAAAATCAACATCATTGCCTTCAACTGTTGGAAAAATATCATCAGTTTTATTTTCTTTTATATTATTTTTAGGTTTGTTTTTCTTTCCTCCTAAAAATAAAACAAGAAAGAATGTTATAACTAATATTACTAATACAATAATTAATGAAGTTAAAAATATATCATTGTTTGCTAAATTATCAATAAAATCCATCATCTTTATCAACCACCTTTTACTATTTTTAACTATTAAAATACTACCATAAAATTATATGTAAAGCAATAATAAAATATGTTTCAGAGGTATTGACAAATAAAAAAATAGTCTTTCGACTATTTTTCTTTCTTTTCTAAAACTTCAGCAAGAGTTGTTCCTAAAGTTGCTATGCCTTTTAAATCTGATGGAATAATAAGTTTTGTTGCTTGTCCATCAGCCATCTTGCTCATAGTATCATAACTTTTTAAAGCAAGAACAGCAGCATCAGCTTTAGCATCTTTTAAAAGTTTAATACCCTTAGCTTCTGCTTCTTTAATTTTAAGAAGAGCTTCTGCTTCACCTTCAGCAATTTTAATTTGTGATTCTTTTTGAGCTTCTGCTCTTAAAATAGCAGATTCTTTTTCACCTTCAGCAATAAGAATAGATGATTTCTTTTCACCTTCTGCTTGAAGAATTTTTTCTCTTCTTTCACGTTCAGCACGCATTTGTTTTTCCATAGCTTCTTGAATATCTCTTGGTGGAATAATATTTTTAACTTCTACACGGTTAACTTTAATTCCCCATGGATCCGTTGCTTCATCCAAAATAGAACGCATTTGAGTGTTAATTGTATCTCTTGATGTAAGTGTTTGGTCTAGTTCTAGATCACCAATAATATTTCTTAGTGTAGTTGCTGTTAAGTTTTCAATTGCACTAATTGGATATTCAACTCCATAAGTATATAGTTTTGGATCAGTTATTTGGAAATAAACAACTGTATCAATTTGCATTGTAACATTATCTTTTGTGATAACTGGTTGTGGTGCAAAATCTTTAACTATTTCTTTTAATGTAACTTTATTTGATACTCTATCAATAAATGGCATTTTAATATGTAGTCCATTAGACCAAGTATCATGATAAGAACCTAGTCTTTCAATAACATATGCTCTAGCCTGAGGAACGATTTTAATATTAGGAATTATTAATGCTAAAGCAATAACTAAAAGTGTAATTACTACTGGCATAAAAATCTACTCTCCCTTCTTAACTTTAAGCTTTACGCCGTCGATGTCAGTGATAAGTACTTCATCACCAACTTTAATTTTAACTGGTGAAATAGCACTCCATCTTTTACCATCGACTTTTACTTCACCAACTTTATTTTTTGATATTTCTTCAGTACATATTCCAGTCATACCAATTACTCTATCTAAGTTTGTTTTCGTTTTATCTTTTTTTATTAGTTTTTTAAGAAGTGGTCTTGTTAAAACCATTATTAATAAACCACAAATACCAAATACTAAAAACTGAATATAATAACTATCTGTAACTAGCGATACAAGTAATGCTATACCAGCACTAGCAACAAACCATATTGTAACTAAATTTATGGTAATTATTTCGACAAATGAAAGTATAAGCATTATTATAAGCCAGTAAATCCAAGCTTCCATATTAACCTACTTTCTCAACTTTTAATTTAACATCATGACCATTTAAATCAAATGATTCAGTTAAAGATGCATCTTCTTTAATTAATAAAGATAAAGTTTCATCTTTAATATAGCTATCAAATTCTGAAACACATTTTTTAAAGTCTTCATCTCCACTATAATATAAGTTTATGCGATCAACGATGTTAAAATCATTATTTTTTCTAAGTTGTTGTACCTTAGATACACATTCTCTAGCAAGTCCTTCTAAAATTAATTCTTCTGTTAATGTTGTATTTAAAATAACAAAATTATTATTTTCAGATCCAACATTAAAGCCTTCTTTTGATGAAATTCTAATATCAACCATATCTTTATTAACATCATAAGAAGTTCCGGCAACATCCATAGTTATGGATTCGCCGTTTTCCAGTTTCAAAATATCATCAGTTGTAATACCTTCAAGTTTAGATGCAAACTCTTTAATATTACTTCCAAATACTTTACCTACTTCTTTAAAGTTTGGTTTAACAAAGTAGTTCATGTATTTAGATAAATCATTTTCAAATACTACTTCTTTAACATTTAATTCTTCTTTAATTAAATCTACTAAATCATTAAGTATTTGTTTATTTTTACCATCAAGTACAACTTCACTAATTGGTTGACGAACTTTAACTTTATTTTCTTCACGCACATTTCTACCTAAAGAAATTAAGTTTCTAACTAGATCCATTTTTTCTTCTAGTTTTTCATCTATTAGTGATTCATCACAAACTGGATAATCAGCTAAATGAACTGATTCTTCACCAGTTAAATCTTTATAGATTTCTTCTGTTGTAAATGGTATAACTGGTGCACATAATTCACATAATCCAGTTAATACTTCATATGTAGTTATATATACACTTTTTTTAGAATTATTTAATTCTGAAGACCAGAATCTATTTCTATTTCTTCTAATATACCAATTTGATAAATCTTCAGAAACAAAGTTTGTTATTTCTTTAACTACAATATTTAAATCAAACTTATCAAAGGCATCAGTTACAACTTTTACTAATTTATTATATTTTGATAATAACCATTTATCTATTTCTTCTCTATCCTTTATATCTACAGTACACTCATCTAAATTAATGTTATCTGTATTAGCATACATCTCAAAGAATGAATATGTATTTTTTAAAGGGTTAAAGAACTTAGAATGTACTTCTTTTAAACCTTCTTCATCAAATTTAATTGGAGTCCATGTTGGTGATACATATGGTAAATACCATCTTACAGTATCAGCTCCATATTTATGCATAATGGTAAACGGTTCAACAGCATTACCTTTTGATTTATGCATCTTTTGACCATTTTTATCAAGAAGTAATTCATTTACTAAAACATTTTTATATGGACTTTTGCCTGTAACAAAAACTCCTAGTACTAATAATGAATAGAACCAACCACGTGTTTGATCAATTCCTTCCGCTATAAAGTCAGCAGGATATTGTGATTCCCATAATTCTTTATTTTCAAATGGATAATGATACTGAGCAAATGGCATAGCACCAGAATCAAACCAACAGTCAATTACCTCTAGGGTACGAGACATTTCTTTACCACAATCTGGACATTTAATATGAATATCATCTACAAATGGTCTATGTAAGTCTATAGTTTTTGGATCAACTTTTTCGATTGCTTTTTCAGCAAGTTCTTCTCTTGAACCAATCATTTCCATATGACCACAAGAGCATCTCCATAAAGGAAGTGGTGTTCCCCAATATCTATTTCTTGATATTGCCCAGTCATTCATATTTTCAAGCCAGTTACCAAACCTTTTTTCTCCAACAAATGATGGATACCAATTTACTTTTTTATTTTCTTCTATGATTTTATCTTGAAGTTTAGTAACTTCTAAATAATATGATGGTCTTGAATAATAAACTAGTGGTGAATCACATCTCCAGCAATGTGGATATTCGTGAACCATCTTTTGTTTTTTAAATAATTTGTCATTTTCCGCTAAATATTTAACAACCTCTAAATCAGCTTCAAAGATATTCATACCTTTCCATAAACCTTCAGTATAAACAGCATCTTCTCCTACTGGATTTACATATGGAAGTTTGTAGTTTTTACCTACTTTAGCATCGTCTTCACCAAA
Source organism: uncultured Mycoplasmatota bacterium (assembly GCA_947302655.1). Lineage (GTDB taxonomy): Bacteria > Bacillota_I > Bacilli_A > RF39 > UBA660 > RUG13160. The sequence continues at coordinate 284,361 of CAMYVW010000001.1, read as the reverse complement.
TGCTGGTGCTATATGAACAATTCCTGTTCCATCTGACATTGTTACATAACTATCACATGTAACAAAGAAAGCTTTACCTTGAACATCTAAACTAGGAATTAATTGTTCATATTCTTTATATTCTAAATCTTTACCTTTATAAGTATCTAACACTTCATATTCTTCACCTAGAACTGAAGTAGCTAATGCTTTAGCTAGAATAAATTTATAACCTTTAGATTCAACTTTAACATATTCTTCATCAGGATTAACGCATAAAGCAACGTTAGAAATTAAAGTCCATGGAGTTGTTGTCCAAACTAGAAAATACACATCTTCATCTTTAGCTTTAAACGGAACTACAACGGTATTAGCAGTTACTTCTTTATATCCTTGAGCAACTTCATGTGATGCAAGGCCTGTACCACATCTTGGGCACCAAGGCATTATTTTTACGCCTTCATAGAATAATCCTTCATCAAAGAATTTTTTTAAAATCCACCATTCTGTTTCAATGTAGTCATTATCATAAGTAATATATCTATTATCTAGATCTATGAATTGACCCATTTCATCAGTTAGTTTTCTAAATGCTGTTTCATTTTCCCAAACTGTTTCTTTACAAAGTTTATTGAATGCTTCAATACCATATTTTTCAATATCAGCTTTTCCTGTAAAACCTAATTTCTTTTCAACATTTACTTCAACAGGAAGTCCATGAGTATCCCATCCAACTTTTCTTAAAACTCTTTTACCTTTCATGGTTTGATACTTACAGAAAGAGTCTTTTAAGAATTTTGCTACCATATGGTGCAAGCCTGGCATACCATTTGCTGTTGCTGGTCCATCATAGAAAACCCAGTTATCTTTACCAGTTCTATTTAAAATGGTTTTATTTAAAATATCTTGTTTTTTCCACTCTTCTAAAATAGAAGTTTCAACAAGATGTACCTCTCTTTTATCTAGTTCTTTAAACATGTTAACCAAATCCTTTCTTTAAAAAAACCACGCAATCTATGCTAAAGGAGCATAGTTTACGCGGTACCATCCTTAATTAATACTTAATTACATTCTAACGAATATTGATTGATAAAAAATATCCGGGATAACTTACTAATAATTTTCTGCTATCCAGCTCCCAAGTGATTTTCTACTTAATTTTTCTTATTAAACTTTCACCAAAATGCTTAACTCTCTAAAAGATACTTTTAAAGTATACTCTTCTTGTTCTTCGCTTTTTCTAAAGAGAATATTACCATATTTCCAGGGAAAAATCAATATATATTCTTTAGCAATTCTATGTAAAAAATTTTTTTTATTTTTTTATTTAATACTACACAAAATAGTCATATATATGATATATTATATTTGAAAGTAAGGGATCTAGTTGTGAATTATAATATTTTTCGTGCCTATGATATTCGTGGTAAGTATCCTGATGAAATAAATGAAAATGTCGCATTTAAATTAGGTCAAGCATATGGTTCTTATATTCAAGAAAAATGTAATGAAACGCAGTGCGTTGTATCACATGATAATAGATTATCATCTGACAGTTTAAATGCACATCTTATTAAAGGTATTCTATCAACTGGTTGTGATGTTATTGATTTTGGACTTATCACAACACCGATGCACTACTACGCAAGATATATAGAACATTTATTTGGTGTTATGATTACAGCTAGTCATAATCCTAAAGATGAAAATGGTTTTAAATTTTCACTCGACCATATAGCTAATGCTAGAGGTGAAATGATTGAAGACTTTAAAAATTATTTTATAGCTGGTAATTTTAAGGCTGGTCAAGGACATCTTTTACATAAAAGTATATTTGATAAATATATTAAATATATGATAGATAACACTAAGATAGCTAACAATAAACCTAAAATTGTTTTAGATTTAGGTAATGGAACTACATGTGTAGTTGCTAAAAAAATATTTGATGCTTTAAATATTAAACCAATTTATATAAATGAAATTAGTGATGGAACATTTCCAAATCATCATCCAGATCCTAGCGTTCCAGAAAATATGACTCAACTTATTGAAGCTGTTAAAAAATATAAAGCAGATGTTGGATTTGGTTTTGATGGCGATGGAGATCGAGTTGGAATTGTAAGTGAAAAAGGTGAAATTGTTTCTATTGAAAAATATATGATAATTATTATTAGAGAACTTATCAATAGAACATACTCTAATACATTCTTATATGATGTTAAGTGTTCTGCAGCACTTCACGATGAAATAATTAAACTAGGCGGTACACCACTTGAATATCGAACTGGAGCAAGTTATACAGAAGCTAAAACAAAAGAAGAAAACTTAGCTTTCGGTGGTGAGTATTCAGGTCACATATTCTTTAGAGATCGTGATGCATGCATAGGTTCAGGTATATACGCTGCACTTAGATTAATTGAAATATTAAGTCGAGATAAAACTAAAACTGTAAGTAAATTACTAAAAGGTATTAATCACTATGAAAACACACCTGAAATTAAATATAATGTTGGTGACGATAAAAAATTTGAAATTATTGAAAAAATTAAAAAATACGCCCACAGTCAAAACTTCTACACTAACGAAATAGATGGTGTAAAAATAATATTTACTAATGGATGGGCTTTAGTTAGAGCAAGTAACACAGGTCCTAACCTTACAATGAGATGTGAAGCTTCAAACTCTAAAGATTTAGAAAAATTAAAAAAACAAATAGAATATTTGATTAATTTTTATAAAAATAATTAAAAAAATCGAGGATTTAAATCCTCGATTTATTTTTATTTTATAACACTTTCTAATGCTAATTTAATCATATCGTTAAGTGATTGTTCTCTTTCTTCAATACTAAGAACTGTTTCAGAGAATTTTGAATCAACAGCAGTTGCTATGACAGCTGCTTCTCTTGAAAAGTAATTAGCTGTATGAATTAATGCAAATCCTTCCATTTCTTCAGCTAATAAATCAATATTTTTAGGAACGCGATTAAGGATTGCGTCTATATCAACATATGGTCCAAAGACATCAGTTGTTAAAAATGCTCCTTCATGAAGTTTTATTCCAAGTTCTTTAGCACTCATCTTTATAATACTATTAAGTCTTTCATTACAGTCAACAGTATTTTTAGTGTATCCATTAAATGCAAAAGCATATGTTGATTCACTAAAAATCTTATTTGCAAGAATAAGTTCAGGTACTTTTACTTCAGGTGATACAACACCACATGTACCTATTCTAATAATTCTTTTAACATCAAAGAAATGAAATAATTCAAATGAGTATATTCCCATTGAAGGCATTCCCATACCAGAACCCATTACAGTTACTTCTACGCCTTTATATTTTCCAGTAAAACCAAGCATATTTCTTACACTTGTTACTTCTTTAGCATCTTCTAAAAAATTTTCTGCTATATATTTAGCTCTTAGAGGATCTCCAGGCATTAATACTAATTTAGCTATATCATTTTTATTTTCTACTTTTATATGAATTGGATTTTCTCCTATAAACATACTCTATCACCCTTTACTATCTATATATAGATTAACACAGTATAAAATATATAACAATTATCTTAAACATTAAGATTTACACTTAAAATATCTTCTTGATTAATACTACTACCAGCAGGAATGCTATATGAAGTTACAGTTCCATAACCTTCAATATTGTATTTAATATTAAGTAGTTTACATAAAGAGACAACATCTGTTCTTGACCAACCAGTAATATCAGGCATTACATAGTTATGACTATTAGTTAAAACAATTAGTTTTTCTCCTTGTAAAATTTTAGTACCTTTATCAAAGTTAAGCTTTATAACTTTATCTCCATCACCTATAACAATAGGTATTAAACCAAGTGATGTTATATTAGTAGATACTTCTGATGCATTTTTATTTATATAATTTGGAACAGTAACTACTTTTGTTGGAACAACCGTATTTTCTTCTTTATAATTTATATTTGCATAACTTGCTATTTCTTCCACTGCTTTAGTAACACAACCAGCAAACTCTTTTGTTCCACCAACATATTTCTTAGCTGAAACATAAATTATATACTTAGGATTTTCTTCAGGAAATATTGCAGCTATACTTTTAATAACATCATATTTTCCTTGTTGATATCCACCATTTGGACTTGCTATTTGAGCTGTACCTGTTTTTCCTATCATAGTTACATTATTAGGTTGCCAGTAATTAGTTAAACCATTATATACCACATTATGCATTAACTGATTCATGTGATTAATATTTTTACTTGATGCAACATCTCTTACAACAGTTCTTTTACCTTTATAAATAGTTTTTCCTTCACTATCAGTTATATGATCAACAATATATGGTTTAATCATTGTTCCATTATTTGTAAAGATACTATATGCTTGAAGGGTTTGAATAGGTGTTGTTGTTATACCTTGACCAAAGGTTGCATTTGCAAGTTCACTTTTATATTGGAAGTTTATTTTTCCATTTATTTCACCTGGAAGCTCTATACCTGTTTTTTGACCAAAACCAGCTTTTTGATAAAAAGTTTTTAATTTAGAAACACCAAGTTTTAAACCTAAGTTAGTTGCAGCAACATTTGATGAGTAAGCAAAACCTGTATCATATGTTATAGTTCCCCAACCAACTTTATTAGAGTCGTGAATAGTTACTTCATCATCCAAAACAACTTTACCTGAATCATATGTTTTATCTCCTTGATAAACCCCATTTTCCATAGCTGCTAAAAAGGAAAATGTTTTCATAGTTGAACCAGGTTCATATTGATATGATACAAGTGGATTTAAGTATGACTCGATTGTATTTAATTCATTTGGATTAAAAGATGGAATTGATGCGCTAGCAACAATTGCACCAGTATTAGCATCCATTACTGAAAATGTCATCCACTCTAGTTCATGTTCATTAGATAAGTTTTTAATTGCTTTTTCAACAATAATTTGAATATTATTATCAATTGTTAGATAAATATTTTCTCCATCAATAGGATCTTCAGTAATAGATGGTGTATTTGGAATTTGATATCCATATAAATCTTTTTGGTATATTTTTTTACCATTTTTACCTTCTAATTTATTATTAAAATATTCTTCTACACCCATTTCACCAAAGATATTTCCTTTTTCATCTGCTTTGGCATAACCAACAATGTATGATGCAAAATTACCCATTTTATAGAATCTTTTAGTACTAACCATGAAATCTATCCCTGGTAAATCTAGGGCTTCTATTTCAGATTTTTTTAATTCAGATAAATTTCTTCCTTTAGTACCAAACTCAACTTGATATTTATCTTTATTTAATTGTTTTAATATTTGTTCTTTTTCAATACCTAAGTGTTCAGATAGCTGCTCAGCTGTATATTCTTTATCTACTACATGTCTTGGTTTATCAGGATTCTCAGTTCTTTTTTCAGATAAATAGGCAATTATGGTATATGAATTAACACTTTGAGCTAAAACTTCTCCATTTTTATCATATATAGTTCCCCTTTTAGCAAATAAAGTATCTTCTTGAGTATTTCTGTTATCAGCAAATTTTTTAATATCTATACCATCAACCTTTTTACTTAAAGAAATATACATTACTTTTAGCATTATTGCAGCAAATAAAAAAAGAATAATGACATTAACTATTGGTAATTTTTTTAACATTATTCTTTTTTGTTTCATAGTAATTCACCTTATTCTGATACAGTCTTAATATTATCATTATTATAAGATAATCCTAATTCGTTTGCAATAGATTCAACATTTTCAAGTGAAGCAAGTTCACTTATTTTCATATTTAAACTTTCATTATATTTTTGTTGTTTATTAATATCTTTTCTTAATTTTTCTACTTTTATATTACTTTCTGAAAGAATTGCCTGAGTACATACTTTTCCAACTGGAATAGCAATAATTATAAATAAAAGTAGTAAATACATTAATTTTTCACCTTTAAGAAATTTAATTCTTTTTCCAGTTTTCTTAGCCATATGTACTAGATCCTTTCTATTATTCTTAACTTAGCACTCTTACTGCGTGAGTTTTCATTAATCTCCTTTTCACTTGGTAATAGTGGTTTTTTATTTATTAATTTGATTTTCGGTTGGTATTCAAGTGGAACTTCGGGCATTCCTTTAAATACTTCATCAACCTCACTATATTTTTTAAATATTTTTTTAACAATCCTATCTTCAAGCGAATGGAAGGTTATAACAGATATTCTTCCGCCCTTATTTAACATTTCAATAGCATCAGGAAGAACTTTTTCTAAAACTTTTAATTCATCATTTACTTCAATTCTTATTGCTTGAAAGATTTCTCTTTCGGGATGATTTTTAAAAAAGTAATTTGCTCCAACTGCTGATTTTATTACTTCAACTAATTCAGTGGTTGTTTCAATGGATTTATTTTTACGATAATCAGTAATTTTTCGGGCAATTACCCCTCCTAGTTTTTCTTCTCCATAATCGTAGAAAATCCTAGAAAGTTCATCCTTTGAATAATTATTTACGATGTCATATGCATTTTTTGTAGCTTCCTTGTTCATTCTCATATCTAGCTTTGCTTCATTCATGAACGAAAAACCACGTGATGCATCATCAATTTGAGGCGACGACAAACCAAGGTCGAAGATAATACCGTCTACCTTGTCTACTTTCTCCTCACGTAACTTTTCTTTTAAGTTACAGAAATTGGAATGAATAATTTTAAAATTTAAAGATATTTCACTTAATTTTTTCTCAGAATAATTAATTGCTTCCTTATCCTGATCAAAGGCGAATAGAAAACCCCTTTTCAAACGCTTTAAAATTTCGGAGCTATGTCCAGCATATCCTAAAGTTGCATCGACATAGATTCCTTCATCTTTAATATTTAAGCCTTCAATGGCTTCGGATAACATAACACTATAATGCATTAGATATCCATCTCGTTAAATAAGTTTTCCGCAATATCTTCCAACTTCTCACTATTTTCAGTGAAGAAATTATCCCAATTTGCTTTACCCCAAATCTCTAAACGGTCGTTAGCGCCGATTACAACGCATTCCTTCGTTAAATCGGCGTAACTAACCAATGGGGAGGTAATATTAATTCGACCTTGTCGATCAAATTCACACTCAGCAGCTCCTGAAAAGAAAGCTCTGATGAAAGTACGAGCATCTTTCTTTGTAAATGGTAATTTCTTTAGTTTATCAACGATATTATTCCACTCAGTAATTGAATAAGCATATAAACACTTCTCAAGACCACGTGTAATAATGAAACGTTCACCAAGTTCAAGTCTGAACTTGTTTGGTATAACTAATCTGCCTTTTTCATCAATATTGTGATGAAACTCACCCATGAACATTGAAATCCCCCACTTTCTTCCACTATGTGCCACTGTCTACCACTATATTACTAAAATTAATGATGCTTGTCTATACAAAAATGTTAATTTCTTTACAAAAAAAAAGAAACTTTACACATTGTGTAAAGTCTCTTAAATAATTAATTGTTGATAATTATTTTTCTTCTTTTTCTACTTTAACTACTTTAACGTTCTTGTAGTATCCACATTTAGGACAAGCTCTATGAGGTCTAACTGTAGCTCCACATTTAGGACAAGTTGTTAAAGCACCTACTTCTTTCTTTAAATGAGTACGACGCATTCTCTTTTTAGTTTTACTAGTTCTTCTAAAAGGTACTGCCATGGTATCACTCCTTCCCTTCGTCAAGTAGCTTACTAAGTTCAGCTAATCTTGGATCTATATTATTTTCTTCTTCATTATTAAGCTCCCAACCTTCACCTGAAAGATGAGCATCTTTTTCTTTCGTAATTGAAATCGGAACTTCCAATACAATATTTTGCCATAAAATTGGCATAATATCAAGTGTATTTTTACTATTTTGATAATAATCCTTTATTTCTTCGTTTGATTCAGTAATGGGTTCATTAATATTAAAACTATATGGATATTCTATGGGTTCAAGGGTTATACTATCTTCTAGAATCATTATCCCTTCAACATCAAGATCAAGTTCAATTTCATCAGAAATATTATAAAATATTCTTCCACTAACTTTAACAGGTTTAAGTTCTTTTATTGATGTATCTTTATAACACTCTATATCATATGTTAATAACTCATCAATATTTATTGAACCATTTATATTAAGTTTATTTAAATCTATAATCATATGTTTATCACCATAAAAATTATAACATACATAAATATATTAATATATTAAAAAAGGGATATTTTACAATATCCCTTTAGAAATAATTCATATTTTTTTAAAATTTATGTATCTACTACTTTCTAGATACGTTATTTTGCTCAAAATCAGCAATTTCTTGATAATTGTTATTAATTAAACTTACACTTAATTCAAGGTTTCTTTTTTTCTTAAAATCCTCATATTTGTCTTGAAAAATGTATATTTTATTATCATATCGATAATCAACATAACAAAATGTTTTATCTTTTAGGACATCAATAGGCATTATTTTAATCGTTGTTGAACTTAACATGTTAGACACATAATCTACTTTATCAGATGGAACCATTATTATTCTTATATCATTTAGTGAAAAACTATCAATAACGTCTATTTCTGGTAAGTCTGATGGTATGCTTAAAAGTTTATACTTATCTAAGGAGTCTTTTGTAGTGCCAAAAATAATTGGAAAATCAAGGTTTAAGATATTATTTTTTTCATTAGGTTTAAAAAATGAATAATCTACTGCATCGTCTAGCACATCTGTAAAGCTAATAAAATTTCTTCCCTTATTTTTATTTGTTGATAATTCGCCAGTTTTTACATTTTCCCCCATGTTATTAATTTTACTTGCAGAACATAGACCGTTTTTTAATATTCCTGGAAGTGAGTTTGCATTTGTTCCGTGAAAGTAAACTATGTTGTTTTCCATGAGTATATTAAAGGTTTCTGGGTTAGTTAAAAGTAGCATTGCCATACCTATTCTTTTTTTAGCTTCTATATAAGAATTCCCTTTCATGTTGAAGTTATCATCAGAAAACAGTTTTCTTTCATTATAACTTCCATCATTTAATAGTTCATTCATTACCTTCAATTCTTTATTATCTTTACATAAAGATAAAAGATAACAACATGCTCTATCATAATCTTTAATATCTTTAGGGTTATAAGATAAATTTACTATAATATCTGTCATAACATCACCTTATAATTTTTTCATTTATCTATATTAATTTTAACACATATTATTAATTAATTTCCAAAATATACAATTTTAGTGTTAATATTAAGAAAAGAAGGTTGATAAAATGGATGTTATTGGAATCATTGCTGAATATAATCCCTTTCATAATGGGCATAAATATCATATTGATCAAATTAAAAAGAAATATCCTAAATCAATTATAGTTTTGGCGCTTAACGGATACTTTTCTGAACGCGGTGAAATATCACTATTAACAAAAGAAGATAAAACAAAACTCTCACTTGATTATGGTGTTGATATTGTTGTAGAACTACCGGTATTATTTGGAACACAAAGTGCTGACATCTTTGCTGAAGCGTCCGTAAAACTTCTTAATAATTTCAAAGTTGATAGAATAATATTTGGGAGTGAATCTAATAATATTTCTATATTAGATCAAATTGCAAGAACACAGCTTTACGATCCTGAATTTAATGATAGAGTTAAGGAAAACTTAAAAGAAGGAGTTAACTATCCAACAGCGATGGCTAAAGCTTTAAATGTAGAATTTGATTTTAATCCAAATGATCTACTTGGTATCTCATATATTAAAGCTGCTCTTAAGAATAATTTTGAAATAGAATTTGAATCTATTAAGAGAACTAATTCTTATCATGATGTTATTCTTGATGAAGATATTGTAAGTGCATCAAATATAAGAGAAAAAATCGAACAAAATGCAAACATTGAAAAATACATTCCTTATAATCCTGATGATTATATTGTTGATATAAATCCCAAGAAGTTCTTTGATTTACTTCGATATGAAATTATTACCAATAATCATCTTGAAAACTTTTTAACTGTTGATGAAGGAATCGAAAACAAACTTAAAAAAGAAGTTTTAAAGGCCTTTAATCGTGAAGATTTAATTTATTTAATTAAATCTAAAAGATATACATATAACAAAATTTCAAGAATGTTTATTCATATTCTTTTAAACGTAGAAAAGAAATCCTATACACTTGATTATACAAAGGTTATTGGTTTTTCACAAAACGGTCAGAAATATTTAAGTAGTATTAGAGATGATTTAATACTACCTATTAATCCTGATATTAATAGTGATGTATTTAAATATGAAATAAAAGCATCGTACATATACGACCTACTTACAAGTACAAGAACTTTAGCTTTTGAAACAAGAAATAAACCAATAATGAAATAAAAAAATCAGTTTAGTAATTATCTACTAAACTGATTTTTTATTTCTTCAAATACAGTAACAAACTCATCAAAGTTATTTACTACTTTAAAATAATTAAAGATGGACTCATCATTAAATCTATTTCTTATTGAATCATTAATAGAATCAATAACAGCATTAAACCATCCATTATAGTTACAAACTATTAACTCTTTAGTTTGATCATTACTTCCTATTTCTTCTAGATAAGAAAAGAATTCAGATACTGTTCCAGTACCACCTGGAAGACATAATATAACATCTCCATCTTCAAAAATATGTTGTTTTAGATCAAATGTATCTGCAAATATATCATGGTCGGCATTTGGAAGATCGTCTAACTCAAATACATACTTTTCAGTAGTATATCCATGTATTTTGTTTTTTCTTTTTTCAAACTCTTCGTAGCAAATTCCCATAATACCGAATTTACCTGAACCCCAGTTAAGTTCGCATCCTAAATCAGCAAGGTATACTACTGTTTTTCTTGATTCGTCTTTAAATAAATCATCGATTGCATCACGAGAAGATGAACTTATTGTTACTCTCATAATTATATCTCCTTACTACTTTTCCTGACATTTTGGACAGAAGTAAGCACTTCTACCATTTATCTGTTCACATATAATATTTGTTCCACAAATACTACACTTTTCTTTGTCTTTATTATGAACTTTTAACTGGTCTTGGTAACTACCTTTAACACCAAGTTGTGATGTATAACTTCTTATAGTAGTTCCTCCAGCTTCTGTAGCTCTTTTTAAAATGTCTCTTGTATTATCAATTATTTTTTGACATTCGTCAAGAGAAACTTCATTTGCAGGTCTGTAAGGGTTTATTTTTGATGCAAATAATACTTCATTTGCATATATATTTCCTAAACCCACAAATATTGTTTGATCAAGTAAAACAGTTTTGATATGTTTTTTTGATTTAGAATATTTATTAAATAAGTATTCTTTTGTTAATTTATTATCGTATGGGTCTAAACCCATCTTTTTTATAGCGGGATATTCATTTAATTTATCCTTATCTATTAAAGCAAGAATACCAAATCTTCTTGTATCATTATAAATTAAATCAGTATTATGATCTAAGTGAAAATATACTAAATCATGAAATCCAGGTTTAGTACCTTGTTCTTTAATAAAGAACTTACCTTCCATTCTTAAGTGAGAAAGCATATAGATATCTCCTAAATCAAAAATCATCCACTTACCTATTTGTTTTATATCTTTTAATTCTTTATTGGATAATTTTTTAAATTCATCTAAATTAGATTCTATTATCTTAGGATAATAGACATCTACTGATTTTATTTTATATCCTCTTAATTTTTTTAATAAAACATTTTTTACAGTTGTTACTTCTGGCATTTCAGGCATAATCAAGATTTCCTTTCAGATGAGAAAGTTCTTTTTAAATCTGCATGAATTGGTGTATATTTTTCAACAATATATTCCTTTAATTCAGTTTCAAGCTGTTTTCTTTCTTCGGGAGAAATAGTAAAACTCATAAGTTTTAAGTTCTTTTCATATAAATTATCTGTAAAAGAAAGAAGTTCATGATAATTCTGACCGAGAATTTCACTTAGTTTTGATGTATCATGTGTTGTTTGTGCTCCAATAAATTCTTTAATTAAATTATCGTCAAAACTCGTAACATTTCTTGCAACAGCGTTTACAACACCATAACCTGATGATTTATATTCTTTACCAATAACTTTAGAAGTTATTTCTTCTTCAGCAACAGAATTTAGTCCTTCTTCAAGACCTACACCATCTTCAAATGTAACTTTTTTAGTGACTAGACCCTCATTTTGATTTAACTGATAAATTGTATTAATTAAACCTGAATGTGCAATTAAAGTATCATTATTTATTTCATATTCCTTATAATATGATTTAATTAAATGACATATTTCATGAATCAAGCATGCTTTAGTTGATTCATGCATTAAGTCATTTGCATTAATAGCTATTATACGATCTACTTTATCTAAAGAATATTTATTTTCAAGTTTATTATATGTAATTTGAGGTTTACTGCAGTAAGCGCCTGCTGCTTGCTTCAAATTATCATTTTTTACAACTTTTTCATCATCCATTTCTAACATATTACGTTCATCTAAACAATTATAGACATTATTACATAAAACTATTTCAGTATTACTAAGTGATGAATATACAAGATTTTCATCACCAAAATAATCAACTAATTTTGGATAAACTTCTTTTAAGAAATTGGATAATTCATCACTATAATTATACTTTTGTATTATTTCCTCTATCTTCATAAGTACTCCTATTTAGCTTCATACCAGTTTTTACCAGTATCAGCACTTACCTTTAGTGGCACACTAAGTTTATATATATTCTCCATAGCTTCTTTAGCAACTTTAATTAAGTCATCTAATTCATTTTCATATACATCAAATATTAATTCATCATGAACTTGCATAACAATTTTACTTTTAAAATTATGTTTATGCATTTCTTCATATACTTTAATCATAGCCATTTTCATAATATCAGATGCCGTTCCTTGAATTGGAGTATTAAGAGCCATTCTTTCTCCCGATTGACGAATCATATAATTAGTGTTTGTTAACTCTTCTATTATCCTTTTTCTATTGAATAAAGTTTTTACATAACCTGTTTCATATGCAAATTTAATATTATGTTTCATATATTCATCAACTTTAGGATATAAAGCCAAATATTTATCAATATACTTTTTAGCTTCACTAGGTTTTAATTCTAAGTTTTCACCTAATCCATATCCACTAATTCCATATACAATACCAAAGATAACTGCTTTAGCAGTTCTTCTTTGGTTTTTAGTTACTTGTTCTTCAGATATATCAAATATATCTGCAGCAACTTTTGTATGAATATCTTGATCATTATTAAAGGCTTTTTGAAGTTCTTCATCACCTGATAAGTGAGCAAGTATTCTTAGTTCTATTTGTGAATAATCAATACTTAAAAATAAATCATTTTGAGGTATAAAAGCTTTTCTTACCTTTCTACCTTCTTCATTTCTAACAGGGATATTTTGTAGGTTTGGTTCAACAGAAGAAAGTCTTCCAGTTCTTGTTAGAGTTTGTTTATAAATAGTATGAACTAAACCATCATCAAATATATAATCTTCTAAACCTTCAAGATATGTTGTTAATATTTTATTTAAGTTTCTATAATCTAAAATATAATTTATTATCGGATGATAATCAGCAAGTCTTTGTAAGACTTTAACATCTGTTTTAAAACCTGTTTTATTAGATTTTGGTGCAGGTAAATTTAAATCAGTAAATAAAACATCACCTAATTGTTTAGGACTATTTATATTAAATTCTTTACTAGCAAGTTCATATATTTTTTTTGTTATTAAAGACATTCTTTCCTTAATATCAAGTTTCATATCATCAAGCACTTCTTTATCAACTTTAACTCCAGTTTTTTCCATACTTGATAATACTTTAACTAATGGTAGCTCTATATCGTTATATAAGCTTTCCATTTCTTCATCTTTTAACTTATCATAAAACTTATCATAGTAACCAAGAATAAATCTTGATTTTCTTACAATATTTTCTATTATAAGACTTTCATCAGCTTTTTTAAGTTCATTAAGAAGAGTTATTTTTTCTCCATTTTCAAGTATTAGATAACCAAAATCTTCTTTATGCATTGGATTAACTAGATAATCAATTAACATTAAGTCTCCATTAATATTTATATCTAAACTTGATAAAAGTTTTTTATAATCATATGTATATACTTTTTTACCATTAAAATCTATTTTGTTAATGATTTCATCATTTACAAAATAGTTATTACTACCAGAAGATATTCCATAACCAATTACTTTAGATCTATAGTAATTTTCAGTTTCATAACCAACATAAATAGATACTTTATCTTCTAACTTTATATCTTCTACACTATTAACCACTTCATATTTGAAATTATCTTCTACTGGTTTAACATCTATTTTTTTAAGAAGTGAGTAAAACTCAAACTCATTATATAAATTTGTTAATTTATCAGCATCTGCTCCTAAATACTTCATTTCATCATAATTAGTATTTAAAGGGACATCGCGATAAATAGTTGCTATTTCTTTACTTTGAAAAGCTGATTCTTTATCATTAATTAATTTTTCTTGTAACTTACCTTTAATTTCATCAATATGTTCATAAATACCTTCAACTGAGCCAAAATCTTGTAAAAGTTTTAAAGCCGTTTTATCACCTACACCAGCTACACCTGGTATATTATCTGATGGATCACCTGATAAACCTTTCAAATCAATAATACCAATAGGTTCTATTCCATAATCTTTTTTAAAAGATTCCCTATTATATCTTATATAATCTTTTTGCTTTAAAAGTTTCATTTCAGTTTCATCTGATACAAGTTGAAGTAGATCTTTATCAGAAGAAACTATTAATGTATAAGCATCAGGATCTTCTTCTGTCATTTTAGAAATAGTACCTATAATATCATCAGCTTCATAAGGTTCAAGTTCAAAGTATTTGATGCCCATGGCATCAAGTACTTCTCTTGCTTTAGGCATTTGCATAATTAATTCTTCAGGAGTTTTATTTCTTCCTTCTTTATAAAAAGAATATTTTTGTTTTCTAAAGTTTGTACCTATATCAAAAGCAACAGCCATATATTCTGGTTTTTCTTCTTCTACTATTTTATTAATCATATTAATAAAACCATATAGTGCATTAGTTGGAAAACCTTTAGAGTTTTTCATAATATTGCCTGTATATGCAGTTGCAAAATAAGATCTAAATAATAAGTTATTACCATCTACTAAGACTATTTTTTTCATAATCCTCACCCTATTTATAATTATACCATAATATAGGCTATTTATTGGTAATTATTAATTAAAAAAGATTAGTTAAAAAACTAATCTTTTTATATTAATTATGAAAATATATCATCATCATCAATTGGTCGATGAGTATTTTTTCTTACTCTTGCTTTATCCTCTTCTTTTTTAATTTTATTCTGCTCAATGTTTTCTATATATTTTTTAAAGATTTCTCTTCGTAGTTCATTTCCATACTCGGCCCATTTACCATATCTTCTTATTTCGTTTTCAAAGCTTCTTCCAGGTCTATGGCCAAATACTAAAGTCCTATTAGGAATTTCAAGATATACATCAATAGCACTACATGCAAACTTTTCACCAAAAATTTTTGTTAACCATATGTGATATTGTCTAGCTTCTTCATTTTCAAAAGATATATTATTACGGGGTTCATACTCAAAACTTAAAACTCCATTATTATAACCATTTGGAACATATTTAACAATTGATGCTGTGTATTCCATATGTAGTTCATTATGATAATTTTTCTTTGCTTCATTTCTTGCACGTGTATATGCTCTAATCCATCTAGGATCACTTTCTATAGTTAATGCATCAACTATTCTATTTAAATCAAAAGTAAATTTTTTACTATTATGGTAAATACGTTTATTTTTGTAGAATATATTATAGTACTGTATGTTAGCTATATTATCCAAAATAATCTTTATATCGCCATTTACATACACATCTTTACGCACCATATTGTCTGACATTAAAATTATATCTAAATCGTAGTGAATATTACGTAAATACCTTTCAATAGGTGATTCATCACTTTTATCTCTAGATGCTAAGCATCTTGTAAAATATTCTGCTTCACTAGGTTCATACATTTTTAAAAACTTCATTAATTGTTGTTCTTTTTCGTTTTGAAAATAATATGTCATATTATCACTTCCTATTAATTAAAATTCTTCCTTTGCTTATGTATAATATCACAAATTTATATATAAATCATATATCTATTTTTTATATTAATATAATATTTTGTTATATAAAAAAAGTCGCCTTTAGACGACTTTTTTAAAATAAACTTAACTGTGAAGATTCTGGCATGTCTTTAAATATGCCCATTCCCGTCATTTTATCAATTAATGTTTGTGAAACTTTACATCTAGTTTGGAAATCTTCAATACTAATAAATGGAGCCTTTTTTGCTTCTTTTTCTATATTCATTGCAACAGTTTCTCCAAGTCCATCAATTGTTATAAAAGGTGGAATTAATGTATTTTCATCTTCAACATCAAAAGTTAAACCTTTAGATTTGTATAAATCAAATGGTGCAACTTTAATCTTTCTTGCTGCCATTTCAAGAGCAACATTAAGTGATTCTGATGCTCCCACTTCTTTATTAGTTGCATCGTAACCTTTATTTTTAATTTCAGTTAATTTATTTTTAATAGCATTATATCCACCAATCATGGCTTCTATTTCAAAAGCTGTTGCTTTTGTTGAGAACCATGATGCATAAAAATATGCAGGCATATGAACTTTATACCAAGCAATTCTAAAGGCACTCATAACATATGCTGCAGCATGTGCTTTAGGGAACATGTACTTAATTTTTTCACAAGAATTAATAAACCAATCAGGAATATTTGCATCAAGCATTGTTTGTTTATGTTCAGCCCATGTTGCAGGATCTTTACTAGCTTTTCCTTTACGAACAAATTCCATTATTTTAAATGCTTTTATAGGAACTACACCATGATATATTAAGTAAACCATAATATCATCACGACAACCTATAACTTCTGTAAATGGAACAACATTATTTTTAATTAATTCTTGAGCATTACCAAGCCATACATCTGTTCCATGAGACAAACCAGCTATTTTAACAAGTTCAGCAAAATGTGTTGGTTTAATTTCATCAACCATTCCAATAGTAAATGATGTACCAAACTCTGGTATACCAAGAGTACCTGTTGGACACATAATCTCTTCATTAGTTACACCAAGCGCATCTGTTGATGAGAAAATACTCATTGTATCTTTATCATCAAATGGAACGGCATTAACATCAGTTTTTGATAAATCTTGAATTAATTTTAACTGCGTTGGATCAGAGTGACCTAAAATATCTAGTTTTAATAAATCTTCTTCTATTGAGTGGTAATCAAAGTGTGTTGTTCTCCATGGAGATGTTGGATCATCTGCTGGGAATTGATATGGGGTAAAATCATATACCTCTTTATAATCAGGAACAACAACTATACCACCTGGATGTTGTCCAGTTGTTCTTTTAACACCTGTACAACCAAGAGCAAGTCTTTCAACTTCAATATTTCTTGTTGAAAATATTCCTTTATCTTCAAAATATCCTTTAACAAAACCAAAAGCTGTTTTATCTGCTACAGTACCAATGGTACCTGCTCTATATACATTATCTACACCAAATAATACTTTGGTATATTCATGAGCGGAAGCTTGGTTTAAATCAGAAAAGTTAAGGTCTATATCTGGAACCTTATCAGCATTAAATCCAAGGAACGTAGCAAATGGCATGTCTTGTCCATCTTTTTTTAGTGGTTCCCCACAGTTTGGACATACTTTATCAGGTAAATCAAAACCAGATGGATAATTTTTACCAAAAGGTATACCATCATCATCATTAAAAATACTACACTGACATTTTAAACATCTATAATGAGCTGGAAGCGGATTAACTTCTGTAATTCCCATTAAAGTTGCTACAAATGATGAACCAACTGAGCCACGAGATCCAACGATATATCCATCATCATTTGAGTGTTTAACAAGTCTTTGAGCAATAAGATATATTGGGTCAAATCCTCCACCAATAATACCACCTAGACTCTTTTTAATCTTCTTTTCAACAGCTTCATGAGTTTGCTCGCCATCTTCAGTTAACCAATGATTAATAACATATTCTTCAACTAATTTATGTACTTCATCAAAGCCTTCAAAAATAGTATTATGTAAATTTTCAAATGTTAAAGCTTCTAGTTCATCATTTGACTTATCAGGATACATTTTATCAAGTTTTTCATGCCAGCAATTATATACAATATCACCATATAACTCTTTAGCAATTCTCTCTTCAATATTGTATGGAAGCGGGCTTCCATACATACTTGATGCTTTATCATATACTAAATCAGTAACTACTCTTTTACAATCAAGATAACTTTCTCCATCATCACTTCGAACTCTTGGTGAAAAAGGAACACCATGAGTTTCGATAATAACTTCAATTTCTTGAACCATATCTAAAACTTTATTAGGGTTTTCAATAACAATTTCATTTATTAAAGCATCATTATTTAGAAATGCAAAATCACTAAGCATTTCTTCAGTTGTTCTAAAGTGTTGTGATGGAATACTTGTAATTTCTTTTTTAGCAAGAGGATGTCTTCCACCACCTGGAACTTTTTGATTAACAATTATTTCACGATATATTTTATCTTCTCTATCAAAGTGATGAACATCACCAGTAGCTACAATTAGTTTTCCATTTTTCTTTGTTTCATCAATTATTTTTCTGATGTGATTTTCAAGTTCGTATTGATCTTTAAAATCACTTGTTTGAATTAAATGTGAATATACTTCTGGTGGTTGCACTTCAACATAATCATAAAACTTAATTATATTTGCTAAATCAGATGAATCTTTACTTCTTGCTTCAATAAAAACTTCAGATTCATAGCACCCAGAACCAATAATAAGACCATCCCTAAGTTCATTTAAAACACTTCTTGGTATTCTTGGTGTTTTATAAAAGTACTTAGTATTAGCAAGAGATATTATTTTAAATAAATTTTTAAGACCTGTTCTATTTAATGCAATAGCATTAAAATGAAAGGTTCTACCAAATTTATGTATTTCTTCTTTAGGAACAAGGTTTGTATCAATCTCAGAAATAATTTCAATATTTTGTTGAACTAGTTTTTTTAGCATTTTATCAAATACTAAAGCTGTACCCTCTGCATCGTAATCTGCTCTGTGGTGAGCATCTTCATCAAATGGGACATTATATCTTTTAACAAGAGCTGACAAACTATGCCTTGCAAAGCCTTGATCTAATTGTCTTGATAACTCCAAAGTATCAATTACTGTATTATTAAATGGACCTAAATCATATTTATTCATTGCCATTTGGACAAAGGATATATCAAACTTGGCGTTATGAGCTACCATAGGGCATGAACCAGCCCAATCTAAAAATTCCTTAGTAACCTCTGCTTCAGTTTTGGCATCTTTAACCATTTCATCAGTAATTTCAGTTAATGCTGTAATATTGTCAGGTATATGACGACCAGGATTAATGAATTTATCAAAACGGTCAATTATTTCCCCATCTTTAATCTTTACAGCACCGATTTCAATCATCTGGTCTCCACCAGCTGCATTAAAACCAGTAGTTTCTGTATCAAATACGACAAAAGTATTTCCTTCTAATCTTTCATCTGTTGCATCTTTAACAATAGATGTTGTATCATCAACAAGTGTTAACTCTGTTCCGTATAAACCTTTAAACTTCTTAGATGGGTCTTCTTGTTTTTTGTTGTAACCACTTATTATTTGGTAAGCAATAGGAAATGCTTGGCAACCATTATGGTCAGTTATTGCAACACCTTTATAACCCATATCAATACATCTAGAGACTAGTTCACATGTATGTTTACCTAAGTCAACTTTAGTTAGTCCATCCATTTGGCTCATCATTGTATGAGCATGTAGTTCTACTCTTTTAATAGGTGCATTATCTACTCTAGATTCATCCTTACTTTTTATTTTTTCAATACCTTTAATATTTAAAACAATATCTTTTAAATAAGTATCTTCTTCAATATCGCCATAAAATCTATACCATGAACCTTCTTTAATGCTTTTAGAAATAAACTTATATTCTTCTTCATCAAATCTTAAAAGCTTAGCCATAATACTATTAGTTTTATCGCTAATCTTGATATTCATAATATAAATTGGGCCTTTTTTTCCTTGTCTTTCTACAAAATCAGTTCCAAATACATATGCTTCGATAATAACCTTTTTAGCTTCAGTTATAATCTGGCCAAGTTCAGATACTTCACCATCTACATGTTTTCCATATATTATGTCTGATTCTGGGGCACTAACTTCTTTTAGTTTTACTTCTTCCTTACTTTTATTAATTTCTTCAATTATTTCTTCTCTTTTATTTTCATTAAGCTTGGTTGTAATTATTAATTCAGGAAGGCCAAAACTAATAAGTTCATTAGTTATTTTTTTTGCTTCTTTATTTATTTCTGTTTCTTCTATTTTACTTGATACTTCAACAATTATTATTTCACCATCTTTTTCAATATTAGTGTTCGTTAAACTAATTAATGATGGCCTTTTTAATGCAAGATCATTAATTATATTTGTTATATAATTATTTATATCTTCATCAGTTATTCCTTCATAATTAAAATGTAAAACACATTTTTTTTCACCTTTAATTCCTTTTGATGCACATGACAAAAGTTTTTTAATATCTTTTGGATTAATTAGATTCTTTAATTTTAAATAAACATTAAAAGATTCACTTTTTTTATTTAAAACAACCTTTTCTATTTCTACACTGTTAAAGTCTTCTAAAACTGTAGGACTATAGTTAATACTTTTGAAAAAACGAGATACTGCATCATTCATTTGTTAAACCCTCCTACATTTTAAAACTAGATTTATTATATCATAAATAATATATAAAATGATAATAAAAAATCAAATGCGGTTAAGCATTTGATTTTAATTAAGTACTTAATTTAACAGTGTATGGATCAGCTTCTGTTCCTGAACCTGAATCATATAATACACTTGCTTTTAAATTTATAACAGGTCTTACACCATAATTACTAGTTGTGTGGTAGGCAGATAAAATACCTTGTGAACTAACATACCATAAATAAGCATAAGCATTACTAGCGTTAAATAGGTATGGTGACATAGTCCAAAAATTTGATCCAGTATGTAAGTAGAAACTTGTATTAGTATTAGATGAGCCATTCATTGCACCAGCCATATTTACTTCATCAACACTTATTAATCCTATAGGATATTTAAGCAGATTATTACCCGAGCTTTTTGGATTAACTAAGCTTGATGATGCACCGCTTAATGCGAAAGCATCTCGTGATTTATTAAGGCATTTTAAAGTTGGTGTTTTATTAGTTTGACTTACTCTTGTGTTAGTATCAAAGTAGTATGCATTTTGTCTTGTAAGTGGGAACTCTTGGTTAGCTCTTGTTGCAGTCCTGTCATTACAGAAGATCTCGTCTGCTATATACTCTTCCAAATTTTTTGAAGATGAGTCTGTATGATTATATATGTTTGATTCGTACCAATTCTCTAGTTCTATTTTCATTCTACTATCTTTATTGTTCATGTTAGCTGATGCTTCATCTGGTGAGAAAACACCATAATAAATAACTTTTGCTTGTTGCGTTTGATTTTTAACAGTACCTATTATTTTTGTTACTACAGGGCATGAGATGTAAACACTTGTTGTACCGTCACTATTATTTACTGTTACAGGTGTAGCATTTAACCAGCATGAATATTTATATTCATTTGTATATACATATTGTGTTGGGTTTGTTGTAGGATAAATTCCAGCAGCTGTTGTTGAATAATTTCCTTCAGTAGTAGCGTGAGTGTTCCAGTTTGTAAGTATACAATCATCACCAAGAGAACGACATTTTAAAGTACAAGCTCCTTCTTCGTCATTTCCATTACCTATAAAGCAGTCATTTTCAAAATCAAAATTTTTAAATATATAATATTGTTTTGAGTTATCAATGTTAGTAAATGTTGGAAATTGAGATAAGTTTTTAGATGTGCTTAATTCATATTTTGGATAATCTGATAATATTTTAGCTGGATTATACATATAACCAACATTACTATTTGTAAATCTTCCGTTAGTGTATGTTGTTGTCTTGTTCGTACTAGTAAGTCCACTTATATCAGGTGTTTGAACTGTGTAGCTTGTTGCATCACCAAATGGGCTTGTTTTTATTGCTGCATTAGCACCTGTATGGTTTGAATTTTTAAGTCCAGTATAAATCATACGAACTGAACCATCTCCATTGATTCTTATTACTCTCCAGTAGAATCCTGCAAATTCTACCCAGTTGTTACTAACATTACCACGGTAGAAAAATGATGCACCGTCATCATCTTCAGATTTATACAAACCTGAATTTCCTGCATTTGCTTCAGTTGCACTAAAATTTACACCCTGTGTTCTTGTATTAATAGTTTCTAGATTGGCTTCAATAGTTGATCCGCCTTCACTCATAAGCAGTTTATAAGCCAAAGTGTTTGTATCAGCATTTTCAGCTAAAATAGGATTATAATCACCACAAGAAGCCGCAAATCCTTTTGGCATAGTTGATTTAACATCACTTGATGTTAAATTATCTGTACCAACAATATATAAACTACCATTGGTTAAATTTATAGTTTGTGATAATTCTCCATTAACATATTCATTTTTAACAACGCCAGTATATGAATCACTTGATTTTTTAATATAATTTTCATTTAGGTTAGATACGTTTATACATGATGGTGATTGATCACCATCAAAAACTATGGATTCTTTAGCTGCTTTTAAATACATTAAAGCTTCATCTAATAAAGCTTTTTTCTTTGCGTTATTCATTCTTGGAATTACTGCTGTTACAGCTATCAATATAACTACAGCCAAAATTACGATAACTGCTAAAAGTTCAACTAAAGTAAAGCCCTTTTTCTTCCTTTTCTTTAACATATTAATGCACCCTTTATACATACTAACCTATTATATTTAAAGTATACCTTTAAATATGAGTTTAGTCAACGAAAGCAAGGCTTTCATTGACAATAAAAAAAGAAAGCTAATCGCTTTCTTTATAATGATAGTTTTACTTTATATGGATCAGCTTCTGTTCCAGAACCTGAATCATATAAGACGCTTGCTTTTAAATTTATTACTGGTCTAATAGAATAACCACCAGTTGTATTTGAACCATATGCCATTGAACCTGTATTAAACATAAATGATACATATGCTACTCCATTAAAATAAAAATGGAATGGAGACATAGTCCAATACGTTTTATTAACATTAAGATACATATTTGGATTTTGAAGATTATTAACTGCTCCAGCATACGATAATTCATCTACAGTAATAAGTCCAACTGGATATTTTAATAAATTATTTCCTTTATTACTGCTACTTACAATACTTTGAGAATTAGCACTTAAAGTAAATCCATCATTTGATAGATTACTACATTTAAGTGTTGGTGCATATATATTTGATACTCTTCTATATGGATAATATACATATGAACTTGTATTATTTATTGGAAATACAGTTGAAAATGGTGATCTATCATTACAGAATATTTCATCAGATAGATATTGTTCAAGACTACTTGGAGTTTGTTTTCCATCATTTTTATTAAGAATATTATTTTGATACCATAAATCAACTTCTTTTTTAGCATTACTGTCTCTAACATTTTCTATAGATGATTCATGACTAGCTGAGAATAATCCATGGAATTTTATCTTTGATGTTGTTGCATTATCTTTTACGGTACCAACTATTTCAGAAACAAGTGGACATGACATATAAACACTTGTTGTTCCATCACTATTTGCTTTTGTAACTTCTGTGCTAAAATCCCAACATGTATATTTAAAGTCTCCAGTAAATACATAATTGATTGGATTAGTTGTTACTCCATCAGCTGTTGTTGAATAATTACCTTGAGTTGTTGCCATTGTATTATAGTTACTTTGAATACAATCAACACCAAGCTCACGACAAACAAGGGTGCATGTTCCTGATTCATCTTGATTACTTCCAAGCTTACAATTAGTGTTTACATCAAAATCTTTGAAGAAATAATACTGTTTATTATTGTTAATCAATTTAAAACCTATAAAGTTATTTAAATTATTAGTGGAACTACTACTTACTTCTTTATTAGGATAAGTTGATAACACTTTAGTTGGGTTATACATATATCCGACATAAGTATTACCAAATCTACCATTTGAATATGTTGTAGTTATATTTGTATTTGTTAAACCTGATATGTCTTTAGTTTCGGTTGTATGTGAAGAGGTATCACCATATGGTGTTAAATAAGTATTATTACTTGTTAATATAACAGCATCATTTCCTGTATGAGTTGAGTTTTTTAATCCAGAATATATTAAACGAATTGATCCGTTTCCATTTATTCTAACTACTCTCCAATAAAAGCCTCCAAACTCTACCCAGTTATTATTTACTATACCTCTATAGTAAAATGATGCACCATCATCATCTTCGGCTTTATATAAACCAGATTTTGATTGATTATCTTCTGCAACTGTAAAATCAACTGTTGAAGTCCTTTGATTTATTGTATTTAAATTAGCATCAATAGTGGATGCGCCTTCACTCATTAAAAGTTTATAAGAAAGTGTGTTAGTATCTGCATTTTCAGCCAAAATAGGATTATAGTCACCACAAGATGCTGCAAAGCCTTTAGGTATAGTTGATTTAACATCACTTGATGTTAAATTATCTGTACCAACAATATATAAATTTCCGTTTGTTAGATTTATAGTTTGTGATAATTCTCCATTAATATATTCGTTTTTAACGACACCAGTATATGAATCACTTGATTTTTTTATATATTTTTCGTTTAGGTTAGATACATTTATACATGATGGTGATTGATCACCATCGAACACTATTGATTCTTTAGCAGCTTTTAAATACATTAAAGCTTCATCTACCAAGGCTTTTTTCTTAGCATTATTCATTCTTGGTATTACTGCTGTAACTGCTATTAATATAACTACAGCTAAAATCACTATAACAGCTAGAAGTTCTACTAAAGTAAATCCCTTTTTGTTCCTTTTCTTTAACATATTAATGCACCCTTTATACATACTAACCTATTATATTTAAAGTATACCTTTAAATATGAGTTTAGTCAACGAAAGCAAGGCTTTCATTGACAATAAAAAAAGAAAGCTAATCGCTTTCTTTATGATGCTAGTTTTACTTTATATGGATCAGCTTCTGTTCCAGAACCTGAGTCATATAATACACTTGATTTTAAATTTATTACTGGACGTACACCATAATTACTAGTTATTATCGAATTACTAATCTGACCAGAATCATAAACTCCTGCTACATATGTATATGTATTTCCGGAAGATAAATATAGTGGAGTCATTGTTAAATAAGTTTTACCAGTGTATAAATAATATGATTCATTATTCACATTATATTTTCCACCTGCAAAAGCAATTTCATCCATTGTTATTAAACCAACAGGATATTTTAGTGCCATATTTCCTTTATTAGAAGATGAAACAATGTTTTCACTTAAACTCGATAAAGTAAACCCATCACGTTTTATATTTGGGCACTTAAGTGATGGCTCTTTTGAAACATAATTTCTACTATAAGAACCAAATGCATAAGCTCCACCAGATGTATTAAAAGGATAATTATTTGTAAGTGAAGTTCTATCATTACAAAATATTCCATCAGTTATATATTCTTCTAAGTAATTAATATTACCATTATCTTTTTTACTATAAATATTATTCTGATACCAGATATCAACTTGTTTTTTAATATCACTATCAACTGCATTAGTTGTTGCAGAATTAATATCTCTAGAAAATAAGCCGTGATATCTAACAACTGCCTGATTTTGTTTATTTTCCATAGTGCCAATTATTTCAGATACTAATGGGCACGAAATATAAACACTTGTTGTGCCATCACTATTATTTTTTAAAACAGGAGTTGAATTACCCCAACAAGTATATTTATATGGGCTTGTAAAAATATATCTATTTGGATTGCTTGAAGATGTGCCAGTATAAACCCCTGGTGCCGTCGTAGAGTAATTGCCTTCGGTAGTTGCAAGAGTATAATAGTTACTTGCAATACAATCATCACCAAGTGAGCGGCAAACTAATGTACAGGCTCCCTCACCAGTTAGTGGATCAGTAGCTTTGCAGTTGGTATTAAGGTCAAAATTTTTAAAAAAATAGTAATCATTTTTAGTTGATGTTATATTTCCATATGCTGAAAAATAATTAAGTTTTCGACTATTACTAGGTGTTGATGAATCATACGTCATCAAAGTAAAGTCAGGATAGAACATATATCCACCATATGCATGAGAAAATCGACCATTATAATATTGGGTTTGAACCTTATCATTTGTAAGTCCACTTACATCATCGGTTTGAACATAAAAATAATCATATATTTTAAATGCTGATGCATACGTATTAGAAGTGTTTTTTATTGTTGCTTCATCGCCTGTATGAGAAGAGCTTTTTAATCCAGAATAAATCATCCTGATAGAGCCATCACCATTTATTCTAATTATTCTCCAGTAGAAGCCCCCGAACTCTAACCAGTTATTATTTACTACACCTCTATAGTAAAATGACGCACCATCATCATCTTCGGCTTTATATAAACCAGATTTTGATGCGTTAGTTTCAACGTTATTAAAATCAACTGTAGCCGTTCTTTGACTTATTACATTTAAATTAGCATCAAGAGTGGATCCACCTTCACTCATTAAAAGTTTATAAGCTATGTTATTGGTATCAGCATTTTCAGCAAGAATTGGATTATAATCTGCACATGATGTTGCAAATCCTTTTGGCATATTTGATTTAACATCAGTTGATGTTAAATTATCTGTACCAACGATATACAAACTACCATTAGTTAAATTTATAGTTTGTGATAATTCTCCGTTAATATATTCGTTTTTAACGACACCAGTATATGAATCACTTGATTTTTTAATATACTTTTCGTTTAGGTTAGATACATTTATACATGACGGGGATTGATCAGCATCAAAAACTATGGATTCTTTAGCAGCTTTTAAATACATTAAAGCTTCATCTACCAAGGCTTTTTTCTTAGCATTATTCATTCTTGGTATTACTGCTGTAACTGCTATTAATATAACTACAGCTAAAATCACTATAACAGCTAGAAGTTCTACTAAAGTAAATCCCTTTTTGTTCCTTTTCTTTAACATATTAATGCACCCTTTATACATACTAACCTATTATATTTAAAGTATACCTTTAAATATAGTTTAAGTCAACGAAAGCAAGGCTTTCATTGACAATAAAAAAGAAAGCTTTAAGCTTTCTTTATGATGATAATTTTACTTTATAGGGATCAGCTTCTATTCCAGAACCTGAATCATATAATACACTTGCTTTTAAATTTATTACAGGTCTAATATAAATAGAACTAGTTGTAGGTGTCCCATTTATACTTCCAGTAGCAGTAATATACCAAGGTGATGAATTAAGATTAGCTGCATAAAAGTTATATGGTGTAAGTGTGAAAAATGGAAAATTTATATATATGTATGATGATGTATTTGCAGTATTATATTTTCCCCCAGATAATACGACTTCATCAACAGTTATTGTTCCTATAGGATATTTTGAATGGTTATTTCCAGCACCTTTAGAACTAACAATACTATTTGTATCTGAAACAATGGTATAACCATCCCTATTTATGTTAGTACATTTAAGTGTAGGCTTTTTTAAATTTACTATTCTATTATATGAATTATACATAAAATGATTACCATTTGCTGGAAATGGATAATCATCTTCTGTATCTCTATCGTTACAGAAGATTTCATCTGCTATATAATTTTCCAAATAATTTGCATTACTATTTTCAGAATCTTTCCTATTATAAATATTATTTTCATACCAATACTCTAACTGAGTTTTAATATTACTATCATAGATATCTTCAGTTGCAGTTTTATAATCTGGAGCAAAAAGTCCATGAACTCTTATCCTAGCTTGAGTTGGTTGATTTTTAATTGTACCTACAATTTCTGAAACAATAGTGCAAGAAATATAAACACTTGTTGTTCCATCGCTATTATTTTTAGTTACAGGTGTTCCATTTCCCCAGCATGTATATTTATAAGGACTAGTATAAATATAGTTTGTTGGATTTGATGCAGGATATACTCCAGCTGCTGTTGTTGAGTAATTTCCTTCTGTAGTTGCAAGAGTATTCCAATTACTTGCTGTACAGTCATCTCCAAGACTCCTACATTTTAAAACGCATGATCCAGAGTCATCAGTATCACTTCCAGTAAAGCAATCAGTGTTCATATCAAAATTTTTAAAAAAGTAATAATCATTTTTGGTATTATTAATTCCAGTATATAAAGTAAAGACATTTAATTTATTAGAATTATCTGGTTCAAAAGTTTGAAATGACATTAAGGTTTTTTTAGGATTATACATATAACCAGGATAAGTATGTCCGAATACACCATTAGTGTATTTTATACTTATATCATCAGATGTTAATCCCGATATATCTTTTACGCTTGTGTAATATTCTTTAAATACAGAAAATCTTGATGTTGAACCATTTTTATCATTTTTAATTGTTGCATCAATTCCTGTATGGGTTGAGTTTGCTGTTCCAGAATAAAATAGTCTTATTGATCCGTCACCATTAATTCTCAAAACTCTCCAATAGAATCCACCAAACTCCACCCAGTTATTATTTACTACACCTCTATAATAAAACGATGCTCCATCATCATCTTCAGCTTTATATAAACCTGATTTTGATGCATCAGTTTCAATCGCATTAAAGTTTACTGTTGATGTTCTTTGATTAATTGCACTTAAGTTATCATCAAGTGTTGATCCACCTTCACTCATTAAAAGTTTATAAGCAAGGGTATTAGTATCTGCATTTTCTGCTAAAATAGGATTATAATCTGCACATGATGCTGCAAATCCTTTTGGTATGGTTGATTTAACATCGCTAGATGTTAAATTATCTGTACCAACAATATATAAATTTCCGTTTGTTAAATTTATAGTTTGTGACAATTCTCCATTAATGTATTCATTTTTAACAACGCCAGTGTATGAATCACTTGATTTTTTTATATATTTTTCGTTTAGGTTAGATACGTTTATACATGACGGGGATTGATCAGCATCAAAAACTATCGATTCCTTAGCTGCTTTTAAATACATTAAAGCTTCATCAACTAAAGCTTTTTTCTTAGCATTGTTCATTCTTGGTATTACTGCAGTTACTGCTATTAGAATTACAACAGCAAGAATTACTATAACAGCAAGAAGCTCTACTAATGTAAAACCATTTTTCTTCCTTTTCTTTAACATATTAATGCACCCTTTATACATACTAACCTATTATATTTAAAGTATACATTTAAAAGTAAGTTTAGTCAACGAAAGCAAAGCTTTCATTGACAAAAAAAAGAAAGCTTTAAACTTCCTTTTATAATGCTTCCCAATTAGCTATAAACTTTTTATTACCGACTGATCCACGGTATATTTTTGCACTCGCTGTTGGTTCCATATATTCTTGAAAGTCAGTTGCTACACTACCTTCTTCAAGCTGTACATGAAATTTTAAATTAATATCATCACATTCTCTATTAATTCCTAAAAATGCATATTTTGACTCTTTATAATCTGATGGCATAGTAAATGTTCTTGTCAATGTATTACTTCCAATTACGGATAATGATGCTTGAGTATTTGTACTAGTTTTAATATAGTTAATCTGCACATATGCTCTAGGCATTGCTTTATCAGATGATAAAGTGTAACTTATACCGTCTTCAATAATTATAGGAGTATATGAATTGATAAGACCATAAGCAGCATCTTTTTTTGTATTTGTTCCATTTATATATATTTCATTATTATTTACTTCTGAATATACACCATTAGCTGATTTAGGATTTGATTGAAAATTAAGTATATTTTTACTACTCCATCCAACAAATTTATATCCAGCTTTGGTTGGATTATTTAAAACGATTGTTGGTGTATTAAAGTTATATGAAGATGGATTTGCTACTCCAAGTGTCCCACCATTTAAATCATACTCTATTGTAAATGTTTTAGATGTGTCAGAACATGATGTAACAAAATTTGTTGGTTTTGTTTCAACAACATCATAATCAACTGGATTTCCTGATGTTATTATATAATATTTCCCATCAGTTAAATTTAATGTTGCACCTTTTTCATTTACAAATAAAGTTCCACTATAGTTATCTTTACTATTTTTAATATAACTATCAAAATTATTTATGTTAAAGCACTCTGTATCCTCAGCAGTATATGCTTCTTTACCAGCTTTTAAATATATTAAAGCTTCATCTATGAATGCTTTTCTCTTAGCATTATTCATTCTTGGTATTACTGCAGTTACTGCTATTAAAATTACTACAGCTAAAATAACTATAACTGCTAGAAGTTCAACCAAGGTAAATCCACTTTTATTATTTTTACGAACCATATATTATTCTCCTTAAGATATAGTTATTTATATAGCTTCCCAATTAGCTATAAACTTTTTATTACCAACTGATCCACGATATACTTTTGCATTTGTTGTTGGTTCCATATATTCTTGATAATCAGTTGATGTACTTCCTTCTTCAACTTGTATATCATAATAATTAAACTTTGTATTTACAGGATATGGCCTTAAAACTACATCCGCTATGGCTGCATTACTAGGTGTTGAAAATGATAAGTCTGCAGATGTTGCCTGCGTAAAACTAATATATTCTCCATTTTCTTTATAAAGACCAACTGCTATATCCCCATTAGATGGATTTACAACCATATATGTAGAATTTGGTTTTACTCTCATTGGAAATCCAATTCCATATCCAGCAGCTTTTGTTTCTATAGTCCATACATGACTAGTAGATAATGTAGTTATATTAATATTTCTTGAATAGTTATTTGGAGTCATCCCAACATAATACTTTCTTAAATCAAATTGACGAACACTTGTATTTGTAAAATCAGAAAAATAATCTTCTGTTCTTCCATACATATTAAGTAAATTTTTACTACTCCATCCAACAAATCTGTATCCAGATTTAGTTGGATTATTTAGTGTAAATGTAGGAGTATTAGGATTATATGATGATGGATTTGCAGTAGACAAAGTTCCGCCACCTAAATCATATGTAATTGTATATGTTTTTGATGTATCAGAGCATGATGTAATAAAATTAGTAGGAGCCGTATCTTTAATATCATAATCTGATAAATCACCTGAAGTTATAACATAATACTTTCCATCAGTTAAATTTAACGTAGCACCTTTTTCATTGACAAATAAAGTCCCACTATAATTATCTTTATTATTTTTAACATAATTATCAAAATCATTTATATTAAAACATTCAGTATCCTCAGCAGTATATGCTTCTTTACCAGCTTTTAAATATATTAAAGCTTCATCTATGAATGCTTTTCTCTTAGCATTATTCATTCTTGGTATTACTGCAGTTACTGCTATTAAAATTACTACTGCTAAGATTACTATAACAGCTAGAAGTTCAACTAAGGTAAATCCACTTTTATTATTTTTACGAACCATATATTATTCTCCTTTATATATAGTCTTATATCATAACAAAAGTATAAACTTAATTTTACATCTTTGTCAATTATAGTGAGTCTACTAATTTACAATAAAAAAAATGTACTTATGTACATTTTTTTATATTGCTTCCCAATTAGCTATAAACTTTTTATTACCGACTGATCCACGATACACTTTTGCACTTATAGTTGGTTCCATATATTCTTGATAATCTGTTGATGTACTTCCTTGTTCAATTTGTATATCATAATAATTAATGCCTGTATTTGCAACTCCAGGCTTTAAAACAATATTAGCGATTCTAGTAGTACTTGTAGTTGTAAATGAAAAATCAGTAGACTGTGGTTGAATAAAAGTCAAGTACTGCCCATTTTCTGCATAGTATGCAACGCCTATGTCTCCACCAGATGGATTAACAATTCTGTAAGTAGTGCTAGGTTTAACACTCATTGGAAAACCTACTCCATATCCAGCAGCTTTTGTTTCTATAGTCCATACATGGCTAATGGATAATGAGGATATATAATCCCTTCTGTAACGGCTATTTGTTGCCATACCTACATAATATTTATTTAAGTCAAATTGACGTGTATTGCTAGCAAATTCAGAAAAAGAGTCTTCTGCTCTTCCATACATATTAAAAAGATTTTTACTACTCCATCCAACAAATCTGTAACCAGATTTTGTTGGATTATTTAATGTGAATGTAGGGGTATTATAATTATATGAAGTTGGATTAGCTTCTGAAAGTGTTCCACCGTTCAAATCGTATGAAATTGTAAAAGATTTTGATGTATCTGTGCAAGATGTAATAAAGTTTTTAGGTGATGATTCCTTGATATCATGTGCAGACAAGTCTCCTGAAGTAATAACATAATATTTTCCGTCTGTTAAATTTAAGGTAGTGCCTTTTTCGTTTACAAATAAAGTTCCACTATAATTATCTTTATTATTTTTAATATAATTATCAAATTCATTTATATTATAGCATTCAGTATCCTCTGCAGTATATGCTTCTTTACCCGCTTTTAAGTATATTAAAGCTTCATCTAGAAATGCTTTTTTCTTGGCGTTATTCATTCTTGGTATTACTGCTGTTACAGCTATTAAAATTACTACTGCCAAGATTACTATAACAGCTAAAAGTTCTACTAAGGTAAAACCCTTTTTATTATTTTTATAATCCATACATTATTCTCCTTTATGCTTTGTTTTTATACTGCTTCCCAATTAGCGGTATATACTCTATTTCCTGATGAACCACGAGGTATAACGACACTTGTATTATTTTCTAAATATGGTTCATATTCAGTTGCAACATTACCTTCTTCTATCATGACATCTTCAAAATAATTCGGACTATCTTCAACTTTTAAATTTTTAAAAATACTCCATCCAGAATTTGTAGTGTTATACTGGTTGATATCAGTTCTATCTAATATATCTTTAGTAGTTGCAAATATAGAGTTTCTACCTTCAACTATATCTATAGTTTTATAATTAAATAGTTTTTCATTTGTATATAAAGAGTTTCCAACTCTTCCATAAAATGAAACTGTATATGTTGTTGATGGATTTAAATCAGCCTCGATCCAAAAAACATGGGTAAACTTAGTTGTTGATGTTTCGTTAGCAACTTGATTTTCTCTTAGGTTTTTACCACCAGACCAACCAATAAATCGATATCCAGATTTAGTTGGATTATTTAAAGTAAATGTTGAAGTATTAGAGTTATATGTTGATGGATTTGCAGTGCCAAGGGTACCACCATCAAGATTATATGTAATATTATATGTTTTAGATGTATCAGAACATGTTGGTATAAAGTCATCTGGTTCTGTTTCAACAACATCGCCTTGAACTAAATTTCTAAGCCCATTTCCTTTTATATAATACTTACCATTAGTTAAGTTAATAAATACCCTACCAGCACTTACAAAAACTGTACCAGAGTATCCACTTTTATTATTTTTTACATAATTTCCTAAATCATCTATGGAATAACATTCTGTAGTTCCATCTGAGATATAAGCTTCTTTACCAGCTTTTAGATATATTAAAGCTTCATCAAGAAAAGCACTCTTCTTGGCATTGTTCATTCTTGGTATTACTGCTGTTACTGCTATTAAAATAACTACGGCAAGTATTACGATAACAGCAAGAAGCTCGACTAATGTAAAACCATTTTTCTCCATCATTAATATTTTCAAGCTAATCACCTATTCTACGTATAAAGTATAACTTATAATAAAGCACTTTGCAATCTATCAATTATTATAATTTACAATCAAAAAAAATATACAAAAGTATATTTTTTTAAATTAAATCATATTATTTCTTTTTAGATATATTATTAACAATAACTTGATAATCATTAAATCTTTTACCCACAGATCCTTTAACTAAAATAACATCGCCTTCAATTAAGTTATTTATTAAAGTAAAATTTCTTGGGAAAATAACAAGTTCTATTTCTCCTGTTTCATCAGTGGCTTTGATAGATGCCATATCTTCATTTTTCTTCGTTTTAAAAGTTCTTATTTCTTCAATACATAAAACCATATTTATGTTTCTATCAAAATATTTACTAATATTTTCAATCTTAATAACATTTTGTTGGTAAGATGATGAAGGATGATTACTTACATAAAATCCATATGATAGTTTTTCATTAATTCGAAGTTCATTTTCATCATAATTTTTTTCAATAATTAAGTATGGTTCTTCAATTTCTTTTTCATCCAATCCTCTTGCTATTTCAGCAAAATTTAAAATACTATCAATATTATTCATATATGTTTTTTGATTATAAGAAAAATCTCTAAATATATCTGCTTTAATTAATTTTTCTAAATTAAGTTTATTAATATATTTTTCAGGCATTCTTCTTACAAAATCAAAGATGCTTTTAAAATCACCATTTTTTCTTTCTTCAACAATAGCTCTAGAAAAATCTTCTGATACTCCAATTATTTGATTAAAAGGAAGTAATATATTAATTCCTTTAATTATAAATTCATCTGTACTTTTATTTATTATTGGTTTAAAAAGCTTTAAATGAAACTTTTGAGCTTCAGATAAGTACTCTTTACATTTAATTTGTGCTTTACCAAATATATTTAAGTTCGAAACAATAAACATATCAGGATAGTTGGCTTTTAAGTAAGCCATTTTATAACCTATTAAAGCATAAGATACACTATGAGCTTTATTAAATCCATAATTAGCAAATTTTAAGATTAAATTGTAAACATTTTCTGCTACTTCTTTAGTATATCCTTTATTAATTGATCTACTTATAAAAGTGTCTTTTTCTTTAAGAATAATATCTTCTTTTTTCTTGCTCATGGCTCTTCTTATATTATCTGCTTCGGCATAATCATAATCAGCCATTACACTTAAAATTTGCATTATTTGTTCTTGATAAATAATAATTCCATATGTTTCCTTTAAAATGTTTTTTAAAGACTCATGAGGATATTTTATTTTTTCAGGATTTTGTTTGTTTTTAATATATAGATCTATATTATCCATAGGTCCAGGTCTAAATAATGCAACTGCTGCTATCAAATCTGAAAAATTAGTTGGTTTTAATTTTGGTAACAAGTTTTGCATTCCACTTGTTTCAAACTGAAATATTCCAAGTGTATTTCCGCTTGAAAGTAAACGGTATGTTTTATTATCATCTAGAGGAATACTATTAATATCTATTTTTTCTCTTTTAGAAATATTATTAACAATTTCTTTAATTGTTGATATATTTTTAAGGCCTAAAAAATCCATTTTTAGTAAACCATTTTCTTCGAGTTCATTCATTGTTAAACCAACAATTAATTCATTTTCTGTTTTAAGTACTGGAACAATATCTTTTAAATCTTCGCTTGAAATAACAACTCCTGCAGCATGAGTGGATGTGTGTCTTTTAAGTCCATAGATCTTGCTTGCAATTTTATAACATAGTTTTAAATCCTTATCAGAGTTTAAGAGTTCCTCAACTTCTTTAGTATAATTATCTTTTAAACTCTTGTCTGATGAAATAAGTTTCATTAAATTTGTTATTTTACTATCATCAAGTTCTAAAACTCTTGCTACATCTCTTAAAGCTTGCTTAGAACCTAATGTTCCGTAAGTTATAATTAAACCAACTTTATCTTGAGTATATTTTTCTTTTACATAATTAATAACTTCATATCTTTTTTCATCTTCAAAGTCGATATCAATATCAGGCATAGTCACTCTTTTAGGATTTAAAAATCTTTCAAATAATAGATTATATTTTAATGGATCAATATTGGTGATTCCAAGGCAGTAACTTACTAGTGAACCAGCCGCACTACCTCTTCCAGGTCCAACACCAATATTATTTTTTTTAGCATATAAGACATAGTCATATACAATAAGAAAATAATCAACAAAACCCATTTTTTTAATTACATCAAGTTCATAATTAAGTCTTTCTTTATATTCACTTTTTATTTCTCCATGAAATCTTTTTTCAAGGCCCTTTAAACAAAGACTTGTTAAAAGATTAAATGGATCTTTATCAGTTGGATATTTTGGAAGATAATTAGGTTTTGAAGGAAACTCAATATTAATCTTATTAATAAACTCTTCAATATTTTCATCATTTATTTCATCATTTAAATAATCTTCAAGTGAATTATATTTTATCTCTGTTAGTTCAGGTTTTGTTTTACCTAAATCAATTAGATTTAAATAATTTAAATAAATGTTATCATCTTTATTTATTAATCTAATATCTTTTAAATATATTGATTTATAACTTGTTATATCAATGTTTTTCTTTTCTTCAATATTTTTATAAGATACATATAAATCATAGTTTTTAAATTCTTTAGCAAGATTCCTTGATTCGTAAGGAACAATAAATATTAAGTTATCACTATATTTACTAAGATCTAATAAAGCTATACTTCTATCATATGAAATATAATTTAGTTTAAGTAAATTTAAATATCCATCATAGTTTTTAGCATATAAATAGATGATGTAATCATCTATTTGTACTTCTAAACCTATTATTGGTTTAATATCATTACTTTTACATCCTTTATAAAAAGCATATGACCCAAATAAATTATTATCGCAAAGTCCACATACTTTGATATTATTATCTTTTATTTTTGTTATTAGTTTATCAGTGGTAATTAAACTTTTTAAAAGTGAATAATCAGATGTTATTTTAATAGGAATATTCATATAATCACCACCCTTACTTTTAATTAAAGTATATCACACACTATCATGGTAATGTGTATTTATAAATATTTTAATAATAAATTTAATATATATCAATAAAAAAAGTGTGAAATTATTCACACTTTTTTTTAATTTAACATTTAGTTTTCGAAATATCTTTTGATTTAATAACATCATTTTTACTTAAAGGAAATTTTTTACCATCAATGGAATATTTTCCGTTACTAACATATATTTTCCATTCGTTATCAGAAATCTTTTCAACTATACCATAGTACTTATCTGGACTATTAGTTGAAACAAAGCCATCAATAAGTTCAGAAACAGTAAAGCATGTTTTATCTACACCTTCCACTGCTGATGTAACATATGCTTCTTGAGCAGCTCTTACAAATGCCATAGCTTCATCTGCAAATGAAATTTTTTTGGCTTCTTCAACGTTATCATAAGATTTTTTAATCCCATTGTCTTCAGTTTTATCATTTGATATAGAGCAAGATGCAGCAAGATACATAAATACTAAAAGAAAAGTACAAGATATTATTTTATACATTAATCCCTTTTTCATGTAATATAAACCTCACTTAATTAAAAGTATAAACTATCAATAAAATTTATAAAATAAAAAATAATTGTAGTTTAACATATAATATACATCTTATTTAGAACATAAAATATTATGAAAAGCCTTATTTATTTGACTTTCAAGCTATATTTTGGTATAGTTTTTAGGTAATTAATTGGAGGTGGCATATTATGGCAACAAAAGTAACAAAGAAAAAACCATTAACTGGTAACTTAAGAAGTCACGCATGTAATGCAACAAAAACAAAACAAAAACCAAATCTTCAAAAAAAGACTATTAATGGACAAAAAGTAATTATTAGTGCAAGAGAAGCAAAAACAATGAATAAATAATTATTCATTGTTTTTTTGTTTAATTAATCTTCTTTGATATTTAGGGTTTAGTTTTTGTTCTTCTATTTCGTTATCAGCAAATCTTATAACTTCTCTAGCAATATCTTTTCTTAAATTTCTAAGTTCCATAAACTCTTCGAAAGAACATAGTTCATCATCTAAACTTAAAAAATATGTATTAGTGATTTCTAAAGCTTCATTATATTCTATATTTTTAAATGCTTTAATTAGTTTTCTTTTATTATTTTCATACTCTTTTCTAAAACCTTTAGAAAGAAGAACATATAATACATATAAAGCGTTAGTATATAATTTATCCCCTTCAACATCCATATCGATTTTTTCTAGATCTAATTTATTATTTAAAAAATATACTTTAACAGTTGTTTCAAATATCTCATTATAGCAATCTTTCATAAATTTATTAGTAAATTTATTTTCTGAATATTCATTTATGCATGATATTTTATATGATTTATATGAACTTTTAGCGTTTTCATCTGTATTGTATTCAAGTTCGTATATAGATTCCATCCATTCAAGTATAGAATCACTATAATATGTAATAATAGCATTTCTATCATTATCAGATAAATTATCATAATCTAAATAATCTGTAATATGTTTATACTCATCAGTATTAATTGCAATTGATTGAAAATAATACGCTATATAGATGCTCATTACTTCATCATTATAATTTTCAATAAAGGGATATTCATTTAATAATGTATCTTTACACATCAAATAATATCTTTTTACTTTATCTATATATCCAACTTCATAAAGTTCATTTAGTTTTCTAACATATACATTATCTACTCTCACAAAACCACCCTACCTATATTTTTATTTTAGGTGATACATAATAGAAAGTCAAATAAAAAGAAATCACGTTTAAGTGATTTCTTTTTAATTCTAATTTAATATCTTTTTTAGTGGCCTTTCAAAGTTTTCATTAGTGCATATGTATGCACCAATTACAAAAATATCTATTGGATATTTTTGTAATTTATGATATATATCTGCATTTATACCACCATCTATTTCAAGTAAGAATTCCTCACCATCATCTTTTAAATTAGTAAAGTATTCTATTTTTGAAATAACATCTTTTTTAAATTCTTGACCACCATAACCAGCTTGAACACTCATTATTAAAATATTATCAGCATATTTATAAAGCTTTTCGTAATCTTCTACATCAACATCGTAGTTAATGGCTATTCCAACTTTAATATCTAATTCTTTAATAGTATTTATTACTTTCATTGGATCATCAACTGCATCTGGATGAAAAGTAATAATGTCAGGTTTTATTTCTTTTAAATCATTTATATATAAAAGAGGATTACTAACCATAAGATGAATATCTTTTGGTTTAGATATATTTTTAAAACCTCCTTTTATTTTTATAATATCAATGTTATTTTCTGAAACATACTTACCATCCATTAAATCAAGATGAATGTAATTAATACCTTTAATATCATCAAGTAAATTGATGGTTTTTTCAAAATCATATACGCTTTTTAAGTAAGAAACACTAATCATTTTTTTATCTCCTTATAAAACGACAAATAACTATCGTATCTTGATTTAAGAATTTTGTTATTATTTACGGCTTCTTTCACACTACAGTTTTTTTCATCAATATGAGCACAGTCTTTAAAATCACACGGATATTTATCAAACTCTGGAAAACCAAGTTTAATATTCTCTTTAGTTATATCAGTTAAATCAAGTGATGAAAAACCTGGAGTATCTGCAAAAGAAATACCGTTTATTTCATGAATCTCAGTATGTCTTGTTGTATGAACACCACGACCTAAGGCTTCAGATATTGGATTAGTATCTAGATTTAATTTTTTATCAAGTTTATTTAAAAGAGTTGATTTTCCTGCTCCTGTTTGACCAGTTAAAACAACTAATTTGCCTTTTAAATATTTAACTAATGGATTTAAATTGCTATTATAAAATACTTTTATGCCAATACTTTCATAATATTTCAATGTTTTTCTATACTTATTTCTTTTTAGAAATGGTACTAGATCAAGCTTACTAATACATATTACAGGTTCGATGTTTTTTTCTTTTATAACTAAAATTAATTTATCAAGTAAATTAAAAGATATATCCGGTTTTTTTATGCTTGTTATAATTAAAGCTACATCAACATTACTTATTGATGGACGATTTAAGTAGTTTCTTCTTTCTAGTATTTTTAATATATATTTTTCTTTAGGATCTATTTCTACTAAATCGCCAACAAGAGGAACCTCCTTTTCATAGCGGAACTTTCCTCTTGCACGACATTCTATTAAATCATTACCTGACTTAACAGTATATAAATTACTTATTATTTTTACAATTTGACCATTCATAATATATCCATTTTAATGCCAGTTACTATCGTCATCTGGATTATCTTCTTGAACATTACTATTATCTATTACCGTAATTCTAAAGCTTTGACCTTCTCTAATAGTATATCCTTCATGTGGATTTTGATCAACAATAGTTCCATTTTCTTTTTCAAGATCTTCTTTATAAATAACTTCTGGAACTTTAAGACCATTTTCTTCAGCAAAGGCTTTTACTGATATTTCATTCCACTCACCATTTGTAAAGTCAGGATATTTTTTAGATTTATCTGCAACATATAAAGTAATTGTATCACCTGCAGCTATTCTTTGACCTGCCTCTATTGATTGACCAATAATTTCATTTTCTTCAGCAGTATCATCGCCTTCAAGTTCTTGTTCTTCTCTTAATACTTTAATCTTTTGAGCTTCAAGAGCACCTTTTACTTCTGAGAAATTTTTACCAGTATAGTTTTCAACAACTATATTAGCATCACCTAAAGAAACATATAAAACTATTTCATAGCCTTTTTTACGTTTAGTTCCAGCTACTGGATTTGTTTTTATAACATATCCTTCTTTAACTGTTTCAGATGCTTGTTCAACTTGTTCTTCACTTATTTGGAATCCTTTGCTTTGAATAATTTTAGTTGCTTCCTTAAGTGTTTTATTAGTTACGTCAGGAACTTCAATTTGTGATTTTGATGTTATTACTGGTATTAGTATAACTAAAGAAGTAATAACGAGTACAAGTCCGGTAAATATAGATGCAAGGATAATTAAAAACTTGTTTTGTTTTTTTATTTCAGTAGGTACTTCTTTTTTTACCTTCTTTGATTTTTTTGCATCTACCTTTTTCTTATCAGTTTGTTCTTCTTTTTCCTTTTCTTTAATTACTTTAAGCATTTTTGTTTCATCGTAATCATTTTCAGGATATTTCAAAACATATTTATCTTCATTTAATCTATTATCATCTAAACATGTTTTTAAATCTTCATACATTTCTTTGGCATCAGCATATCTATTTTTAGGATTTTTAGCTGTTGCTTTAATAATAATATTTTCAACACTTTGAGGTATTGTTGGAAGCTCTTCTCTTATTGATGGAAGAGGTTCTTTTAAATGTTTTAGAGCTATTTCAACAGCATTATCTCCATGGTATGGAAGTTTACCTGTTAATAGTTCATACATTAAAATACCCATTGAATAAATATCAGATTGAAGTGATGCACCTTTACCACTTGCTTGTTCTGGAGGTAAATAGTGTACACTTCCCATTACTGAATTTGTTTGAGTAAGTTGTGTTGAGTTCATTGCCATAGCAATACCAAAGTCAGTTATTTTTACTAAACCATTTTCAAGTATCATAATATTTTGTGGTTTAATATCTCTATGTATTAAATACTGATCATGAGCAACAGATAAACCTGATGCTATTTGCATCATTATATCTATGGCTTCAGATACAGTTAATTTTCCACGCTTCTTAAGTAATGTTTTTAGATGTTTACCATCAATATATTCCATTACTATATAATACATTCCGTTATCTTCACCAACGTCGTATACTTCCACTATATTTTGATTGTAAAGGCTACTAGCTGCTAGAGCTTCTCTTTGAAAACGCCTTACAAATTTTTCATCACTTGCTAAGTCTCCCCTTAAAATCTTAACAGCAACATTACGATCTAATATAGTGTCATACGCTAAATAAACATTAGCCATTCCGCCTTCACCAATACTTTTAATTATTTGGTAACGATCGGAAATCTTTTGACCCTTAACGATCATAATGTTTCACTTCCTTTCCTATCTAGATAAGCAATAGAGATATTATCAACTCCACCTCTTGCATTTGCTTTTCTTACTAGTTTAATAATCTTTTCTTCATAATCTAAAGTTTCATCAAGTAAAACTTTTTCGATTTGTTCATCAGTTAACATATTTGTTAAGCCATCACTACATAGTAGTACAGCATCACAATCATTATCAACATCTAGAATATCTGGTTCAGCTTTTTCTCCGGAACCTAAAGCTTTAAGTAAAACATTTTTCTTTGGATGATTTCTTGCTTCTTCTTCAGTTATATCACCAGATTCAACAAGTAAA
This sequence comes from uncultured Mycoplasmatota bacterium, assembly GCA_947302655.1. Classification (GTDB taxonomy): domain Bacteria; phylum Bacillota_I; class Bacilli_A; order RF39; family UBA660; genus RUG13160. The sequence continues at coordinate 241,981 of CAMYVW010000001.1, read as the reverse complement.
TTTACTAATGTATGTGGCTTAGTAACTTTATGAAGTTTTCCACTTTTCATAACATAACCAGAAGAATCTCCGACGTTTCCTATTAAAAGGAAATCATTAGTTACAATTGATACAACTACTGTTGTTCCAAGTCCACTTGAATCAACATGAGTCTTACCATATTCAATAATTTGATCATTCATTTCATCAAGTATGGCTTTAAGCCAATTTATAGCATTAGCTTTATCTCCAATTGTATCCATTGATGAAAATACTTTTGCAAGGTAGTTAACAACAAGTTGTGATGCTACCTCACCTTTTCTATGTCCACCCATTCCATCTGCAACAACAAGTAAATATTCATTAGAATTATTCTTTAAAATTGTTACACTATCCTCATTATGACTTCTAATTTTTCCGACGTCAGTTAAATAAAATGTTCTCATTTATTTCACCTCTTTACTTCTAAGTTGTCCACATGCAGCAGAAATTTTAGAACCAAATTCTTTTCTTATGGTTACGTTTATTCCACCTTTTTTAAGTATATCATAAAATTTTAATATTTTATCTTTTGGACTCTTTTTATAAATAATATGACTTGTTTCATTATAAGGAATTAAATTAACGTAAACATTTTTACCTTTCAGCAAGTTAATTAGTTCCTTTGCATTTTCTTCATTATCATTTACATTATTAAGCATAACATATTCTATGGTTACTCGTCTATTAGTATGTTTAATATATTCGTCAACTGTTAGCAAAATATCGTCTAATTTATATACTTTATTAATTGGCATAATCTTACTTCTTAATTCATTATTAGATGCATGAAGTGATATCGCCAAATTTATTTGAAGTGGTAATTCTTGTAATTCTTTTATTTTAGGAATAAGTCCACAAGTGGAAAGTGTTATATGTCTTGCTCCAATGGCAATACCTTTATCATCATTAATGATTTTAATAAATTCAATAACGTTATCATAATTATCTAGTGGTTCACCGATTCCCATGATTACAACACTTGATATTCTCTTTTTTATATCTTCTTCAATTAATAATATTTGCTCTACCATTTCATAGGTTTCAAGGTTTCTAACTTTTTTAAGTCTTCCACTTTCACAAAATGTGCACCCCATATTACAACCAACTTGGCTTGATACACAAATAGATAAGCCATAATCATGACTCATTAACACGGCTTCAATATGATTATTATCTTCAAGTTCAAATAAATATTTTTTAGTTAAATTATCCTCTTCTTTTTTTACTATTTTTATAAAGTTATGTTTAAATGAAGATGAAATTATTTCTCTTGTTTCATTTTTAAAATTAGTCCAATTATTAGGATTATATTCTTTTTTACTATAAAGCCATTCAATTATCTGTGTTGCTTTAAATGTTTTTTCATTTATACTTTCAAAATACCTTTTCCATGACTCTCTTGATAAATCCATAATATGATTCATATTATTCACCAATATAATTATATCACAAAAAAAGATAGAATAATCTACCCTTTTTTAGTTTTAATTACCACAAGTTGATCCAGTCCACTTATTTGGTTCAAATACTGCACCGAAGAACAACATTTCTTTAGTCTCTTTATCTCTAATCATATACACAAATGGCTTATTAAAGATAATATCAACAGATTCTTTTTCTTCATCAATTGCAGCAAAATTCTTCATTCCAAAGAATGTTACTGCAGCTGCCTTTGTACCTTTTTCATTTAAATCAATGTATGTTTTATGAACTGCTGTACCAACATAGATATTATTTTCCATATCTTTTTTATCAATCATATTAGTAAAATCAGCTTTTTTAGGATTAAATGCATCTTTAATACCTAGGTTATTTAAAGCCTTAGTAAAGTCTTTAACTTCATACTCATATTTAAATTTTGGTAAAGATAAATTAATCTCATATTTACTTGATGAAGATTTAGCATTTTTAAATAATTCATTAAGTTTAGCATCAGTTAAACTATCAATATATGAATCAACACTTTTTTCAGGTAAAATACCTACAAACTCTAGATTTGTTCCGTCATCATAATCTACATTACCAGTTTTGCTATCATATGATTTATATGGAATGATAATTCCTGTTGCATCTTTTGTTTTAATATATTTAGCGCCGTTTTCATATGAATTATGCATCATTTCAACTTTAATTATACTTCCATCATCTTTTGTAAATTTTTCAGCAGTAGTATTAAAGCATTCGAATTCTGAAGCCCAATCAACATCAATTGCAATAGCGTTGGCAAGACCAACTACCATGTCTTCTGGAACTTCATCTATAACCTTATTAATCATTCCGTTAGTTTTGTTATCAACCCAGTTATTTATTACATCTGGAGTTTTAAAATTATCATATAAGATTTCAGAATCATAATCATTAACTAACTTATCTTTATATGAATCTTTTACTTTATTTTTATATGTATTTCTAATAAATAAAGAATTAGCAACATTTATTCTATCTTTAACATAGACATTATTTATCTTTCTATCAGGTAGCAGTTTTTCTAATTCTTTTTGTGTGTTATTATCTGCTCCTTCTTTTAGCATATTAAGGGCAATTTCAATAGAATATGGACTAACTAAATAATTCTTATTATCCTTTGTTGCCTTAATTAATTTAATGTTGTAACTACCAACTTTTGATGATTTATTTTCATTATTATTTTTTAATATTATTTTATTAAATAACAAGAAAATACTAAATACTAATAGTAATGCAACTATAATAAGTAAACAAATTTTCTTTTTCATACTTAATAACCTACTTTCCATAAATAAATCTTAACACAAAGGTATAAAAAAAGAAATAGTTAACTATTTCCATCTTTATATATGTTAGAAATTAATCCTTTTTCATCTTTATGTTTTCTATAGAATTCAGGATCAAATAACATACGCTTAATTTCAGTTTTGTTTTTATAATGTGGTTTTTTTATTTTAATACTTGGTTTAAGTTTTGATGCTTTAATTATATAATCAGTAACAGTTAGAAGTTCAAATATAATTGCAGGTGCTGCAATCAATATATTAACAACCTCTTTATTTGATGGAACGAAAAATCCACAAATAACACATATAGTTATAACCCACATTTTTATTTTACCTATTTGACTAGATTTAATATTACCATTTTGCATTAATGCATATAAATTAACTAAACAAATTAAAGTTTCTATAATAATGCATACATACATGTATTTATTAATAAAACATAATAAAAGACATGAAACTATTATGATTACTTTATCACATAAACTATCAATTATACTTCCAAAAAAAGTACTAACATCATATTTTCTTGCTAGGTAACCATCTACTGAATCAGTGAAAAATAAAAATGCTAGAATTAAACCAACAACTATTTTTCCATATGCAAAATAAATTGGAAATAAAAATATTGATCCAATTATTCTTGAAAGCGTTATTAAATTAACAAGAACTAGAATATGTTTTCTTTTTTTATCCATTATTTTTCACCACCTAATAGTATGGGTTTTTATTCTTCAGCAATATCTTCATTTAAAATATCTTCAGTAATATTTTCAAAATAATTAATACTATAAGTCACATCTTTATTACTAATATCAACTTTTGATAAAGTATCATTTTTAACATATAATTTGTAAGCTGTATTTTTGTCTTTAAAGGAATAATAATCATTATACTTTCTTATTCTTGTTGTATCTTTATTAAGAACATCATTATATAGTTTTTCATAATTAAAAATATCATAATTAATTACATCTGGACATAATTTATCACTATCTTCTATAAAACCATCATCTGTAACAGTTCCTACTTTACACTCATCATTTGATATGCTTATTTGATAGTCTTCATTATTATGAAGAAGTTTACCAACAATGTTATCATCAACATTTTTTCCAGTAAAATAATATATGTCTTCATTATTGCTATTTATAACAACACTATAGGATATTTCTTTATCATTTAATGATATAAAATATTTTTCTACATCTTTAGCTTTAACAATATTATTATTTACTGGTTTAGATGAACTAATAGATGCTAATATTAATAAAATTAATAAGAAGATCCCATACATTCCAAGAACCATTAGTGCATGAGTTCTTTTGTTATACCAAAGTTTAACTAGTAAACTATCATCCTCTTTTATTTCTCTTTGTTTTTTTTCTTTAAATAATTTCATTATTTTACGCTCCATTTTGATATATCATCATGAACACCATTTAAAAAATCTTTTACAGACATAACTTTTTTTCCAAATGGCTTTATTAAATCAAAATATATGATTCCATCTTTACATGTAACTCCAAGTTTATTCTTTTCCACCTTTACGGTGTATGGTTTATCAACATTTTGAGGTTCAAAAGTAGCATTTAAAACTTTAAACTCTACATCATTTAATATGGTATTAGATGTAGGCCATGGATTCAAACCTCTAATTTGATTAATAATTACTTTACCTTCTTTATTAAAATCAATATGTTCTTCTTCTCTTTTAATGTTATAAGCAAAAGTAACTAAATCCTCATCTTGTTTAACACGGTTATTTTCTTTATTTATAATACTTGGTAAAGTATCTTTTAAAAGTTTAGCTCCTAAAATACTTAATCTATCATGAAGAGTTCCAACATTATCAGTTGGTTCTATTTTTGTTTTTACCTGACTTATAATATCTCCATCATCCATACCTTCTGCCATATACATAATGGTTATTCCAGTTTCATCATATCCATCTATAATAGCATGATGAATTGGAGCTCCGCCTCTTAATTTAGGGAGAAGAGATGCATGAACATTTATTGATGCTATTTTAGGGTGATTTAATACTTCTAAAGGAAGTATCTGACCATATGCACATGTAACAATTAAGTCAGCATCAATATCAATAATTGGTTTAATATCATTTCTAAGTTTTTCTGGTTGAAAAACATCAATATTATTTTCTAAAGCTAATTTTTTTATTGGTGAATAACTCAATTCTTGTTTTCTTCCTACAAGTTTATCTGGCTGGGTAACAACTAACTTTACATCGGTTTCATTTAATAAAACTTCTAAAATAGGAACCGCAAACTCTGGAGTACCCATAAATATAACTTTTGGTTTCATATAATCAGTCCTTTAATTAAAATTTAAGACAGCATATGCACTGTTATTTTTAATATATATAGTAATAGAATTTGATTTTAAACTAGTTTTATCACGTGGATCTAAAATATCATCTTGAGCAATATCGGCATCTTTTACTAAATATCCATTTGCAAGTAAATCAGAAACAGTTACAGTAACTGATGGATAAGCTATACTATCACTTGGATTAGTATAAGTTTCTGAAGAGTTATACTGAATAATTTCTTTATAATCGTTACCATAATCCTCAGCAGATGCTTTAATCATTTTTAGTTTAGTTTCATAATTTCTTTCATTAATTTTTCTACTTGCATATTTGATTGATGGAATTGTAATTAATGTAATTACAGAAATTAATATTATTACTGCAAGTAGTTCAATTAAGGTAAACCCTTTTTTATTCATTTCATACCACCTTAATTTATTATACCATACATAAACATTAATTTTAATAAATAAAAAAAATGATTTGTTTAAAATCATTTTTTAAAACGAATCAATATTTAATTTGATTTTTTTATTATCGTGTAAAAAAGCATATGCTTGAACGATTGTTCTAAGAGAGTTAGCCATACGTCCATTTTTACCAATTACAGCACCTTTATCAGAATCAGCTACGATGATTTCAAGAATTTGTGAATCTTCTTCTCCACCAAAGCTTTGAACTTTTACCATATCTGGTTCTTTTACAATGCTTTTTACAAGATTTTCAGTAAACTCTACAATTTCCATAATTATTTACCTGCTTTTTTATTTTTTTGTGCAGCGTATTTTGCCATAATTCCTTTTTTAGATAAAATGCTTTTTACAGTATCAGTTGGTTGAGCACCATTATTTAACCATTTTAATGCCTTTTCTTCATCAATTGTAACATCAGCATCTTTTTTAATTGGATCATAAGTTCCTACTGTTTCAATGAAACGTCCATCTCTTGGGAATCTTGAATCAGCAGCAACAATACGATAAAAAGGTTTTTGTTTAGAACCCATTCTTTTTAATCTTAATTTAACAGCCATGATATAATCCTCCTTAACTGCTATATATTTTACTTTATTAATTATTGCATGTCAACATTTTTTGGTTAACACTTATTTTAAATATTCTTCATCGATTTCATTTATTATATTATCAACTTCAGAATCATCAATTAATTCTTCGTAATCATCTTCATCATCTTCTATAGATACTTTAATTTTAGCTTCACCAATTATCTCAACACCTAGTTCTTTTTCAACTAATAGTTTTACATCACCATTAACTACTTTTACATCACTTACAGTTGGTTGTTTTAAACTTCTAACTATTATTTCTGAACTATCAGTTAGTGTAGCATTATTTTTTATAGGTATGTTCATAATATCTTCATAATTATAGGTTTTTGTAGATACAGCTGTTTTATGATCACTATCATACGAATACCAAACATTTACATCAAATGAACCATTTAATTTTACTAACCCATTTTCATTTGTACCACTAAATGAGTGATTTATTACCCAGCAGCCTAAAACTGTATTTGGCATATTTTCAGGTTTTAATGAAACCTCATTTTTACTTGTCTTTTTTGCTTTACCAATTACAGTTTTAGTAACAATTTCTTTATAGCTTGCCAATTTTCAAGCCCCCTTTTAATATAATCTATGCTAATACCTATAAAAAAGTACCCATTCAAATATTAATTTGTTATAATATGTTTATATGATAGGAGATAAAAAAATGGACTGTATATTTTGTAAAATAGTTAATGGTGATATACCTTCAAAGAAAATATATGAAGATGAACTTGTTATTGGAATTTTAGACATTAATCCTCATGGTGATGGTCATACTTTAATAATTCCTAAAAAACATTATGAAGATTATAAAGAGATTCCTGATGATTTATTAATTCATATTAATAAAGTAACAAAAATATTAAGTGATAAACTTGAAAATATATTTCACAAAAATTCTGTTACTTTTGTTGTAAACTATATGGATGCTCAAGCTGTAAAACACTATCACAAACATATCATTCCAGGATTTAATAAAAAATTGGAATATTCTGTTGATGAAGTTTATAAAAATATAATGGAGAGTTAGTATGGCAAGACATAAAACTAAAATTAAAACTTGGGTTAAAGCATTGATATTTTTAGTTGTTGTTGGTTCGTTATCTGGTTTACTTTATTTTAAAGTATTTAATAAAGAAACTAATACAAATAAATCCAATTCGAATAATACTAACAATAATGCAAAACCTAAAGAAGTTAAAGAAACTAAAAAAGTATATAAATTATCCATGGTTATGGGCGGAGATGCTTTAATACATAGTAATGTATTTAGAGATGCTCAAAAAAGTGATGGAACATTTGATTTTTATAAGCAACAAAAATATGTTGCTGATTATATAAAACAATTTGATCTAAGATATTACAATCAAGAAACCATTATTGGCGGAGATGATCGAGGTTACTCTGGCTATCCAAGATTTAATACCCCTTCAGCATTCGCTGATACAATGAGAGATATTGGTTTTAATATGGTATCACTTGCAAATAATCACTCAATGGACCAAGGAGTTCAAGGTGTATTAAATTCTGTTAATTACTGGAAGAACACTGATGTTATGTGGAATGGGCAAGCTGATAGTGAAGAAACAAGAACTAATTATATAATAAAAGAAAAAAATAATATAACTTACGCAATGCTATCTTATACAGAGCACACTAATGGTCTTCCACTACCATCAGATAAACCATATTTAGTAAATGTATGGAATGATGAAAAAGTTAAAGCAGATGTAGAATATTTAAGAGATAAAGTTGATGTTTTAATTGTAGCAATGCACTGGGGTGAAGAATACACACATGTTCCTACACAATCTGAAAGAACAAAAGCACAATTTCTTGCTGATTTAGGTGTAGATATTGTTATAGGTGCACATCCACATGTTGTTCAACCAATAGAAAAAATTGGTAATACTGTTATTTACTATTCATTAGGTAATTATTTATCTAATCAAATTGAAGACTATAAACGTGTTGGTTTACTCGGAACTTTAAATATCACTAAGACTGTAGAAAACGGTGAGTCAAAAATAGAAATAAGTGATGTTGGTGGTGCTTTGATATTTACATGGAGACACGTTCCATCTTATTCTGGTCACATAATAATTCCATTTACAAATTCTGAAATAGCAAAATATTTAACAAACTATGAAAGTAACTATGAAAAGTTTAAGAATATCGTAACTGGTGGAAATGATGAATATAAAATTGAACCACTATTTAGTCAAATAGAAAACACTGAAGGTTAAAAACTTCAGTGTTTTTTTAGTAGAATCTACCACCAATAATAATAGCCATAAGAATAAATAATATTAAAACTACAAAAACAGGATTAGTGCACTTATTTAATGATGGTTTTCCTCCACAACATTCTTTGTTATTTGTTCCCATAAAAAGGGACCTCCTTATTTAAAAAGACTAAATAGCTGCTCCTAATATGATTATTAATAGAATAAATAGCACTAAAATGATAGCTGCACCAAGACCTCCGCCGCATCCGAAATTACCGTTCATATTCATTCCTCCTTTATTTGTCTTTTCATTAATATTTTATACAAACTTTCAAAATATGTGAGTACTATATTATGTATCAAATTTAAAACAAAACTTGAATTTGAATTTTGATATTGCTATAATAATTGTTATTGGAGGGTATAATGAAAAAGAAATTATTTTTAATTACACTTTCCCTATTTTTAATTTGTGGTTGTGGAAAAATACCTAAACTTAAAAATGGTGAAGAAGCTGTAATTACGTTTAAAAATGGGGATAAAATTAGTGCTGAAGAACTATATAGTACATTAAAGAATGATTTTGCTTTAGAGGCTACTATTAATATTATTGATAAAAAGATTTTAGAGCAAGAATTTAAAAAAGAACTTAAAGATGCTGAAAAGTATGCTGATAATACTATTAAATCTATGAAAGAAACATATGGTAGTGATGAAGAGTTATTAAAAGCTATTCAGTATTATACTAACTACTCTACTGTAGAAGCTTATAAAAACTATATTTATTTAAATTATCTACAAAATAGAGCTGCTGAAAAATACGCTAAAACTACTGTTTCAGAAAAAGACTTAAAAGATTACTATGAAAATGTATATCAAGGTGATGTTTCAATCAATCATATTTTAATTACACCAAATGTCAAATCAGGAGCATCTACTGAAGATATTTCTAAAGCTGAAGAAAAAGCATTAAATAAAGCTAAAGAGGTTATTGAAAAACTAAATAAAGCTAAAAAAGATGGTAAAGATGTAAATGAAACATTTACAAGTTTAGCAAAAGAATATTCTGATGATGATTCAACTAAGAAATCAGGTGGAGCTTTAGGATTTATTAATATAAATTCTTTAGGAAGTAACTATGATGAACTTGTTAATGCAGCTATTAAACTTAAAAAAGGTGAATATTCAACTGAAGTAATTACTACTGATTTAGGATATCATGTAATATTAAAAGTTGATCAAAAGAAAAAAGCTTCACTAGAAAAAGCAGAAGATTCTATTAGAACTATTTTATCTAAAAATATTATGGCAAGTGATGCCAAGATTATGGTTAAAGCAATGCAATATTTTAGAAAAGAATATGGTGTTGATATCATTGATGATGATATTCAATCACAATATTCTAAATATATGAATGCAGCACTTAATCAAAATACACAACAAAAATAATTTAAAACCACTAACAATTAGTGGTTTTTTTATTCAATATCATACCCTTTTCTAATTAAATAACTACTTATATACTTTTTATCTTTTCCTTTTTTTAATAATAAGTCTATAATTTCACTCTTATTATTTAAAAAAATTGTATTATTAAAATTATCTAAGATATATGAAATTAGATTATATGAAATATTTTTATTAATAAAATAATCTATAACATAATTCTTTCCATATTTCTTTTCATTAATTAAATAATTCATTTTTAAATATACCAGTTTTCTATCATTTAAATAATCATTTTTAATTAAATCCTTAATAACTTTATTAGTAGTATTTTTATCATATTTATTATTTAATTTATCATACATTTCTTTTATATAATAATTCTTTGTTTTTAATAATCTTAAAGCATAACTTCTTGGTGTTTCCATATAATAAATTCTCCTTTATTAATTAAATTATTATAATAAAAAAAGATTAGTTATTCACTAACCTTTTCTGTCGAAATATAACTAACGGCGGCGTCTTTTAGCTCTTCTAGTAGTTTATCCACTTCTTCATTGGTTTTAATGCGGCAACCTGCAGCAAGTTTATGGCCTCCACCATTATATTTACTTGCTATAGTATTAATAATAGGTCCTCTACTTCTAATTGAAACCTTTATTTGTTCATTCCTTTTATCATTTACAACAAAGCACCACACAACATAGTCATTTACAAAATTAAAATTATTAATCATGTTAGTAACTGTAGCAGCATCAACATTATATTCCTTTAATATATCTTCGTTTATCTTTATGTAAGCAAAGGCATTGTCAATAATTGTTAAATTATTGATAATATATGCTTGAAATTTAATTTCATTAAAAGGTCTTATATAAAGTTTATCATATAGAGGTGGAAAATCAAGTTCACTTTCTCTTATTAACCTTGCTGCAATTTCAAAAGTATCTGCAGTTGTATTTTTAAGTAAAAATCTGTCACTATCAGATACCATACCTAAAAATAAGTTAGCAGCAACTTTTTTATTTAGTACTAATTTAGAGTCCATAATAAGTTCTGATACCATTTGACAAGTACTAGAATAAGTAATATCTCCCCAGTTAATGGTAGCAGGAATATCTTCATCAGGATGATGATCTATTCTAATTATTTCTTTATACTTTAAATTTTCTATTCCATCTACCCTATGCATATTTGGAACATCTAAAGTAAATAATAAAGCATCTTTTATGTCAGTATAATCTTGTTTATCTAAAGTACCATAATCTTTAAATCTAGCAACCCCAACACCTACAGCTAAAACCTTTTTATTTGGAAAGGTTGCAAGGATAGAATCTCTTAAAGCAAGCTGTGATGCTATTGCATCAGGATCTGGACTTACATGTCTTGCAATAACAATATTGTTATACTTTCTAATTTTTTTAAAAATTTGATTAATAACTGGCTTTGTGATACTAATCACGCCCTTCTACTTCTTATTTTACAAATTTATATGTATCTTTAATAATCATTAATTCTTCATTTGTTGGAACAACCCAAACAGGAATTTTTGAATCTTTTGAAGAAATTACTCCTTCACTAATTTCTTTAAATGAAGCTACTTTACTATTCATTTCTTCATCTAATTTGATTCCAAGAGGAGCAAGCTTTTTAATCATTTCACTTCTTGCATCAGAACCATTTTCGCCAACACCTGCAGTGAAAATAATGGCATCTACATTTCCTTCAAGTTCAATATAGTAATCTGCTATATATTTAGATACTCTATCATTATACATTCTAAGTGCAAGTTTAGCTCTTTCATCTCCACCAGCTGCAGCTGTTTCAACATCTCTTGAATCAGAGAATCCAGAAATACCTAAAAGTCCACTCTTTTTATTTAATTCATTAGTAACATCAGAAATTGATTTACCTGATTCTTTACAAACATATTCTAAAATTGATGGATCAATAGAACCAGAACGTGTTCCCATCATAAGTCCATCAAGCGGAGTAATACCCATTGTTGTATCAAAACATTTGCCATCCTTAACAGCAGAAATACTAGCTCCTGAACCAATATGACAAATAATTAAATTAACGTCTTCTTTACCTAACTTTTCTTTCATTACAGTAGTAATGTATTTATGACTAGTTCCATGGAATCCATATTTTCTAACTCCATAATTTAAATACCATTCATATGGAACTGGATACATAAAGTTTTCTTTAGGCATTGTTTGATGGAATGCAGTATCATAAACAGCAACCATTGGTACATTTGGAAGTACTTCTTTTAATGACTCAATACCAGCTAAATTTCCTGGATGATGAAGTGGTCCAAGTTTAGTTAAATCTTTAATATCATTTATTACTTCATCTGTAATAAGTACTGAATCACTATACTTTTCTCCACCATGAAGCACTCTATGTCCTACACCTTTGATTTCATCAAGTGATTTAACTACTTCATGATCAATTAATTCATCAAGCATTACTTTAACAGCTTCGCTATGATTTTTTAAATATTTAGCTCCTTTAATTTTTTCTCCATTTACTTTAGTAGTCCAGAAACTATCTTCAAGTCCGATTTTTTCAATATAACCACTAATTAAAACTTTTTCTTCTGGCATCTCAAATAGTTGATACTTAAGTGATGAACTACCAGCATTTACACATAATAATTTCATTTATTAAACACCTCATGTATAATTATACATAAAAAAGGAAAAGAATACTATCCTTTTCCTTTTAAAATCTTATGTTTTACATCATTATTAGCTACTATTTCCTTAGTAAAACTATCATCTTGATGTAATATATCAATATTAGATGAGAAATTTAAGTTGGGTTTTACTAAACTTAAATTACTTATATAAGTTATATTCTTCTTTATGTGCATCACCACTATTTATATGATGCACAATTTTTTATAAATTATAATAAATCTTGATATTTATTTTCGTTAGTTATTTTAATAATTTCATGATTCTTTACTGCTTCATAAATAAGTTCTTCATAATTGATTAATTTTTCATATTCAACACATTTATCATGTTCTGGATTTATAACTGGATGATCTGGAACAAATATAGTGCAGCAATCTTCATATGGTAATATACTTGTTTCATATGTATCAATGTTTTTAGCTATATCAATTATTTCAAGTTTATCAAAACAAGCAACTGGTCTTATAACTGGAGTTTTAATTACTTCATTTATTACAGTCATACTCGTAAGAGTTTGACTTGCAACTTGACCAATTGATTCACCATTAATAATTGCATGAGCATTATTTTTTCTTGCTATCATTTCAGTAATTCTATACATCATACGTCTCATAATAGTTATTAAATATTCATGAGGAATATTTTTATATATTTCTTCCTGAATCTTAGTAAAGTTAATAACATGAAGTTTCATAGATGAATTATACTCAGATAATATATTAGCAAGTTCGATAACTTTATTTTTAGCATTTTCACTAGTATGAGGAGGACTTTCAAAGTATACACCTTCAATTTTTACTCCTCTTTTCATAGCTAGAAAACCTGCAACTGGTGAATCTATTCCACCACTAAGCATTAAAATACCTTTACCAAGCGTTCCAACAGGATATCCACCTATACCTTTTATTTTTTCAAAATAAATATATACAGCATCTTTTCTAAGTTCGATAAAAATTTCTTTTTCGGGATTATGAACATCAACTTTTACATTATCAATATTTTTTAAAATGTATCCACCTATTTTTCTTGATATTTCCATACTATCAAGTTCATAAGTTTTATCACTTCTTTTAGTTATAACTTTAAAAGTATCAAAAGTAGTTTCTTTTAATAATTTAACTGTGTTATTTCCAATAGAATCAATATTTCTTTCGTTAAACTTATAACCAATCATTATTTCATGTATACCAAAAATTCTTTTTAATTTAGTTATAATATTATCAAAATATTCTTCACTACATTCAATATACATTCTACCTTTATCATAATTTATTGAAACATCAAAAGATGATAATGTTTTTTTAACATTATCATTTAAAGTTTTAATAAAATAATTAATATTATCTTTTTTTGTTGTTAATTCTCCATATTTAATAATTATTAATTTTTCCATATTAGACCTCTTTTGATGTTAAATTATTTAAGTTATTATACACTTCATTAAAGACATTTATAAACTGATTAATTTCATCACTTGTTGTTATGTGTGAAATACTTATTCTAATTGTAGAAGTTGCTCTTTTTTTATCATTATATATTGCCATAACTGCAGTAGATAGATCACCGGATGAGCATGCAGTATTTGTACCAACATAAATATCTTTTCCCTCTAAAGCATGAATAAATGTTTCAGGTTTTATATTATTTAAACTGATATTTAAAATATGAGGGATAGAATATTTAGTTTGATTAATTTGAATATCTTTATGAACACTAAATTCTTTTACTAATTTTTCATTAAGTCTTGTTACAAATCTTTCTCTTTTTTCTATATCAGTTAAAGCTATACGAAGTGCTTTTGCAAATGATGCAATTAAAGCAACAGATGGTGTACCTGGATGAAGGTCACTTCCATTTTTACTTGAGCCGTAAATTAATGGTTTAATTTTGACTTTCTCATTTCGATAAAGCATACCTATTCCTTTAGGTGCAAAGAATTTATGAGCTGATAAAGAAGCTAAATCAACGTCATTAAAATTAACCGGTATTTTACCTATTGCTTGAGTAAAATCTGAGTGAAGTAAGGTATTATTATTCTCTTTTTTAATGATTTGTCTAATCATTTTAAGTGGTTGCCTTACTCCAGTTTCACTATTTACAGCACAAATAGATACTAAAACTGTGTCTTCTCTGACTAATTTTTTTAAATGATCAAAATTAATAAGACCATCTTCGTCATTATCAACATAACTTACTTCAAAGCCAACACTTGTTAAATAATCACATATTTTATAAATACTAGGATGTTCAAGTTTAGATACGATTAAATGCTTACCTTGATGATGATTTGCCATCATAACACCAATTAAAGCTAAGTTATTAGCTTCAGTTGCACTATAGGTATATGTGATTTCTCTTGGCATAATATTACAAATATCAGCAATTTGTTTTGTAGCAGACGTAATTAATTCTTGAGATTTAACACCTAATTTATGAAGTGAGTTAGGATTACCTATAAAATCTTTTGTTGTTCTATTAAATGTATCTAAAACTTCAAAAGATACCGGTGTTGTTGCACTATAATCTAGATATATCATAAAAGATCACATCCTTAATTTATATATTTAATTATACTATAAAATAATAATTAAAAAAAGAAGAGATTAGATATCTCTTCTTTTTAATGTTCTTTCAAAAGATTCCTCTTTTTGTGGAGGTATTCTCTTTATGATTATTTCATCATATAATTTTTCATCAATTAGTATAATTCCACCATTAGTTACAAAAATAGAGCCGTCTTCTATAAACTCAGGATGTACTTTAAATAAAAATTCAACTAATGTACATTCACTTCGTACCTGATGTTCTTCATCATTTAACCTTACTTTTATTCGTTTTTTATATACCCAATCATATAAACCTTGATGAAATTCTTTTTCAATCAGTGATCTATTAGCATTTTTCTTTGATATATTTTCATAATATATATTACACAATTCTTTTAAATCTTCATAAAATGGTTTCTTTTTAAGATATTCAAGCATATCATTTTTTGCATCTATATAATCATAATTCCAACATGATGCAATTCCATCCATAGCTCTTTTCTTCATCTCAAATGTTCTAAACTCTATTTGGATTTTTAAATTTATGGATTTAACAAGGTATCTAGCATGAATAGCTTGATATCCATTAAATGCAGGTTTTTGAATATAGTCTTTAACATAAAATGGCTCTCCAAAAAATAAATCACTATCACCTTCAGCTATAAATGACTCAAATGCTTTTTTTGCTCTATAGCAATCTTCAATGCTACTTAAATTAACTTTAAACTTAAATAAATCATGAACATCTTCGAGTGATATTTGACCATTACCAAATGTATTTTTTAAATGGTCAAGTTTTTCTTTTATTTGTGGATATGTTTTAAATTTATAATCAACATTTGCTGAAATATTACTTGTTACTAACTTAATTTTAGGGTCTGTTTTTAGTACATCAACAAAGAAATTAGTCTTAGTTTCCAAATCAACTTGACTTGCCTTGTTAACAAAGTTCATTATTTCCGCATTATCATCGTATAATCTTTTCTTTTCTTTTTTTATTTCTTCTAAGTCATGCAAATTTCCATCAACTTGTATGATTTCAAAGCATCTTTCTTCAAGATAATCTTTTACTTCATACATACTAAGTAGTCCTGCTAAAGGAACATAGTATGTAAGTGTTTCTTTTGCTATTCTTACTCTTCTTTTAGGATCTTTTATTCCATGTATAGATTTAATATTATCAACTCTATCTGCAAGTTTTACGCAAATACTTCTTGGTTCCTTCATTGCATCCCTTAGGAATTTATTTATTGTCCATTCTCTTGCTTCTTCTTTTGATATTCCTTCAAGTTCTGCTGAAACTTTAGTAACGCCATCAACTATTTGTGCTATTGTAGGTGTAAATAAATCCTCAAGTAGTTTCTTATTAACCCATTTAACATCTTCTATAGTATCATGTAAAAGACCAGCACATATAGTTTCATAGTCAGCATGCATTATATTATCTAATATTTTAGCGACACCTACTGGATGAACTATATATTGATCACCACTGTCTCTAAAAATACCTTCATGCGCAATAATTGCAAATTTATACGCATCAGTAATCATTTTCTTACTATTATTAGTTCCAGAGTGGTGTTTAAGCAAAGTTTCAAGTTCTTCTTGTTGTTCAGGGCTCAATACAAAATCGTGCATCTTATTAACAACATCTTGCGCTTTAATATTTGCCATAAACACCACCTCTTTTATTCATGATATTTTATTACTTTTCGACAAAAATTGCAATATTTATAGAAAATTAAAAAAGGCACCAATTGATGCCTTAATTATATTCGTTCATTAACCTTTCATGAATTCCTGGCTCAACAATGTTTATGGCAATTATTGATTGCTCTAAACTTGATTTAAAATTACCTTTTTCAAATAAGCTTTCAGCTTTAGATAAACCAAAATCAACATCTTTGTTAACTGGTCTATATCTATTACCATAAACGATAGCTTGCTCTGCCATTTTGGCTGTTTTAACTGTTTCATTAATAGTATTATATACTTTTAAAACTAAGTCTCTTGCTGTATCAACTCTCATATTTAGTGTTTTAATTGAAATAGGTCTTTTTTCAAGTTCTTTGATCATTTCATTAATAGACATTTGAGCTTCTGACATTTCAACATAATAATTTTTAGGAACAATTGGAAGCTTGTAACTTCTTGATTTGTTTTTAGCTTTATTTAAAATGTCTTTAATTTCATCAAGTTGCTCTCTTGCTCTTAGTTCATCATCTTTTAAACTACTTAGAGTTTTAAGTGTGATTTCTAGTTTCTCTTCTGTTTTAGATAAACGGTTATTTATAATTTCCATTTCTTTATTTAATCTTGAAAATGCAAATGTATGATTTCTATGCATACTAATAGTTCTATCATAACTAGTTCTTATATCAATAAGTTCAGTTCTTATTCCTTCAATTATTGATACTTCATCATCATCTAAATCATAACTATATTTAATATCATCAAGTTTTCGATAAATATCATTACTTATTTTTTCAAGTTTAGTTAATTTAAGTAGAATTGATCTAATATAACCTTCAAATAATCTTCTTGATGTTTTTTCTTTATCAAAATCAAAATATAAAGAATCAAAATAATCAAGCATAGTTTTTAATTCAAAGACTGAATCTTCAATATTTAAAACATTAAGTCTTTGAAAAATATCAGATATTTTTTTATTTGTTTCTGTAACATTATGATCAATATTTAGATAATCAATGTTATATCCTTCTTTAGTCATTTTTTCAGATATCTCAACTATATCTTCAATCTTTTTAGGAATAGCATTTTTACCAAGCATAACTATTACTGGGGCTTCTTCTATAACTTCTTTTAAATTACCCACAGTACTTCCGATAGCTTTAACTATTTTGCCAACTTCGGTATATGCATTTTGATCCATGGCAAGTTCAAAAGTTTGAAATAATTTATCAACATTTTCAAATTGAAGTTCTAATGGTTTTTGAACAACTTCATAATCTGTTTTATTATTATCATATTTATTCTTTATTTCTCGATATTCAGTTTTTAATTTAATAATAGCTTCTCTATTTCTTTCTTCACTTGATGTAATTTCCTTTATTTCATCAAGTAAAAAGTTTGTTTTAGTTTTAAGATATGTAATTTCAAGTTCAGCATTAGTAATACCATCTTTTAATTTATCATATTCTTTTTTAGCAAAGTGTTCTTCAAGTTTTATTAGTGTATCAGTAACTTTAGGTAAATCATGATTTTTAATTTTATTAAATCTTTCTTGCCAGTTATTAAATTTTTCTCTTAATGTGTCGTTATTTATTAAACCTTCTACTTTATTTAATTCAGCAAGAATTTGAGCTGAAATAATTAAGTTCTTTTCTCTTTCAAGATCTGTAAGTTCACTATTGTACTTCTTCTTTTTAGAACGATTAATTAATACTAAAACTGCGATTATAATGATTAAACCAACAATTATATATGAACTAACTATTAAAACTGTTGCACTCTTTCCCATTTATAATCCCTTACCTTCTATACCATTTTAACATATTAATAAATATTATTCCATAATTTAATAAATTTTTTTAATATAAAATCGAGGATAAAAAACGTCCTAAATATTGGTATTTATTTGACTTTTACTAAATATATTGTATAATATTAATGCAATTACATTTGGCAGCGTTATAGCCTTTAAAGTAATGTGTTTATATCCATATTTATGGTAACTTAGTAATTAGGGCTGCCCTAAGGAACAGTTATAAATAAACTCCCTATTTTTAAAGCTTTAACAAACCCTTAAGTTATGTGCAAATATAATGAAAGGAGATATTATTAATATGGCAAGATATACTGGACCTGCTTATAAAAAAGCTCGTCATTTAAGTTTTTCACTTTTAGAAAATGGTAAAGAAACTGCTAAAAGACCATACGCACCTGGACAACATGGAACTGATAGACGTCGTAAACTTTCTGAATACGGTATTCAGCTTCAAGAAAAACAAAAAGTTAGATTAATGTATGGTTTAAATGAAAAACAATTCAGAAGAACTTTTGAAAAAGCTCAAAAGATGAGTGGTATTGCTGGTGAAAACCTACTTCGTTTACTAGAAAGTCGTTTAGATAATATTGTTTATCGTATGGGACTTGCTACAACACGTCGTGCTGCTCGTCAAGTTGTTAATCATGGACATATCTTAGTAAATGGAATCAAAGTTGACATTCCTTCATATCAAGTTAAACCTGGAGATACTGTAAGTGTTAAAGAAAACTCTTTAGAACATCCTGCAATTAAAGCTGCTTTAGAAGCAAATGCTAATAAACCTGCTTTTGTTGAATTTGATGAAAAGAAAATGTCTGGAACTTATGTAAGATATCCTGATAGATCAGAACTTAATTCTGAAATCAATGAAGCTCTTATCGTTGAATTCTACAACAGATAATAGATTAAAAAAGATGTATAAAATTATGCATCTTTTTTTTACTTATTTTTAGGTTTTAATAAACCATATAAGTAATTGTTAATTTTTACTTTTCTGTAAATATCATTAACTTTTTTAGTAGTTAATGAATTAATAAATGACATTTCAGAAAACTGTGGTGTATCATTTTCCACCAAATTATAAATAATCGAAGCAGCAACACCATAAATATTATCAAACTTCATTATATATCTAGAATTTGCATATTTCTTGAATCGATTTAATTCTTCATTGTCGATCATAAGAGATTTAAGACTTTCAAGTATAAGTTCTTTAACTTTCTTGTCTTTTTGACTGCAATAATTAAACTCAATACTAACAACACCTGCATCATATGAAACATATGTATAAAAATCTGTTACTAAGTTGCTCTGCATTAGTGATTCATAAAAATCACTAGATGAACCATATTTTGCTGAACATAATGCTCTTAAAGCAACAAGTACCTCTTCTTTTTTATAACCTTTAAATGTTTTTAAAGATGTTTTAATAGTTAATTTAGCTTTAGTATTTTTACAATTTAAAGACTTTACTTCAAACGAGTTTGTTTTTAATTCATCAGTTTCAATTTCATCAATTACTTTGATATCTCCAACAGCTTTTATAATTCTTTTTGATTCGTTTTTAAGGATTTCTTCTTCCATTTTTTTTGGATCAAAATTTCCTGTTATTACAAGAAACATATTTTCAGGTCGATAGAAAAAATCATATACTAGTTTTATGTCTTCTAGTGATATTTCACTAATATCTTTTTCTGTACCTATAACTGAGTTTTTAAAATTACTTTTTAAAAAGTAATTTTTTAAAAAATTAATATGAAACTCATATTCAGGATTGTCCTTTCCTGAATTTGCTTCTTCAATAATTACTCCTCTTTCATTTTCAACAATTTGTTTTGAGAAATAATCATTATATACAAAATCTAATAATAACTTTGCTGCATCATAAATATTATCATTTGCATAAACTTCAAATACAGTTTCTTTAAATGAAGTATAAGCATTAGAATCGCAACCTAAATCAGTAAATAATTCAGATGCATCACAATCATTTAAATAAAACTTAATATGTTCAAGATAATGTGCTATACCAGTTGGTACATTATACTTAATACCATTACATTTAAAATTTGTACCAGCTGAACCGTATTTTACACCAAGCCCCATATAGGTATTTTTCTTTTTATCGTTAACCCACATATAAACAGGAAGATTTGTTGAAGTATTAAATGTATATAACACTTCATTTGATTCACTAATCTTGATTTCTTTCATTTATATCCCCCTTTAATACGTATATTGTGTTTAACCTAATCTTTTTCGAAAGTTCATATACCTCTCTTAATTTTACTTTTTTAAATGTATTAAGTTTTTCTTCATAAGAACTAAAATCAGCATAATACTTATTTAAATATATTCTTAAGATTGCAGATAAACTATCAAGCGAACCCTTTAAAGAACTTTGATAGCCATAATATGCGTTTATAAATTCTTTATCAGATATATTATTTTTCATTGCATTAACAGACTTTTTAACTAATCTAATTGCTTTATTTTCTTTACCCACATTTATTGTACTTACAACTGTCATATAATTACATCTATCATGGTATGTAGTATTAACGTTGTAACAAAGAGAATTTTTTTCCCTTAAGTTTTGATATAATTTTGAAGTTAAACCACTGCCATTTAAAATATTTAAATAAAATGGCATTACAAATTCTCTTTCATAAGTTGAAAGATAATTAACGTTGTAAATCATAACTAAGCAGCTTTGTTTATAATGTGATTTACAAAATACTTTTTTAGGTATAATTTTGTTTTTAGCATATACTAAATCATTATATTTTTGATATTCATTATTTTTAAATGGATAGTATTTCTCAATTAGTTTTTCTATTTTTTCTTTAGGTGTTGATCCTGTTATAAAAATATCTATAGAAGTGTTTTGGATCATATCTAAATAATAATCATATAAATCCTTACTTGTTATATTTTCAACAAATGATAACATATCATGAGGATGAAAACTTATTATTTCATCTTTTGTAAAATATTTTAAAGCATTATTTATACTTAAAAATTTATTATTTCCTTCAAGTTCTTTTAACTCTTTAATATAGCGGTTTTTTACTATATTAAAATTCTTTTCTTCGAATCCATTATTTATAATTAATGGGTTTGATATAACATCAAAAATAAATTTATATGTTTCATCTAAATAGTTTTTTTCATCTATATATTTAGGATCAATATATTCGCAGTTAATATTTGTACAAATAGATTTCCCGGTTCTACTAAAAGATCCAAAAAAATTTAAAATATATGACTCCTGCATATGTCTTGTTATATATTTACTTGTTGGATAATTAACTGATTGATCAGTTAATATATCTGAAAGCATTGCATAAGCAATGCTTTTCTTTGAATCAAAAGGACATTTAAAAGATAGTTGAAAATTACAACTACGAAATGTATCAACAATTATGACATGTAAATTGTAATTCTTTTTGTTTACTTTTATACACTTCATTTTTCTTCTCCTATCTATTTTTATTTTTTACAATTATTATTATATTCCCTTACAAAGTAATCATCAGTCATACCAGCAATATAATCTATAACTATTCTTGCATCAGTATTTTTCTTATATTCTTCATCCATGTAATTTATATAGTTTTTGTATATCGTTGAGCTATGGTTACCTATTTCTAAATCTATTAAAAATTTATCAAATAATTCATTAAACATTTTTTCATATCTTTTAATATCATCACTTGAATTAGCTTTAGCATAAATATTTTTATAGTTAAAATCTTTTAAATCAACAATAGCTTTATAAATATTATCACTAATTTTTATATAATTTTTATTAAAACTATTATTTATTATATCTAAAATAATAGTATTTACTATTTCACTATTACTTTTTCCAAGTGCGCTTGTAATATGACTTGGTATATCCTCGATTTTAATAATTCCAAGTCTTAGGGCATCTTCAATATCTCTTCCTATATAAGCTATTAAATCACTTATTCTTACAACACATCCTTCTAGTGTCATTGGAATAAGTTTTACATCTTTATGATAACTATCATAATATTCTTCTAAAAACTCTTCTTTTGTTTTCTTTCTTGGTTCATATTTATCCATAGCAAGTTCACCATTATGACACATAATAGCATCCAAAACTTGTACAGATATATTTTTACCTAATCCTTTATTTTCAATAAACATAAGAGTTCTTACACTTTGAATATTATGGTTAAAATATCCTTCATTATGTCTTAAACTGATATCATTTAATATATGTTCACCAAGGTGACCAAATGGAACGTGACCCAAATCATGTCCTAGAGCAGCAGCTTCAATCAAATCTTCATTTAATCCAAGTGCTCTACCTATTGTTCTAGCTATTTTACTAACAAACTGAACATGAATCATTCTTTTACATATATGATCATTTTCATTAAATGAAAATACTTGAGTTTTATCCATATATCTTGTATAAGATAGTGAATATAAAATGCGATCTATATCTCTAAAAAATGGTGTTCTAATATCAAGATTATTCTTATCACTTAGAAATTCAACATCTTCATCTTTAGTTGCATACTGAGATAAATTTAAGTTATGTTTTTTCATATTTTCTTCAATAGTCATATAAATCACCTTCTTATGTATTATATCAAAATTTACTAAAATTTCGATTATTTATTTTCTTTTTTTATAGGATTAACATGAATTACAGCAAGGTATATATTATCAATGTTATTTACAATATCTTTTTCTAAATTATCAGCTATTTCGTGTGATTTAAAAGTAGAAAGATTTCCATCTACAAATATTGATATTGATATTTGATATTCATATCCAATAGGTGTTGCATTAAAATGGTTATACTTTACTATTTCTGGATATTTATTTATTATTTTTATTACTTCTTCTTTTTGTTCTAAAGAAATAGATCTATCCATTAAAACATGATAGCTTTCAATCAGTATTTTAAAATAAGCATATATTATCCATAAAGATATAATGATTCCAGCTATTTGATCAATATATTTAATATTTATTGTTGAAAGTAATATAGCTATCATATTTGTTAAAGTAACAAAAACATCATTTAAATGATCTTTTGAATTAGCTTTAATTAAAATGTTATGAAATTTCTTTGATAAATAATTAGTGTATAAAAATAGTAAGAACTTAGTAATAATTGTAATTATACAAACTATGATTAGCCATTTAGAAAATACAAAATTATTTTTATCAATAATATTTAATATTGTGTCTTTAATTAACATAAAACCAAATAGTATCATAATAACACTAATTATAAGCGAAAAAACGTATTCAGCTTTACCATGACCCAAATCATGATCTTCATCAATTGGTTTACTTGATATTTTATTTCCAATAAATGTCATTATTGATGAAAAAATATCGCCAGCACTATTAAAAGAATCTGCAAGCATTGCACTACTACCAAACATAACAGCTACAATCATTTTAATAATTAATAAAAATAAATTACCTATAACGCCTAATAAACTAGCATTTCTTATTTTTTTAAACTTGTCCATGTATTTCATATCCTTTTCTTGAAATAAATAAAAAAATTATTATTTATTCAATAATAATTTATTTAATTATAAAAAGCAAATAATTAACTTGTTATTAAATACCTGTATACATTGTGCAATAGAAAAATAATGCTGCAATTAAAGCCATTAGTACAATAAATATTACCCAAAAACCACTTTTTTGTGAATCATTAAATAATACTTTATTTGATTTCTTTGCAGATTTCTTTGCAGGTGTTTTCTTTTTAGTTGTAGCCATACAAAAACCTCTTTCTATCTTCTTATTTATTAAAGAATATCATACTTTTATTTCTTTTTAAAGCTAATGATATCGTTCTTTACTATTATTTTGTTATTTCTTTACATATTTATAATAAAAAAAGTACTCACTATATGGATAGTAAGTACTTGTGTGATAGTTACGCCTCAAGAGGTGTATCTATTGAATCAACTACTGCATCTTCTTCATCAGCAATAGAATCATCACCCATTAATTTTTCTTCTAGTTTTTCACTAGGATCATCATCTAAGAATTCTTTTTCTAGAAGTAGATCAATATCAGCATATTGTCTAGCTCCAGTACCTGCAGGGATTAACTTACCAATGATAACATTTTCTTTTAATCCTTGTAGATAATCTACTTTTCCTCTAATAGCAGCATCTGTTAAAACTCTTGTAGTTTCTTGGAATGATGCAGCTGATAAGAATGAATCAGTTTCAAGAGCAGATTTTGTAATACCAAGCATTATTGGTCTACCTGTTGCAGGAACTCCACCATTTAGAATTACTGGTTTATTACCATCAGCAAATTCTCTTAATGATACTGTTAAGCCTTCAACAAATTCTGTATCTCCACCATCAACAATTTTAATTTTGTTAATCATTCTCTTAGCAAGGATTTCAACGTGTTTATCAGAAATATCAACACCTTGAAGTTTATATACAGATTGAATTTCTTTAATAATGTATTCTTGTGCAGTAAGTGGATCTGTTACAGCTAGTAACTCTTTAGGTGAAATAACACCTTGAGTAAGTTTTTGACCTGCAACTACTTCATCACCAACATTAACAATAACTTTTTGGTTATAAAGTGTTGTTTGATCAGTAACACCAGCTTCGTTTTCTATCATAATCTTGTGTTTTCCACCAGATTCTTCAACAGAAATAACTTTACCTGCAACTTCTGCAATTGTAGCTTTACCTTTTGGTGTACGGGCTTCGAATAATTCTTCAACTCTTGGAAGACCTTGAGTAATATCCGCATCACCACCATGGGCAACACCACCAGAGTGGAATGTACGCATTGTTAACTGTGTACCAGGTTCACCAATTGATTGTGCAGCCATAACACCAACTGCTTCACCAGTTTCAACAAGGTTACCAGTTGCAAGGTTACGTCCGTAACATTTTTGACATACACCATTAATTGTACGACATGATAGTACACTTCTTATTTCAACAGCTTTAATTCCAGCTTTTTTAATTTTAGAAACAATATTTTCAGTAATCATTTCATTTTTGTCTAAAATTACTTCCTTAGTTTCAGGATTAATAATTTTTTGAGCAGAATAACGACCTAAAATACGTTCTTCTAAAGGTTCAATGATTGAACCATCTTTATCATTAATAATATCAGTTACAACAACACCTTGGCTTGCACCACAGTCTTCTTCTTTAACTAGAATATCTTGAGCAACGTCAACTAAACGACGTGTTAAGTATCCAGAGTCTGCAGTTTTAAGAGCTGTATCGGCATCTCCTTTTCTTGAACCATGTGTTGATAAGAAGAACTCTGATACGTGAAGTCCTTCGAAGAAGTTTGATAGAATTGGAATTTCTACTGATTCTCCGTTTGGTTTAGCCATAAGACCACGCATACCAGCAAGTTGTCTAAAGTTACCAATATTACCACGAGCTCCTGAGTTCATCATCATGAAGATTGGGTTATATGGATTTTCAGTTGAAATTCTCTTAAGATCATCAGCAACTTCATCTGATGCTTTGTTCCAAACAGCACAAATAGATTCATGACGTTCTTCATCAGTTATTAAACCTCTTTGATATTGTTTAGTAATTTTATCAACAACTTCTTGAGCACGCTCAACAATTTCATGTTTCTTATCAGTTGTTATAACATCTGCAGCTGAAACAGTAATACCAGCGATTGTAGAATATTTAAATCCTAAATCTTTTAATTTATCAAGCATGATAGATGTTTCAGTTGTTTTATATCTTTTAAATACTTGAGCAATGATAGAACCAAATGTCTTTTTAGCAAATGGAGCAACAACTTCCATTTCTTTAATAGCTTTTGGAATATCAGTACCCATTTCTAGTAAATATTTATTAGGAGTAAATCCTTCAATATTTTCTTTTGTACCTTCATTTAGATATGGGAATGTATCAGGTAAAATTTCGTTAAAGATAATTTTACCAACAGTAGTAACTAAATATTTGTCTTTTTGATCATCCATAAATAATTTATGTCTAAATGAATTTACTGGAAGAGCTATACGAGTATGAAGAGTTATTTCTCTTCTTTCGTAAGCCATTAATACATCATTAGGGTTTTTGTAAACTTTACCTTCATTTGGTTCACCAGCTTTTTCCATAGTTAGATAGTAGTTACCTAATACCATGTCTTGTGAAGGTGTAACGATAGGTTTTCCATCTTTTGGAGATAGAATATTGTTAGCACCAAGCATTAAAAGTCTAGCTTCAGCTTTAGCTTCTTCAGATAGTGGTACATGGACAGCCATTTGGTCACCATCGAAATCGGCATTAAATGCTGTACAAACTAATGGGTGTAATCTAATAGCTTTACCACCAACTAGCTTTGGTTCGAATGCTTGAATACCAAGTCTATGTAGTGTAGGTGCACGGTTTAAAAGTACTGGATGTTCAGTAATAACATCTTCTACTACATCCCATACACATTCATCTCTTGAATCAATTAATTTCTTAGCTCCTTTAATGTTATGAGCTAAATCTCTTTCAACTAGACCATGAATAACATGTGGTTTAAATAACTCTAACGCCATTTCTTTTGGAATACCACATTGATACATTTTAAGGTTTGGTCCAACAACGATAACTGAACGACCAGAATAGTCAACACGTTTACCTAATAAGTTTTGACGGAAACGTCCTTGTTTACCTTTAAGCATACTAGATAGTGACTTAAGTGGTCTATTACCAGCAGCAGTTATACTTCTTCCTCTTCTACCATTATCAAATAATGAATCAACTGCTTCTTGAAGCATACGTTTTTCATTTTGAACAATGATTGATGGAGCACCTAATTCTAAAAGTTTTTTAAGACGATTATTTCTATTAATAATTCTTCTATATAAATCATTTAAATCAGATGTAGCAAATCTACCACCATCAAGTTGAATCATAGGCCTTAAATCTGGTGGAATAACAGGTAGTACATCTAGTACCATCCACTCAGGTCTATTATTTGATTCTTGGAATGCAACTAAACAGTCAAGTCTTTTAACAAGACGAATTCTCTTTTGACCAGTTGCAGATTCTAATTCTTTTCTTAAATCTTCTACTTCTTTATCAACGTCAACTTCTTTAAGTAATGCTTGGATAGCTTCAGCACCCATACCTACTTTAAAGCTGTTTCCATATTTTTCATAGAATGCTCTATATTCTTTATCAGATAGAGTTTGTTTTTTCTCTAAAGGAGCAGTTCCTGGATCAATTACTACATAACTAACAAAATATAGTACTTCTTCTAGATCTCTTGGGGACATATCTAGAACTAGACCCATTTTAGAAGGAACACCTTTAAAGAACCAAATGTGAGAACATGGTGCAGCAAGTTCGATGTGACCCATACGTTCACGACGAACTTTGCTTTGTGTTACTTCAACACCACATCTATCACAAATAACATTTTTATATCTTAAACGTTTATATTTTCCACAAGAACATTCATAGTCTTTAGTTGGACCAAAAATTTTCTCACAGAATAAACCATCACGTTCAGGTTTTTGTGTTCTATAGTTGATAGTTTCTGGTTTTTTAACTTCACCATAAGACCAACTACGAATTTTTTCAGGAGAGGCAATTCCAATTTTGATACCTTTGAAATTTCTTACATCTATCATAATTATTCACCCTCCTCTATTTCATCACCAGGAAACTCTAAATCGTCTAAATCTGGTTCATCATCGAACTCATCATCTTCGAATTCATCTACTTCTTCGATGTCTTCTGGTTCCTCTGGTTCATCAACGTTTTTAGCGATATTTTCAAGTTCATTAATTCTTAAATCATCACCGTCGTCTTCTTCCATGTCTTTGAAGTCAACTACTTCATCATCATTAGTTACCACTTGCATGTCTAAGCCTAAAGCTTGGAACTCTTTAACAAGTACTCTAAATGATTCTGGAACACCAGCTTGATTTACAGTTTTACCTTTAACTAGTGATTCATATACTTTAACACGACCAACAATGTCATCGGCTTTAACAGTTAAAATTTCTTGAAGAACGTGAGCTGCACCATAAGCATATAGTGCCCAAACTTCCATTTCTCCGAATCTTTGTCCACCGAACTGAGCTTTACCACCAAGTGGTTGTTGTGTAACTAAAGAATATGGACCAGTTGCACGAGCATGTAACTTATCATCAACCATGTGATGCAACTTAACCATGTACATTACACCAACTGAAATTCTATTATCGAAGGCTTCACCAGTACGTCCATCGTAAACAGTAGTTTTACCGTCTTCATCGATACCAGCTTCTTTCATTTCTTCTTTAATATCTTCCCAAGTTGCGCTATCGAATACTGGAGATGCATATTTAACACCTAATTTAGATCCAGCCATACCTAAATGTAACTCAAGGATCTGTCCAATGTTCATACGAGATGGAACACCCATTGGGTTAAGCATGATATCAACTGGTCTACCATCTGGTAAATATGGCATGTCTTCTTCTGGTAAAATAAGGGAAATAACACCTTTATTACCATGACGACCTGACATTTTATCTCCAACTTGAATCTTACGTTTTTGAATTATATATACACGAATAACTTTTGATACACCTGCAGGAAGTTCATCACTATTTTCTTTAGTATAAATCTTGATGTTATGAACGATACCATCTGCACCGTGTTCAACTCTTAGTGAAGTATCTCTAACTTCTCTAGTTTTTTCACCAAAGATAGCATGAAGTAGTTTTTCTTCACTAGTAAGTTCTTGGACACCTTTTGGTGTAACCTTACCAACTAGAATATCGCCTTCTCTAACTTCAGTACCAATTCTAATAATTCCGTTAGCATCTAGGTTCTTACGAGCTTCATCACCAACATTTGGAATATCACGAGTAATTTCTTCTGGACCAAGTTTAGTATCACGGCACTCAATATCGTAGTGGTCAATATGAAGTGATGTATAAACATCATCTTTAACTAATCTTTCGTTAAGTATTACAGCGTCCTCATAGTTATAACCATTATATGTCATGAAGGCAACAGTCATATTTTTACCAAGTGCTAATTCACCATTTTTAGTTGATGGTCCATCAGCAATAACTTGACCTTTATGAACTTTATCTCCTGCTTTAACAAGTGGAGAATGGTTAACACATGATGCTGCGTTACTTCTTTCATAGTTTGCTAAATAATATGTATCTTTACCTTTAGCAGTTTTAACTATAATTTTTAGTGAGTCAGCGTATTCAACTACACCATCAGCTTTTGCTACGATTGTAGAACCTGAATCACGAGCTGCAATATATTCAACACCTGTTCCAACAATTGGAGCTTCTGCTTGAAGTAGTGGAACTGCTTGACGTTGCATGTTTGCACCCATTAGGGTTCTGTGTGCATCATCATATTCAAGGAATGGAATACAACTTGTTGTAATAGATACGATTTGTGATGGAGATACGTCGATATAATCAACTTCCTCACGTTTTACGATAACGTTATCACCATTAATACGAACGATAACACTTTCGTCTTCTATTTTATTATCTTTATCTAATTTAATTGCTGCTTGAGAAATATAATAATCATTTTCTTCATCAGCAGTTAAATAACAAATTTCGTCTGTTACGACACCATTAACAACTTTTCTATATGGAGTCATAATGAAACCATATTCGTTAATTTTAGCGTAACCAGCAAGTGATGTGATAAGACCGATATTTTGTCCTTCTGGAGATTCAATTGGACAAATACGACCATAGTGTGATGGGTTAACGTCACGAACATCCATACTTGCTCTATCTCTTGATAATCCACCTGGACCAAGAGATGATAAACGACGTTTATCAGTAAGCTCTGCTATTGGGTTAATTTGATCCATGAATTTTGATAATTGAGATGAACCAAAAAACTCTTTTAAAGCAGCAGTTACAGGTCTAATATTAATTAATGTTTTAGGAGTAACATCGGCTATTTCTTGAGTTGTCATTCTTTCTCTGATAACTCTTTCCATACGAGCCATACCTACTCTAAATTGAGTTTGGATTAACTCACCAACTTGACGAACACGTCTATTTCCTAAGTTATCGATTTCATCGATATTACCAATATCATTTAATAAGTTTAAATAGTATGAAACAGATGCATATACATCTGGAATAGTTAAACGTTTAGTATCAGTTGATTGATCATTACCTATAATGGTAATAACTTCTTCTGGATTTTCTTTACTAAATACTTTAACTGTTTGAATTTTATTATATTCATCTAATTCTTCATTAGTAATTGTTTCTTTTAAATTATAACCGTTAGCAAATACAGGTTTTAATTCATTTAAAATATCTTTAGTTACTACAGTACCTTTTTTAGCTACAATCTTTTTACCATCTTTAATATCTTCAGCTAATGTGCATCCTAAAAGTCTGTCTGTTACATTTAATTTCTTATTAAATTTATAACGACCAACTTTTGCAAGATCATATCTAAATCTATCGAAGAATCTAGTTACTAATTGGTTCTTAGCAGAATCAAGTGTAGCTGGTTCTCCTGGTCTTAATTTTTCATATATTTCGATTAGGGCTTCATCAGTATTTTTTGTTGAATCCTTTTCAATAGTATTTTGGATAAATTTATTGTTACCAAAAACACTAATGATATCTTCATCATTAGATAAACCTAATGCTCTTAAGAATGTTGTTACAGGAACTTTTCTTGTTCTATCAATTCTTACGTATACAACATCTCTAGCATCTAGTTCATATTCAAGCCAAGTACCTTTATTAGGAATAACTTCACCACTAACAATTAAGCGGCCATTTTTATCTATTTCCTTTTTAAAGTAAATAGATGGTGAACGAACTAATTGTGAAACAATAACACGTTCTGCACCATTAATAATAAATGTACCAGCTTCTGTCATTAAAGGCATGTCACCTAAGAAGATTTCTTGCTCTTTAACTTCACCAGTTTCATGAATAAATAAACGAGCTTGAACCTTTAAAGGAGCAGCATAGTTTACCATTCTTTCTTTAGCTTCTTTTACAGAATATCTTGGTTCATCAAAAGAATAATCACCAAATTCTAGTGATATATTTCCAGTAAAACTTTCAACTGGAAAAAGCTCATCAAAAACTTCCTTAATGCCCTTTTCTAGGAATTCTTGATAAGACTTCTTTTGAACCTCTAATAAATCTTGTAATTCTAAAGTATTCTTTGTTTTTGAAAAATTCTTTCTTTCTGTGTAATCTCCAAATTTTTGAAATTTATAAGCCACGATTTCACCCCAATATCTAATTTTTTGATTAATTCATTTTTCTTAAAAAAACAAATACGTCACCAACTTAAGATTTTATCAGTTTATAAATTGTTTGTCAACGCATTTTTCTTTATTTTTAAAGAAACAACATAAAAACCCTTACTTTTGTCAACAACTTCACAATTATATATATCACTTATGTCTCTAATCATAGTTTTTACACCATGATCAACTCGCATTACAAAATAGATTTCTCCGTCTTCATTTAAATAGTTAATTGCTCCCCTTAGTATATCAAGTAGAACTTTTTTACCTGCCCTTATTGGAGGGTTAGTTATTATTAGATCGTATTTGTTTTTTATTTCATCATATACATTGCTTAACAAAGCTTCACAATCAACCTTATTTAAATCAATATTTCTCTTTGTTAGATGAACAGCTCTTTTATTTACATCTATCATAGTCCCCTTAATATTTAATACCTTTGATAGAACTATTCCAAGAAAACCATATCCACATCCAACATCTAAGAAATTATGTGGAGGATCCTCTTTTTTATTTTTAAGATAAGTTTCCAGTAGAAATAAACTCCCATAATCTATTTTTTGTTTAGAGAAAACTCCATTGTCACTTAAAAACGAAAAAACATAGTTATCCCATGAATAACTAAGTTTTTTTATTTCACTTTTTAAATTATCATTATTTGTAAAGTAATGTTCCAAGGGCTTCACCATTTCTTTTTTTGGTAATACCCTTTTATTATACATTACTTAACTCAATTTAACAACTAATAATTACTTTATTAATTCAATACTTTTAAAATAGTAATTATTCTTTTCTTTTTCAAAAGTTAAAGCAAATTTTGATGAAGATGACAAATCATCTTTTCTTTTTCTAAATTCTTTAATAAAATCTTCTGGTTCTGATTCATCATTTAAATTATCAGGCATAAATTCATCGGCATTAATATAAAAACCATCCAACATATTACCTGTTAAGAACACTGCATAAACTGTATATATATTTCCCTCTTTTTTAGAATCTGTAACAACATAATCTAAAAAACCAACAGGCCACATTCCATGACCGGGATGTTCATCATTATATACAAACGAAGATTTTGACTTACTATAATATAAAAGTTCAATATTATCTTCAAGGCACATAATGCTTTTATATTCTTTTGGTATAAAACCAAAAGCGTTTTGAAAATATTCATCAGCTACTTTTGTACTAAAAGACCAGCTATTTCCATCTTCCCAGTGCTTTTCAAAGCTATCATCTAAACTTGATGCATAGTAATAAGCTGAATATAACATTTCATTAGTTACATTATCTTTATTAATAATAATTTTTTTATTAATATTTCTTAAATCAAATAGAAAATATTTTTT
Source organism: uncultured Mycoplasmatota bacterium (assembly GCA_947302655.1). GTDB lineage: Bacteria > Bacillota_I > Bacilli_A > RF39 > UBA660 > RUG13160. The sequence goes on along the minus strand of CAMYVW010000001.1, from coordinate 208,746 downwards.
TACTTTATCCATTAATAACAAAACTTCATCATCTGATAATTTTCTAACAGAATCTTTATCTTTATCATCAATATTATTATTGTTTATTTTAGTATTATTTGTAGGTTTATTATTTTTACCTTTACTATCCTTGTTACTTAGACATAAAATGCAAACAACTATGCCAATAACTAATGCCGTAATAATTGATATAGTTATAACTATACCTTTGGTTCCTTTTTTCATTCATTTCACTCCATACTATACTATATTTATATTTAAAGTATATTATTTGATAAATTAGTTGTCAATTTATATAAAAATAAAAAACTGACAAAAGTCAGTTTTTTATGATTAGATTAATTTAATGCGTCTTTTAATTTGCTTCCAGCTTTGAAAGATGCAACAGTCTTAGCAGGAATTTTGATAGCTTTTTTAGTTAATGGATTAATTCCTTCTCTAGCAGCTCTTTTTTTAGCAGAGAAAGTTCCGAAACCAACTAAAGCAACCTTTCCTTGTTTTTTAAGACCAGTTGTAATACCTTCAATAGTAGCATCTAAAGCACGAGCAGCGTCAGCTTTAGTAAGACCAGCTTTTGAAGCAATAATTTCAACTAATTCAGCTTTTGACATAATCTAATACCTCCCATAGAATTATTATCACGAAGGGCTTTACCCTTACATATTAAGATTAGCAAAAACTTTAGTTAAAATCAAGAAAAATATACTAATATAAGGTATATTTTACCCTTATATAACACTATATTTACTTTATATATACACTTATTTAACTAGATTACAAAAGCTATTAAGTTATTAGCACCTTTATTTACTATTTTTGTAACCGTTTGCGATAGTTTATTTCTTGTTGAATCTGGCATTAAAGATAGCTTAGCTTGGATACCTTCTTGAACAATGCAATCTAGACTTCTTCCAAATATTTCACTATGCCAGATGTTATCAGGATTAGATTCATAATCCTTCATGATGTAATCAATTAATTCTTTACTTTGTGACTCAGTTCCGATTATAGGTTCAAATGTCGATTCAACATCAACTTTCATTAAATGTATACTTGATGCAACAGCTTTTAGTTTTACTCCATATCTTGATCCTTGTTTAATTACTTCTGGTGTTTGAAGTTTCATATCTTTAAGAGTTGGGTATAAAATACCATAACCAGTTGTATCAGCCATAACCATAGCTTTTTTAATTGAATCATACTCTTCTTTAGTATCTTTATATGTTGTAAATATATTAATAACTCTAGATCTAGTCATTTTTTCTTCACCAATGATGTTTGATAAAACATCATTGAATAAATTATCTTTTTCATTAATATTAATTTTAATTATACCTGTTGATGGATTAAGTTCACTAATATATGCTTCTTTTATATAATCACTATTCTCAAAATAACTAATAACATCTTTAACATCTTTTAATTTATTAACACTAATGACTACATTTTTTATGCTACTTATGTAGGATAATTTAATATCATTATTTTGTGGAAGAGCACTAATCCATTTAGGCATATTAAACTCTATATCTAATACAGGAAATTCATCTAGTGAAGTTTTTAAAACACTCATTATTTCTTTTTCAGTTATATTTTCAACGTCTATTGGAAGTACAGGAACTTGATATTTTTCTTCTAATTCATCTTTTAGTTTAAGTGTTTTATCACTATTTGGCATTCTTGTATTTAATACAATAATAAATGGCTTATTAATATTTGTTAATTCATTTACTACTTTTTCTTCAGCTTCAATATATGAATCTCTTTTTATTTCACCAAAAGAACCATCTGTTGTTATAACAATACCTATAGTAGCGTGATCTTCGATTACTTTTTGTGTACCTATTTCTGCTGCTTCAACAAAAGGTATTGAATCAGGAAACCATGGTGTTTTAACCATTCTGGGATTTTTATTTTCATCTTCATAGCCAGTTGCATCATTTATAACATAACCAACACAATCAACTAATTTGATATTTGTTTCAAATTTATCAATTGAAATTGTGGCACCGTTTGATGGAACAAATTTAGGTTCTGTTGTCATAATAGCTTTACCTTCAGCTGTTTGTGGGATTTCATCTAGACATTTCTTCTTTGTAAACTCATCTTCTATATTTGGAACCACTAAATTTTCAATAAATTTTTTAATAAAAGTTGACTTACCACATCTAACTGGGCCAACTACACCAAGATATATCTCTCCTCCACCACGAGCAGCAATAGCTTCAATTATATCCTTATTTTGCATATAATAACCTCTTTCATTTATTAAAGAATATGAATAAGAATATAAAATATACCAAGAAAAAACTGTAATTAAAGATTACAGTTTTATTATATATTTTTATGACACATGTGTAATTCTAACAAAGCCATCATTTTCTTTAGCACATTTACTTATAGCTTTAGAACTATATCCTTCTGAACAAGTACTTGTATTTCTAAATTTAGATGTACCAGTTGTTGATACAGTATACACTCCTTCATCAATAGGAAGATTTAAAGCTTCAGGGCAGTTATAACAGTACATAGCTTTATTAGTTAAGTTGGCATTTCCGATGTATCCAGATCCTCCGGCACCTGAACTATTTGCAGTACCTGATACTCCAGAACTTCCTCCACCACCGTACCATCCGGCACCTCCAGCAGATCCGTGAACTCCACTACCACAGTCACCACCGTAGCCAAAGCCACCACATTGTAAATTATTAGTATTATATGCGCAACCACCTTGAGTTTGAGATCCACCTAAACCATAGAGATTATTGGTTTTTAATCCTTCACCATTTTCACCAATGTATCCTCCAGCATCTCCACCTTCGCCGTAGTATTTGTTTGTTGTTGTTGAGGCATTGTGATAGTATCCTCCACCGCCTCCTCCAGCAACTATTAATACTTCTGATTGATTTGATGAATAATTTGATAATGTACCCCTGTTAGAGTTTAATGCAATATGTGTTGCACCGCCTCCTCCAGCAACATATCTATTAACCTGATTAGCATTTGGAACACTTCCACCACCATTATATCCACCTGGTCGAGCAGCATTACAAAGTCCTGATGATCCTTGTTTTCCAACACCAATATATAAAACCGATCCTTGATTTAGAGAAATTGTACCTACAGAATATCCTCCATAACCTCCCCTAATTTTATTGGCATTTCCTCCTTGAGCACCCCATACTTCAAGTTTATATGTTCCAGTTTCTGGAATAGTTAAAGATTGAATAGCTCCTGTTGCATTAAAAGTATACATTATATTAGAAGTAACCAAATCAACTCCACAAGTTGAAGTATTTGTTGATGTAAAACTTTCTTTAATTAAAGAAGTACTATTATTATTTTCATCAATTATAGATCCATCAATATACATATCACCATTAGTAAGCCATACTTTTGTTTCATATGTACAAGATGTTCCAAAACAAACTTCAACCGAACCAACTAAATTTGTATTTAAATCTGACGCATAAGTTCCGATTAAATTATCTTGGATTGAATAACATTTCTTTCCTGCCATATTACCAGCAAAAAGATCATCATCTATGTTATTTAATATATCATCTTTATATTTTATTCTTGCAGCTTCCGCTAGAGTAACTGCATCATTAATAAAACCTTTAGTTTTAGATTTTCTAAATATAGGTATAACGTTTGTAACTGCAAGTAGAAATATTAAACCTATTATTAATATTACAGCAAGCAATTCAACTAGAGTAAATCCATTTTTCTTCATGTTTTCACCTTCACTACTATAAACATAATAACATATTTAATACCTTTTTATTAAAAAAATTTATCTATACCTTTTGGAACCTCATCATTTTTTATTTTAGATACTATTTTATCACTTGTTTCTTTTGATACTTTCTTTCCTGTCATTTTACTTAAAGTATCAATAATTTCTCTAATTGTATCTTCATTTTTCATGTTTCCATTATTTAATTTTTCTGCAAGAGTGTATATTGTATTTTTATCAACATTAGTCTTCTTTTGCACTTTTTCAAAAAACGAATCATTTAATGACATAATAATCACCTAATTATTATTATGATAAAAATTAAAAAAAGTTGTGTTTTAACACAACTTTTATCGATCACTTTTATTTTTAAATTGAAGAATTATTGGAGTTCCTGTTAAATCAAAGTTTTCTCTAATTTGGTTTTCTAAATATCTTTCATAACTAAAATGAACTAATCCTTTATTATTTACATTAAAAGTAAATTTTGGAGGATTTATACCAGTTTGACTTACAAAATATATTTTTAATCTTTTGCCCTTATATGAAGGAGCTGGATGAATTGTTACAGCTTCAGTTATAACGTCATTTAAAAGTGATGTTGATATTTCCTTATTATTATTTTCATATGCATTAATTATTTCAGGCATTAATGTATAAATTCTTTTTTTATTTAGTGCGGATAAGAAAACAACGTTAGCATATGGAACAAATTGTAAATCGTTTTTAATTAATTCTTTCCACTTTTTAATTTCTTGATCAGGATTTTTAACTGTGTCCCATTTATTAACACATATTACAATACCTTTTCCAGCATCAACAGCATAACTTAAAATATGTTTATCATGTTCAATAATACCTTCAGATGCATCAATAACAACAACACATACATTTGATCTTTCAATAGCTTTTAAGCTTCTTATCAAACTATATTTTTCAATATCTTCATATATTTTACCTTTTTTTCTCATTCCAGCAGTATCAATAGCTATGTATTCATTATTATTGTAAGTAAATCTTGTATCAACTGCATCACGAGTTGTTCCGGCAACATTACCAACTAGAACTCTTTCTTCATTTAAAAGAGCATTTATTAAACTACTTTTACCAACATTAGGTCTACCGATAATTGCAAATTTAGGGATTCCTTCATCTGGTTCTTCATTTTCATTGATGTTTTTCGTTAAAAACTCAAGTAACTCTCTAAAACCAAGATTATGTTCAGCACTTACACCAATGATATTTTCAAAACCCAATTCATAGAATGAATATATATTCTCTTTTCTACCTTCATTATCTATTTTATTAACTAAAAGTAGAACATCCTTACCTGATTTAAGTAACATATCTTTAATTAAATAGTCATTTGCATCTAAACCATTTTTACCATCAACAACAAACATAATTAAATCTGATTCATCAATAGCAAGTTGTGCTTGAACTTTAATGTCTTCATTAAAGTCACTATGACCTATTTCAATTCCACCTGTATCAATTACGAAGAAGGATTTATTATTATATGTGCAAGTTCCATAAATTCGATCTCTTGTTACACCAGGTGTATCCATAATAATAGATTTATTATCTTTAATCAAACGATTAAAGATAGTAGATTTACCTACATTTGGTTTACCTATTATACATATTGTTTTTTTCATATAATAATCCTCCTTTCATAATAAATAAAATACTCACATTATTAATGACATAAACTAGTTCCACTAGTTACGTCAAATTTACTAAGAACTGTTCCAACATATTTACCAATTGTACTATAATTTATATCACTTGGATTTTCACTTGATTTAATGTATAAAACAATCTTTCTATTTTTCATTGATTGACCGTTTACAGGATTTCTTACATCCTTTTGACCACCATCAACATCGTTATCATCTTCATTAACATATCCAGCAGTTACTAAATCACCAATAGTTATAACTTCACAAACATAGTTACCATACATTTTGCTTGAATTATGAAATAAAGTTTCTTCATAATCTCTAGCATACTGAATAGCTTGTTTTAATATTATATTTTCTTTTGTTTCAAGAGCTTTTTCTTTATTTTTATTTAATATATTACTTATTGCAAATGAAGCAATTGCAGAAGTAACTGCAATTATAACAATAACTGCTAAAAGTTCAATAAGAGTAAAACCCTTTTTATTTTTCATATAATCACCTTAAATATTTTCTTCAATTATTTTATAAACTTCGTCTTTACCTTTTTTTGTAACTGTTGAAAAATGAATAAATGGATTTTCACCTTCAAGTTTAAAAGCATCAATTATGTATTTATCTTGTTTGTTTCGACTATTTTTATTTACTTTATCAAACTTAGTTGCTATAACTTCAACATTTATATTGTAATATTTTAAAAAGTTATACATTAAAATATCATCTTCAGTTGGTTTATGACGATAGTCAACTAGAAGAAAGACTTTCTTCATTGATTCTCTAGTTTTAAGATATTCTTCTATCATCATACCAAATTTTCTTTGTTTTTCTTTACCACCAATAGCATATCCATAACCTGGTACATCAACAATATAAAAACTATTATTTACTAAGTAAAAATTTAATGTTGTTGTTTTTCCTGGTTTTGATGAAGTATGAGCGTAGTTTTTTCTTTCAATTAAAGTATTAATAAAACTGCTTTTACCTACATTACTTCTACCAACAAGTAAAAACTCTGGTAAGTCATCTTCAGGATACTGACTAGTTCTTACTGCTATACTTTTTAAATCAACACTATTTATTTGCATAGTTAATCACCTTTTCGTTAGTTAATTATACCTAATTTTTATCTACTTTGCAATTTTACGATCTTTGCATCGTATTATAAGAAAGATTTGTAATATGTTCCATATTATTTTCATAATCTTTAAATACTATATTATCCTTTTCACCAAAGACTTTGTTTTCTAAACATTTACATGCACAATATACTATTTTTTGTGAATATCTTGGATCGCCTATTTTTTGTATGTGACTTACTATCTCATTTTGATCTTCATAGTTTTGTACTTCTTTTATGTTGTCATATCCTTTTTCAATCATTATGTCTTCAAGAGCATCTTTTACAGAACCACATCCTTTATTATGATGTTCTAAAGTAGCAACTAAATTATAATCGTATAATTTTGTAGATGTTGCTAAAGTTATGCATATCATTTTTATTTGTTCATCCGGATTAGCATATAAATTATCTGCATGAACTGTATATGACTCCATCTCTCCTTTTTTAAAGTTATATGTTGTAAAAGTATCATTATCAAAATATTCACCCTTATATTGACCAAGACCAATTTTATGGAAATCATGATCATTATTTATATCATAATCAGGAGATTCAACCATAATTAAACCAGCTACTATATTAGGATCTACACCATACATTTCAGAATATTTTATTATAGAGTCCTTATAATTATTAATTATAGTATTATATACATCATCAGTTAAATAATTAGCTGCTTTTTCGGAAACATTGATACAAACATCTTTATAAGACTTATTAGTTTCAATTATGTTTTGATTGATATTATTTATTTGTGTATGTTTATTTTCAATAAAACTGTTATCTTTTATTTCATCTTCAGGAGTAACGTGTTCTATTACTTTAGTATCATTATTATCAATTTCTGGATTGATAGTAAAAGTTTCTTCATCTTTAATATCGTTTATTTTCACGCTACTATCATCTATCATTAAACCCGAACCAATACTTGAGATTGTATCATTATCATTACTCGCACTAATCTTTTTAGCTTTTGCACTAACAATATTAAAAGCCATTGTAGATGCAACAAAAATACTTATCCAAGTGATAGTTTTCCTTTGTTTATCACTTATCGAAAACTTTGCTGTTTTTACTACCTTTTTTGAAACACTACTTTTAACATTATTTAATGGCTTTTTATTTATAACATTATTTTTTGGTTCATAAGTTTCTAAATATTTTTCAACTTTATCTGGATCTTTATATGTAGCCCAGGAAAAATCAAGTGGTTCTTCATTATTCATATAATCGCCTACTATCTATATTTATTTTATAAAGTATTTTAATTCATAACAATAATAAAGAATAATTTGTGTAAAACATTATACATAATAAAAAAGAATTAGATTAACATCTAATTCTTTAAAAATTAAGCATTATCCAGTTTGGTTTAACTACCATAATAATACCAATTAGAAGCATTATTATTCCACCTATTAAGTGTGAATACTTCATATATTTATTAGAAATTCCTTTAACTTTAAATGTTTTCATTGCAATAAAGAAAATAATTAAGTCATCTATTAGGAAGAATAACATGTAAATAAATATATAAAAACCATACTCAAAAGAACTTAAATTGTTTAAACCAAGTATCTCAGTATACATAACTGGTAATCCAAGTGAACATAATAGCTCAATCATGTTTACAGATACTGCAAGGAGTGCAATACCAATTGCTGCTAAAAGAAGTTTGTTTTCAGATAAAATATTTCTTATTTTATCCATTATTCTTCTTTTCTTTTTAGCATCAGTTACATCACAACCTACATCTTTTTGTTTAACTGATTTTATATACCTAAAGACATTTACTAAACCAAAGATAATAGCAAAGACACCAATTAAATATCTTACAAAAATTATGCCTGTAGTATACTTAGCAACGCTAAGCCATGAAAGCATGAAGCATAGATATATGAATCCACTTGTTAAGATAAATGTTAAACCTAATATCCACATTTTCTTTCTATCTTTATTTGATATTAATAAACTAAGAAGGAATAATAAGATCCACATAGCGCATGGATTAAATCCATCAATAGTACCAATAACAATTGAAAGTAAAAGAAGTGATACTGATTTAGCATCTATCTTACCAAGAACTGGTACATCATATTCATCATTAGTACTATCATAATGTAGATAATCTAAATCTTTAGTATTTTTATTATGTAGATAATCACCTGCTGGATCTTGATATTCTTTATTTTTATAAAAATCTAAAAGAACGGTTATTTTATAATCATAACTTGAGTTATAACCAATAACTACGTTTGTTCCAATAATTAAATACGGAATACTGGTTGCTGGTACTTCTAATATATCGCCAACTTCATCTGCTTTTTTAGCATTTTCACTATTGTACCAAACTTCATATTTCTCAAGTTCGTAGTTACTATATTTTTCCTTTTTGAGAATTTTATCTAGATACTCTTCTTCTGCTTTACAATGTGGACAACCATCACCATAAAACATATATATCTTCTGTTTATCTTCTTTTTTTGCATTTACACTTAAAGGAATAGTAAGTAGTGCAAACATAATGCATAGGAACAATATTTTTTTTATGTTACTTTTCATATAAACTACCCTTCTATAAATTCAAAAATTTCTTTTTTTGAATGTTCCCCAACTATCCTTTTTATCTCTTCATCTTTATCATTTAATAATATTAATACTGGTAAGATATTACCTACATTATATTTTTCAACAATATTTGCATCTAAATCAAAGTCATATTTAATTAACTCAATATTTTTTTCATTAACAACATCATCAATTACATCGTTCATTATTAAACATGAAGGACACCAAAGTGCAGATATCTTAATTATTTTCATTTAAATAACTCCTAATTTTAGATACTAAATAATCAATTTCTTCTTTAGTAGTTTTATAAGATAAACTGATTCTTATAGATGACTTTGCACGTTCCATATCGTTATATAATTCATATACAGTTTTACTATAATCATTATTTAAACTACATGCTGTATTTAATGAAACATATATTTCATATTTTGATAAATAATTTTGAATATCTTGTTTTGAAACATTAGGTAAACTAATATTTAAAACATTCGGAATTGATTTATCAGTTGAATTAAATAAAGCAATATCTTTTAAGCTATCCCTTAAATAAGAATTCAACTCTTTAACTATTTCGTAGTTTTTTTCAACATTTGGACCTATTAGTTCAATTGCTTTTGCAAGTGATGCAATTAATTCATTTTGTGGAGTACCACTTCTATAAACTGTTGTTGATTTACCACCATGAATTAATGGAGATAATTTAACTGTATTTTTTTTGATTAAAGCACCAATTCCTTTAGGAGCAAAAATTTTATGACCAGAAAAAGATGCTAAATCAATATTATCTAAATTAATTGGTACTTTTCCTAAGCACTGAGTGATATCAACATGGAAAATTATATCATCATAATCTTTTAAGATATTACCAATTTCATCAATTGGTTGTTTAATTCCAAGTTCACTATCAACACCACACATAGTTACTAAAAAAGTATCATCATTAATTAATGATTTTAAATGTTCTATATCAACAGTTCCTTCTTTAGTCATATTTACAAAATCAACTTTATATCCTTTTGATTGTAAATAACCTAAAGTACTAACAACTGATGAATGCTCAACTTTAGTAGTTATTATATGTTTTTTATTAGTAAGTTCAGCAACACCTTTTATAGCAAGATTATTTGCTTCACTTGCGCCACTTGTATATATAATTTCATTTGGTAAAACATTAAAATAATTGGCGATTATATCGCTGCTTTGATCAATAATACTTTTACAATCTTTTGCATACTGATATGAAGAATTAGCATTTCCAAAATAATTTTGTGATACTTCATTAAATCGCTCTAAAACTTTTGGATCAGTTTTTGTTGTTGCAGAATAATCAAAATAGTACATAATAATCACCTTCAGCATTTATTTTAACATATTTTTTATATTGATACATAAAAAAATAATCAATTGATCATTGATTATTTTATTTTATATTTTGCACTATCATAAATAACTGTATAGTTCTTAACTTTTATTTTTGCACTAGTAACTTTATAAGTTGTTGTATTTATATCAACAGTACCAGATTTAGGTAGTTTTCCATCAACAGAATCTTTTATTTTAACTGAAAGACCATTGGTTCCTTCTATTTTACATCTTATTATATTTGTTGATAAAGCCGTACAACTTGTATTTACTGTGGATATTTTCTCACTACTATTAGATATATAATTATAATCATTTACTGCAGTAACATAATCTTTAGCAGATAATTTCTCAGCTCTTTTTCTTCCTCTATTCATAGTTGATACAGCTGCAGTTGTTGCAAGTGCTAGTATAACACCTATTACAGTTATAACTGCAAGAAGTTCTACTAAAGTAAATCCTTTATTATTTTTCATAATATCTACCTCTATAGTTAGTATAACAAATAAAAAGATTATTAAATATATAATTTATTTAATTCTTTACACAGTTAATACCATAACTACCTGTAATGGGATCTTTAAAAAGATTATTTTTAGGAGGACATACGGTAAATAATATATATAAAATATATATTATCATTGATCCAAATGCGGAAATTATATTTAATAATTCATTTATATAAATGTTTTGAATATAGTAACCAAATATAGAACATAATAATGCGGTTATATAAAATATTAAAATATTAATAATTGGTAACTTGTTACCAATTATTTTTAATTTTATTTTATAAAAAGTTATTATTCCAACTATAGCAGTAAGAAGCTCTAATAATAGCATTATAAAATAATTGGTTTGATAACCAAATAAATACTTTATTGTGTTATATAAAAATATTGGAGTTAATAATAACTTAATATGTTCCCAGGTTGATTCGTTTATTGATGAAAAAAATCCAACAATGATATTTCTCTTACTCAATTTATAAGTAAAATGTAAAATAGTTCCTATAATAGAATATATTAAAAATGTACATAATATTTCTTTCAAAATTATCACCTATATAATTCTATGAATTATAGGTCATAATTATCTAAATATAATATATCAATATCAACAGCTCCATTTATTCCAGGAATCTTACCTGTATCACATCTTTGCCACATAAAATAAGTTCCTTCATAATTAGTATTTATAACGTAATGTGCAAGCCATGTTAAATGTTTTGAATCTTGCCATACATTAGTTAAATAATTCTTACTTCCATATCTTGAAGCTTTATATCCTTTTTTTATAACATAGTTTAAAAATGTGTCTTGTACTTTTGTTATATCATATAAACTTATATGCATGTCATTAAACTTGTTCCAACACTCCCAGTCAAATACAATTGGTAATGTTAATTTATAGTCTTTTAAGTTTTCTATAACGTACTTTGCTTGTTTGATAGCTTCTTCATTAGTGTAAGCATAACTATAAAAATATACTCCTATATCAAATCCTCTTTTAGTTGCTTCTTCTATATTTCTTTCAAACTTAGAATCAATATAATAATCTCCATCTATACCATTTTGACCACCTAGTCTTATCATAATGAATTCTACATTGTTTTCTTTAAGTAAATCAAAATCAACATCGCCTTGCCATCTTGATATATCTATACCTATTTTTGTATTATCATTTTTATATTCATTATATATATCAGAATAATTTATATAATTAATTTGTGATTCTTTATTTGGTTGTTGTTTTGGGATAGTTTCAACGACATTTATTGTTAATTCTTTTTCTGAAGAATTACCTGACAAATCTGTTGCAATATATTTAGCTTTATATGTTCCCACTTTACCAAGATCATATTCACCTTCTAATACTCTTTTTACATCTTTATCATGATTATCAGCACAGAAAAAATCATATATAAATTCAGTATCTGAATTTATTAATACCGTTTTATATGAAGGTACAGAAATATATGGCTTAGTAGTATCAACAACGTTAAATTTTATATAACGATAATTTTCTCCTAAATCATTTTTATATGAAAATTTAACTTCAACTTCTCCTAATTCTTCATACTTAATTTCTAAATTTTTAAAATCACCATCATTAATAAAAATATAATCTTTAAGATATGAGATTTTTCCAAACTCAATATTAAGATCTTTTACTACATTTATATTTTCATCTATTAAAGCATCTGTATAAACTATCTTTTTCTCTTTTTTGTTTTTTATTAACATAAAAATAATTATGCTACTTAATAACAGTGCAATAATAACTGAAATAATAATTAATTTCTTTTTCATATTTTATTACCTCTTATATAATATATATAATAACATATAAATAAAAAAAGTCGGTTATTTTCTAACACGACTAAATTCTATTAAGTCTTGATGAGGAAGAGCCTCCGGTTTACTATATGGAGAGTTTGTTGTTTTATATCTTGTTATTAAAACATTATTAAATGACTTGTTATCATTAAACTCTATTTCTAATACTTCAAAACCGACATAGAAATTATTCTCTTCATCAGGCCTATTTCTATTTTTATGTTCAATATTACTTAGTGTTGTTACATACTCAACAAAGTAACCACGTTCTAAATTATTTCTACTTAATGATCTATGTGAGTGACCACATAAATATAATCTACTTTCATTCTCGTAATCGAAATCAGAGAAATCTCTTACATACCCATGGTTTAAATATAACGTATCTCCATTAACTGGAAGTTCAGCGTAGTCAAAACCAGTAACTTTTAAATCTTCTCTACCATATTTATCACGTAATTGTTTAACAAAATCACGAGATATACCATCATCTGAAAAAACATCATGATTAGTTTCAAGAATATGTTTTGTTGTTAACTTATTATAAGGAATATTTTGATTTAAATATTCAAGTTCACTTTCTTCATCAAGTTCACATCGGCATTTTCCTTTTGCATATTTTTTTATGTAATATTCAGTACCTTCTCTGGTATCGCCTAAATATACAATGTGTTCTATGCCTTCTCCAGTACAAAATTCTTCTACTTTGTCCATTATTCCTGGGTTATCGTTTACAGAACCAAAATGTGGATCGGCAGTTAAGCATATTTTTAAGACGTTTTTCTTAGTTATGATTTTATCATTATATCCCATGAACTTCATGTAATCTGGTTTTAAAACAAGCCATAAATCCCCACATTTTTCAATAATGAAGACACGATAAAAATCTTTTCTAAAGGATTGAAACATGGCTGTAATTTGTTCTTGTGTAAATCCGAATCTGTTAACAAATTCGTCAAGAAGAACACCATGTTCTAACAGTTTTTTTACAAATGTTTCATCTTCTCTTGAATACAATCCATTACTTGCCATATATACCCCACTAATACAAAAGTATCCTATATATTCATTATAATTTTATTAAATATAAATGTAAAGATTTTTTAATTATTTTATTAAGCTTAACCCAACTCTTTGTTTATTTTTATCAATATCAGAAACATAAACATTAATGATATCTCCAACCTTAAGTAATTCATTAGGATGAGATACAAATTCTGTGCTCATTTTGGAAATATGTAAAAGAGCATCATCATGTAATCCAATATCTATAAATGCACCAAATGGTAAAACATTTCTTACAGTTCCTTCAAGCTCCATGCCTTCTTTTAAATCATCTATTGTTAATATATCACTTTTTAATTGTACTTTCTTAATTTCAGATCTTGGATCTATAATACCATTAATCAGGTTATCTTTAATTGTATTTAATTTATCTACTGATATATTATATTTATTAATTATTTGATTATCATCAATTTTATCTAATATCTCTTTGCCTTCAGCTTTACCTATTAATGATAAATCAAAATTAATATCATTAATTATACTTTTTACTAATTCATAATCCTCAGGGTGAATATTTGTTTTATCAAGTGGATTAATTCCTTCAACTATTCTTAAGAAACCAGCACACTGTTCAAATGTATGTTCATTAATCTCTTTAATATTTTCCAGTTCTTTTCTTTCTTTTATTTTTCCATGTTTATCTCGGTATGACAAAATACCTTTAATAGATTTTTTATCAAGTCCTGAAACATGAGATAATAAGCTTTCACTTGCACTATTTACATTTACACCAACTTGGTTTACGATTTTACTTACAACGAAATCAAGTTCCTCATCTAACTCTTTTGGTTTTAAATCATGTTGATATAATCCAATACCTATTGATTTAGGGTCAATTTTAACAAGTTCCGACAATGCATCTTGTAACCTTCTTCCAATTGATACAGCACTTCTTTGTTCGACTGAATAATCAGGAAATTCTTTTTTAGCAAGTGGAGATGCTGAATATACTGATGCTCCAGCTTCACTTACAATTACAAATTTTACATCTAAATTATTTTTTCTTATTACATCTGCAACAAATGATTCACTTTCCCTTGATGCTGTTCCATTACCTATAGCAATAATATTTACATGATGTTTATTTATTAATTCTAATAATTTTTTTTCAGAACCTTCTTTATCATTTTTAGGTTCATGGGGATAAATAACTCCTATTTCTAAAACCTGTCCTTGAGGTGATAATACAGCAAGTTTGCATCCGGTTCTAAATGCTGGATCAAAACCTAATACAACAGCTTCTTTTATTGGTGGAGTTAATAAAAGATTTTCTAGATTAATTCCAAACTCTTTTATTCCATCTTCACTTGCTTTATCAAAAAGCTCAGATTTTATATTTCTTTCTATGCTTGGAAATATCAATCTTTTATAAGCATCTTCAATAAATAACTCATAATCTTTTCTAAGAGGAAAATCTCTATCTGAAAGAATCTTACTTTTTAAATAATCAATCATTCTTTGATGGTCATTTTCAATATTATAAGTTATTACTTTTTCTTTCGTTGCTCTTGATATTGCTAAAACCTGATATGATTTTATTTTTGATACTTTTTCTTTAAAATCATAATATATTTCATATAATTTATTTTCATCTTCACTATTTTTCTTTTTCTTCGTTTCAACAGTTCCGAATTTTCTCGTATTCTCAGTTATGTAATCTCTATATTTAACATTTGTATTTATTTTATCAGCAATAATATAACCTGCATTTTCAATTGCCATATCAATACTTATAACTTTATCACTTAAGAATGGTTTAGCAATTTCTTCTCTTGTTTCCCTTGGAAACTTCATAATTAAATTTGCTAGTGGTTCTAAACCTAATTTTATAGCTTCTGTTCCTTTAGTTTTTCTTTCTTCTTTAAATGGTTCATAAATATTATCAACTTCACTTATTTTAGTACACGCTAAAATTGCATCCTTAATTTCGGGAGTTAACATTTTCTTTTCATCAATTAATTTAATAACATTTTCCTTTTTCTCAGATAAGTTTAATTGATAATTATAAGAATCATTTATAGTTCTTATTTCATCTTCATTTAAATAACCTGTAACTTCTTTTCTGTATCTTGCAATAAAAGGAATTGTTGATCCTTCATTTAAAAGTTTTATAACAGCTTCAATTTGCTTTGGTTTAATATTTATTATTTTACTAACTTCATTTATTATTACTTCATTCATATTTTTAAATCCTTTCATCATGCTTTATTATTATAACATGTGAAATAAAAAAATTGATGTTCTTTACATCAATTTTATTCATAAACTTTGTTAGAATTACTAATTTGAACAGAGTACTTACTTATACCTCTATATTCATTATTTTCATCAAAATCATCTTCATCATATGTAAATACAGTAAGAGTTATTTTTGATGAAATATCATTAAACTTACTACCAGCTGTGAGTTTAATAGAAGTCATTAAGGTATCATCATTATATTCAGACTCTTCAATGTGGGAATAGAAAGAATCATTGCGATGTTTATATGAATCATATAAATATACCTCAATATAATCATAATTAGTTTGAGTAGTTGATGGGCCGAAAATATTTTGAGAAATATGTGTACCATCAATTAGATCATATGATAAATTAAATCCAATCTTATATTTTTTATCTTGGTTAATTTCGTTATATGTATTATAGAAATATTCCCCAAACTTCATATTCGAAAACTGCACTTGTTCATCATTTGAAAAAAACACTTGAAATGTGGTAATATCTTTTTTAACGTAAATCGGTCCGTCATAACCATTAGCTAAAGATAATGTATAACCGTTTTTATTATAAAAAGCTATTTTAATAGGATTATCATCAATATATTCGGGAACTTTTTCAACAACTTCTTGTTCTTTTTGTACAGGTTTTTCATTATGTTTTACTTTTTCTTCTTTATCAAATAAGCTACATCCAGTTAATATCATAACCAATAATGTTAATATAAATAATTTATTTTTCATACTTTATATCACCTAATAAATTATTTCATAAGGGCATTAAAAAAACAAGTTATAAAAACTTGTTTTTTAATTTATTATTCAATAGTAAATAAGAATTTCTTTTCTACTACTTTGAACATAGCTGGTACAGCATATTTAAGTACTGCAAAGATCATCATTATGAATAATACAATTCCAGAGAATGTTGGAACAACATTACTGTCAGAAATGCATCCTATTACATAAAATAATCCAGCTAAGCAAATTAATCCGTAGAAAATAAGACCAAATAATCTAAAGAATCCAAATTTGAATTTTTTAAGTCCAGGAACTAGTTTATCAAAATTTATTGCAAGTGCAATAATATAAAGTATACCAACAACTAAACCAATAATTGTAAATACTTTTGCAAGTCCTAAGCAAGCGTTTTCACTAAACATGTCTGAGTGAAAAATACCATATTTAACACTATATCCACCATAAACTTCAAACTTTAACCAGTCGTAAAGCATCATCATGATAGTGAATGCAGCAAATAGGATTGCGAAGAATCTTCCTTTCTCAATTTTGAATTCTAATTTTGATTTTTTGCTTTCAGCCATAACTTACTCCTCCAATTTCATTTTTTATACAATTATTATACTTACTTTAGGTATTAATTGTCAATTAAAACTCATACATACATTGCTAGTTTTAATAATATATGTTTCATTAAATATATATATGAAAAAAGTAAGCTTTTTTAGCTTACTTTTTAATTAACTCTTATATCTCCTGATGTAACTTTTATTGATAATTCATATTGAGCATTTCTATTTGAACCATTAACATGTACATCTCCAGATTTAACGCTAGTTTCAACAAAAGCATCAGATAGTTTTTTTATTCTTATATCACCACTTGTTGCTTTGATAATTGAATCAGCATTAATAACAAAATTATTAATTCTAATGTCTCCGCTTGTAACTTTTATATCAACCATCTTATTAACTTTGCCTAGTTTAATATCTCCTGAAGTTGCTTTAATATTCGCTGTTTTAATTTTAGAAATTTCAATATCTCCCGAAGTTAAATTAATATCTGCTGTTTTAATTTCTTTTATTGTAACATCGCCACTTCTTGCAGATAAATTTAATTTAGCGTCAGTATATGATCCCATCTCTACATCTCCACTTTTTGTGTTGATGTTAATTTTACCATCAAAAGATTCTGGTAATTTGATTTCTATTCTTCGTTGATAACCATTTCCTACGCAGAAGAAACAAAAATTTGTTTTAGTTTTAAGTTCAATATTTAATTTTTCATCTTCTACTGTAGATAATACTTTTTCACTTTCTGCAGCATATATATCAACATATACTTTTTCATCATCAGATTTTTTAAAATAAATATCTGCTGATTTTGTTTCTATATTAATGTTATTAATAGAAGCAAGTTCGTAGCTTTCTGATAATTGTAGCGATACTTTTTTTCTTCCAAAATTTTTGTCTTTTATTCCCATAAATAATGTCACAGTTAATAGTACTATTAATATGGATAATAAAAATACAAGTGTATAAGTACTTCCTTTTTTCATATTAATCGTCCTCCTTATCTTCAATACCAAGAAGTAAATGAACTATTTGTTTAACAAGAGCAAATATAATCCAAATAATCCATGTTATATGCCATGCATGTGTTGTAAAACTTACAACTAAATAAAGAATTAAAAATGATAATGCCATTATTTTATCTATTGGTCTTTCTTTTTTGCTTTTTCCCGTGCAGCAATCTTTAGTGCATTCCTTTTCTTTTATTTTAGGAAGTGATGCAAAACCAATAATTATATTTACAACTCCTAAAGTACATAAAATAAAGAAACCTGCAACAATTAATACATCTGTACTATTTTCAAATAATTCATCTACAGCAATAACCCATATAAGCGATAATACAAATAGTATTAAACTAACACTTATAATCTTTGCTCTTTTACTTCTAACTTCTAAAGCAAGTTTACTATTAATGTTATCTTCATATTCATTATCTTTTTCTGTTGTTCCATTTAATAATTCATCTGATGTTATTCCATATAATTTACAAATTGGAACAATTTTATCAAAATCTGGAAGTGATTGATCAAGTTCCCATTTTGATATTGTTTGTCTTGTTACATTTATTTTATCTGCAGCTTCTTCTTGAGATAAACCTTTCTCTTTTCTTAATTTACATAATCTTTCTCCTAATGTCATAATTTTTCTCCTTTCGACGCTAAAATCATAACTCTATAATCGGTTGCGCACTACCAATTAACATTGGAAATTACGCAACTAGCATTAACATTTTATATTTAATAACGCATTAATTCTGTGTAATTTTATATATTTTTATTATTTAATACTCATCTTCATCGTATATTTTAAATTCGGATGTTTCGATATCTTCACCAAGATCATTTTTACAATTTGTACAAATTCTTTTGTTTTCTTGTTCACTATAATTAAGTTCAAAAATATTATAACATAATAAGAAATATTCTTAATAAAAAATAAAGTGTGTAATAAACACACTATTTTTTAAATATTTTGTTAAA
This sequence comes from uncultured Mycoplasmatota bacterium, assembly GCA_947302655.1. GTDB lineage: Bacteria > Bacillota_I > Bacilli_A > RF39 > UBA660 > RUG13160. Next base: position 189,348 of record CAMYVW010000001.1, on the reverse strand, counting down.
AACACCGTTAAGAATTTTTGTTAGTGAGAAACTAAAAATTCTATTTTTAGTTTTCTCAACATATTTCATTTTTTTCTTGCGTTCTCTTTCAGCTTCACGTTTTTTCTTTTCTTCTTCTCTTTGTTTTTCTTTTGCTATTCTTGCTTCTTCTTTAGCAAGTTTAGCATCCTCTTTAGCTTTTAAAATGGCTTCTTTTTCTTCTTTTTCTTTTTTATTTATTTCAGAAATCATTTCATGAGCAGATTCATCATTTTCTTCAGAATCATATTTACCTGCAATAGCACTATTATTAATAATTCTGTTTCTAGTTGATGCGTCAATAATACCAATCATACTTTGTGGGGGAAGAATAAATACTCTTTCGCAAACACTTGGTTCACCTTTTTCATTTTGGAAACTTACTATAGCTTCACCTGTTCCAAGTTCCAAAATAGCATCATATGTGTTAAACTCAGGATTTGTTCTAAATGAATCAGCTGCAGCTTTTGCAATCTTTTGATCTGCAGGAGTATATGCCCTTAAGTTGTGTTGAACTCTATTTCCAAGTTGATCAAGTATAGTTGCTGGAATATCAGTGGTGTTATGTGATATAAAGTATAAACCTATTCCTTTAGATCTAATTAACCTTACAATTTTTTCTACTTGCTTTAATCTATATGAAGGCATTTCTCTAAATAAGAAATAAGCTTCATCAAAGAAGAAAACAATTTTAGGTTTATCTAAATCACCAACTTCTGGCATTGAATCATAAATTTTAGTAAATAAACATAACATTATTGCTGAATATAAATCTGGATTTTTATAAAGTTCTACAGCATCTAAAATATTTATTATTCCTTTACCATTTGAATCAAATGCAACAAAGTCTTTTATATCTAGTTCTGGTTCTCCAAAGAAATTATCTATACCTTGATTTTCTAGAACACTAATGCTTCTTAATATAACACCAACACTTTGTGTTGTAACATTACCATATTCAGTTGTATATTCATTTCTATGTTCACCAATATAGTTAAGTGCTGTTTTTAAATCTTCTAGTTTATCAAGTGGCCAAGCATTATCTTTTGCTATTCTAAATAAAATATTTAAAACTCCTTCTTGAGCTTCAGATAAACCTAACATCATTGATAAAATATCAGGTCCTACATCTTCTACTCTAAATTTAACAGGATGACCATTTACTTTAAATACATCCCAAAATCTAACTGGAAATTCTTTTACTTCAAAATCTTTTAAATCAAGACTTTCTACTCTTTTAGAAATGTTTTCATTCATTTCTCCAATAACAGCTGTACCAGATAAGTCACCTTTTACATCAGCCATAAAAACTGGTACTCCAGCATCAGATAAACTTTCTGCCATAACTTTTGATGTAATAGTTTTACCTGTTCCAGATGCACCACAAATAAGTCCATGTCTATTTGCGAGTTTTGCAAGTAGACAAGCTTCAGTTTTTTTGTTCTTACCAACAATTATCTTATCATCTTTAAACATAACCATACCTCTTAAATTTTCTAAATATAGTATAACATATTTAAATAAAAGAAAAATAGATTTTATATCTATTTTTTCTTTTATTTGGAACTATTTACTAATAAAAAATAAAGCAAAATAATTATTTTTTTGCTTTATTTAAATATTTAAAAATATATGTGGCAATAACTGCACCTACTAAAGGTGCTACAATAAATACCCATACTTGAGATAAAGCATCTCCACCTTGAATAACAGCAGGAGCTAAACTTCTTGCAGGGTTTACAGATGTACCAGTTAAGTTAATACCAAGTAAATGAACAAATGTAAGTGTTAATCCAATAACAACTCCAGCAATACTTGATTTTTTTTCATCACTTGTTACACCTAAGATTGTATATATAAATATACAAGTTAGAATAATCTCAGTAACAATGGCACCAATTAATGAAATGCCAGTTGCTGATAAATCACCATAACCATTAGCTCCCAATGCAGCTGTACCAATAGTTGTTGATGATAAAATGAAGTATAAAACTCCGGTTGCAGCAAAGGCACCAGCTATTTGAGATGCAACGTAGCTGATAAATTCTTCTAAAGTTATTTTTTTATTTAGATACATTGAAAGTGAAACTGCAGGATTAACATGGCATCCTGAAATATTTCCAATTACGTATGCTGATGCAATAATTGCAAGTCCAAAAGCAAGTGCGGTAACTAAAACATTTCCACCTGATACTACAGCTATTCCTGTACCAAATAAAACAAGAGTAAAAGTTCCAATAAATTCTGCGATGTACTTTTTCATAATCACATTATCCTTTCTTAATTTAATTGTATTCTTATTTCAAAACTATTTCAACAAAAAAATAAGTTATAAAATAGCTTATTTTTTTATTTGATTCTTCTTTTTTGTGATTTAAATGCCATTTTTGCTAGCAAAGTATTTGGTAATATTTTTGATCCAATTCTAATCATTTTAGCACCAAATCCAGGGCATATATAAAACTTATTTAAATGTTTTAAAGCATAGCTTGCAACTTTAAAACTACTTGCTTTACTTATTTGAAATTGAACATTAGCTGTTTTTTCAAAATTTGTTTTTACAGGTCCAGGACATAAAACACTTATTTTTACATTGGTATTAAGGTTTTTTAATTCACTTCTTATGGCTTCAGATAATCTAAGTACATACGACTTAGTTGAATAATATGTTGCCATTAAAGGGCCAGGCATAAAACCAGCAATGGATGCAACATTTAATATATGTCCTTTATTATTTTTAATCATTTCACTAAGATAAAGTTTAGATAATATATGCACTGCAACTACATTTGTATTGATCATATCTAAATCTTTTTCTAAATCAGTTTTGTTAAAATATCCACAGTCTCCAAATCCTGCATTATTTATTAATAAATCAACATCTTTATTCTCTTCAAATAATTTTTCACAATTTTTTGGATTACTTAAGTCCATTGCAATAATTTTAATTCTTTTATCAGGAAGTTTATTTAATTCTTCTTTTAACTTTTTTAATCCTTCATCATTTCTTGCAACTAAAATTAATTCATCATATTTATTAATAAGTAATTTAGCAAAATCTTTACCAATTCCTGATGATGCTCCTGTAATAAGTGCTTTCATAATATCATCCCTTCAATAATATTATAGCACATAATCAAAAGAAAAAACCGAACCAACGTGGGTTCGATTTACACTTCAATATGGGGCGGGATGTGGGAATCGAACCCACGCATACTAGAGCCACAATCTAGCGTGTTAACCACTTCACCAATACCGCCATTTCTTGACTTAATTAGAATATCAAAAATACATAAAAAAATCAAGTATTTAGGTACTTGATTAGTTTATAATAAATTATTTTTATATCTTAAGCTTCTTCCCTTAACTTGAATTTTTTTATATTCAATTCTTTTGTTAAGTTCAGCATTTATATCAATTAAGAAACGTTTCTTTGCTTCCTTTAAAAATTTAGAATGATTTGAATTTTCAATCACGTTATCATCTATGCACTCCGTAAAGAAATAATATAATCTAAATAGCATTATATCTGTGCATAAATCAATTTCGTTAATTGAAGTTAACATTGTTTTATGTGAAGATAATGTATATATTTCCAAATCTTTAATATCAAATTGTTCACCTTTAGCAAGAGAATACATGTCTAAAAACAAATCTAATAGTTTAGGAAATGGCAAACCATTTAAATCTACATCCATATGCAAACTCCTTAAAACTTAGTTTGTATTATATTTAATCTAAACAAATAAGTCAACTTATTTTAAAAGATAATCAACTGCTTTAATGACAGATAATTTGCCATATTCATATGTTACTGATCCTTGCTGGTATGCAATATATGGTTCTCTTAACGGTCCATCGCATGATATTTCAATTGAAGAACCTTGAGTAAATGAACCTGATGCCATAATAATTTTATCATCATATCCTGGCATATCAGATGGTTCTGGTAATGCAAATGAATCAATAGCACTACCTAGCTGAATGCCTTGAACATACTTAATTAACTTTAATTTATCATTAAAGATAATGTTTTGCACTATATCTGCTCTTTCTTCGTTATATTTTGGTTCTACATTATATCCTAATTTATCCATAACTTTTGATGTTAATATAGCAACTTTTAAACTTGATCCAACAACAGATGGAGCAAGATATATACCTTGAAGAATTGATTTATTAATTCCAAGTGTAGGACCAACTTCCCTTCCTTCTCCTGGAAGCGTTAATCTTTCTGCACATAATTCTACAAGTTCTTTTTTACCTGCTATATATGCTCCATTTGGTGCTATAAAACCTCCTAAATTCTTAATTAATGAACCTACCATAATATCTGCACCTATTTCAGTTGGAGTTGTATCTTCAACAAATTCACAATAACAGTTATCAACCATTATAATAATATTTTCATCAATCTCTTTAATAAAACTAATTACTTTTTCTAATTTGTCTATTGTTATACTCTTTCTTGTTGAATAACCTTTACTTCTTTGAATTTCGATTACTTTTACTTTATTTTGTTTTAAATAATCTTCAATTTTTTTATAGTCAAAATCATTATCTATTAAATCTATTTCATCATATTTAATACCAAATGATTTTAACGAACTAGGGTTTTCTTTTATACCAATAACTTCATGCAAAGTATCATATGGTGTACCACTTATTGATAAAAGAATATCATTAGGTCTAAGCAGTGCAAAAAAACATACATTTAATGCATGAGATCCTGATATAAATTGATTTCTAACAAGGGCATCTTGTGCACCTAGTACTTCTGCAAATACTTTTTCTATTTTCTCTCTGCCTAAATCACCGTAACCATAACCAGTTGTTGAATTAAATGATGATTCACTTAATTCATTGTGATGAAAGGCGTCCAAAACTTTACAGCTATTTTTAAAAACTTGTTTATCAATCTGTTTAAAAACATCTTTTAATTCATTCTCTGAATCTTCGAATAATTTTTTAATATCCATTATTACCACCATCTACTACTATAATTTCACCATTAATATAAGATGCTTCACCAGATGCTAAAAAGTAAACAACGTTTGCTATTTCTTCAGGTTTAGCAAATCTATTAAGTAAGATATTATCTTCTTCTATTTTCCTATATTTAGGGTCAATATCCTTTACCATATCAGTATCGGTCCAACCAGGAGCAATAGCATTGACTCTTACATTTGGAGCAAAATACTTTGATAAATTTTTTGTTAAATTTATAAGACCTGCTTTAGAAGCATCATAATCTAAACTTTCAGGATAATATGTATTAATTCCGTTAGTAGAAGCTATATTTACAATGCATCCTTTATTACTTATTAAATCTTTTTCAGCATATTTACAAATTAAAAATGGAGCTACTAAATTAACTTCTAATATTTTCATAAAGGTTGATTTATTCTTTTCATTAATGGATGAGTCATAACATATACCTGCATTATTAACAATAACATCTATACTGTTAAACTTTTCTCTAGTTGTTGAAATTATTTTTTTAATTTCATCCTCGTTTGATATATCGGCTTTTATTAATAACACACTTATATTATATTCATTTTCGAGTGTTTCTTTTAAGTTTTGGGCACTATTATCATCATTTACATAGTTTATTACTATATTATAACCTTCTTTAGCAAACCTTGTAGAAATGGCTCTTCCGATTCCTCTAGATCCGCCAGTAATAATTACAGTTTTATTTGACATAAAAATCACCTTTATATAATTTATCACAAAAAAAATAAGTTTTAAACTTATTTTTTTATTTTAATATATATTTAGGTGTTCCCATTTTACTAGTTGGAACAAATCCTGGAGCAGCTTCTATAACATCAGCTAATCTATTAATAATATCAGCACATGTAAGCTCTACAGTTTGAGGTTTTTTAATTATAACTGAAGTATCAGGTTCACCATAGATTGTCCATTCATTTAAATCAATGTCATCATCAACATAAACTTTTCCAATACATTCAGCTTCAAGTTTTATATTTTCTTTTGTTGTAGCTGTAACAATTGCACTCATACCAAGTGAATTTCCAGATTCGATTTTTCTACCTAAAGTTTCTGAATATACTTCATCTTTAGATAATATTGGAACACATCTTTGTTTAATATCAACGATGTGTAAGTTGAACTTATCAGCAAGCCAACCAACTGTATTCCACATATATGATGGTAGAAATTCGCCTTGATTTATTAAAACTTTTCTAGCATCATCGCTAATGTTATCAACTGAAGCTATTTTTTCATCAAAATCTTCTGGTGTAAGTCCTACACCATGAGCATCAGCTAGTGCAATTCCATATTCTTCAACATTGTATGATGAAGAACCTTTAATTTTTGTGATTTTATGAGTAGATCCAGCAAGAGTATATATTAAGTTTCCCCAAAATACATCTTGATATCCACAACCTGTAATAGTTACTCCATTTGCTTTTGCTATAATATCTAGTTCTCTATATAATGATGGATTACTGTTTTCGGCAAAAAATGCTTCCTCACAAGTTGTTATAACATTTATTTTTTTATTTAATATTGTTCTGGCAGGACTTTTTATGTCATTTAATAAACTCATTGTTTCTATTACGGCTATATCTGCAAATCTTTCATCTATATTTTCTAAGTTACTGATATTTTCAATAACTATATCAGATTTTACTTCCTTATAAATACTATTTATAGATTTACCAACTATATCACTACTAATATCATAAGCACCTACAATTTCATAACCTTTTTCAATGGCATATCTCATTGTGTAACGGCTCATTTTTCCACAGCCAACCTGAATTATTCTTATTTTATCCATCTAGTTCTCCCTCTTCGCTTATTATGTCTTTAAATTCTTCTTTAAAACGAACTTTTTCTTTTGCTCTTACGTCTTCATATATATTCTTAGCGTTACATATAGCTTTATAGAAATGTTTTATTTTTACACTTGTTTCATTATCATATAAAGCAAATGTGAAAGCATTAGCAAGAATTGTTAAACAAATGTCAGGATATCTACTAGCTACTTCATATACCCTTTTATACTCATCTGTCATTTCAACGATAAACTTAAATAATCTTTCTTTAATATAATCAGTATATTCAAGTTTTACACCTATTTGTTTTTCTAGTTTTGGATAAGTACCCATTAATATCCTTACAACTGTTGGTTGGTCAGCTTCTAAAACATCTATTTTTTGAAAACGTCTTAGGAAGGCTCTATCTCTTAAGATATATTGTTCATATTCTTCAGTAGTTGTAGCACCAATCATTTTAATTTCGCCACGGTCTAAACCAGCCTTTAACTGGTTAGCAAAATCCATTCCTCCAGATTTATTTACTAATAAATGAGTTTCATCTATAAAAAGAATAATATTCTTTTTTGATGATATTTCTTTTATAATTAAATCTAATCTGTTTTCATTTTGACCATTAATAACATTAGATCCAAGTAAGGATGTAATGTTTAATTTATAAATCTTCCAACCCATTAATGCATTAGGAACATTGCCATTTTTAATTCTATAAGCAAGTCCTTCTACAATAGCTGTTTTACCTATACCAGGTTTACCCACTAAAAGAGCACTTTTTTCTGGTGTTAATAAAGTTAAAATCATTTGTTTAATTTCTTCATCTCTTGCTATTGCAGGATCTGTAATATAAGTTTTATCAGTTAAACATTCTCCATATGTTTCAAGTAAACTAAAATCAGTGTTCACACTATCACCTATTTTCTTTAATAATTATAACAATTATAAAAATAAAAAACAATGCTATGCATTGTTTATTAATATTATTTTTTTCTACTTGCAACTAACCCTTTTATATATTTTTTATATTGATCCATATATAAAATTGCATTTTGTAAGTTATTTGCATTTATATCATTATTACTATCAAGTTTTAACTCTTTTTTAAAAAGTGCTAAACAAGATTCACCTATGTATGTATAAGTCATTCGATAGTATTCATCAAGTTTTTCTCTTCCTACAATTGTTTTATTTAAATCTTTATAGTTAGGATCATATTCAGTTTCGATTATCTTTCCAGCAACTGCATTTAGTTCAAAAACTGTAATTATAAATAACTCAACAAGAAAACGGTAATATGTATTAGCGTCATTACCTACTAATTCTTTAGCATATTTTCTTAGTCTATCTCTTGTTTCATACTCAGATAAGTAAGCTTTTTCAACATTACCTTTTGTAATATTTAAAACCTCATTATACATATCATTGTTTTGAATTCTAATAGCTCCAGATAAATACTCAAAAGCTTTAGTTTCTAAAGGCTTTACAACTTCTTCCATGCATAGCACTTCACCGTCATTATATATTCTTTTAGCTAATTCAAGGTAAGTAAAATCAAATTGAATTTCATCATTGTTTTGTGGGTTATCAATAATCCTTTTTATTTCAAATAAATTCATTTGTGGAATTATTATTAATTTATTACATCCATCTAAGATATATTGATTGTCTTTTTTTGTACTTATATATATATTTTTAATTGCATCAAAATCATTCATATACAACACTTCCTTAGAAAGTATGTTATATACTAACATAATACTTATATATTTTCAAGTTTATAGCATAAAAAAACTAGTAATAAAATTACTAGTAATTTTTAAATGGCGCCTGATGTAGGACTCGAACCTACGACCTAACGGTTAACAGCCGTGCGCTCTACCGACTGAGCTAATCAGGCACTTGCTAATACATTATATAACAATATTTTTTCTTTTGTCAATTATTTTATTGATATATTAGGTAAAAAGGTACTTACTATTATAATATGTAAGTACCTTTTTATTAATACATAATTTTATGAATTAAAAATACTTGTCTATTTCACCAATTATATCTGTTTCTTTATTTACTTTTATAGCATTAATTCCTAATTTTTTAGCACCTAGAACATTTTCTTCATTATCATCTATAAAAAGTAATTCTTCTGGTTTAATACTATACTTACTTAATATATATTCATAAAAATCACTATTTGGTTTTATATGGTGAATTTCTGCTGATATTAATAAATCATCAAGATAATTAATATCAAATGATTCACCAATAAAATTCCTTACAAATGAGATATGATTAGTTGCAATAATATTTTTTACTTCTGGATGTTTTTCTTTTACCTTCTTAAAAATATCACTATCTTTAACTCGGTAAAGTTTCGAAATTAATTCTTCAGTAGTACTTAGTATAATAGGGTCTTTATCGATAAATTTTCTGGCTTCAATAAAATAATCGGAGTCGTTTAAATTTGGCCCAAACATTCTTTCAAGTTTAGTTTCTTCATCGGTTAAATCCATATCTTTTTCTCCAACTAAAACACCTACTAAATCAAATGCTATTATTTTAATCATATTAATCACATCCTATTAAAATTCTCCACGAACCATAATTTTCACAAAGTTTTATAATAAAATCTAATGTAAACTTTGTTTCATTATATTTATTCTTTTGTGGGTTTATAACATTAACTAAATCGTTATCTCTTCCATTTAACACTATATAATGACCACCAGACATTGATGGATCATTATTAAGTAAACTTGATTCTACACACATAATAATATATTTATTATTATCAATTTCATATATTAACTCTTCTTTGCTTAATTTAATTTCATCAATTATAACATTATTTTCTAGAGCAAGTTTTATATATTTGAACCCATCAAAGTTTTCATCAATAATAGAGTCTTTAAAATCATTATATAAATTACTATCATAACAATTTAGTTTTATATTATTTAATCCATTACTTCTTAAAGAAAGAGCAAGTTCACTAACCCATGTCATGTTTGGATTAATATTAGATGAATTAATTTTTAATTCATCTAATATATATTTCACACATGAACTTCCACAAAGATACTCTTTTTCCATTATTTTTTTCTTTCTAATTTTAATTCTTTTTGATTATATACAGTTAGACTATGCTGAGCCCTTGTACATACTACATAAAATAAATATTTATCTTTTTCTGTATATGGGTTCTTTTCGTCTGTATACGAAATAACGCCATCAAACTCTAAGCCTTTTGATATGTATGAAGGCATTATTACAGTTTCACCTACTTTATTATTTGTAGATTTATCAATTACACTTATATCAGTTACATAATCTTTAAGAACTTCATATAAAGATAAAGTTTCACTACTGTTTTTTGTAATAATAGCTATTCTCTTAATGCCATTTTGCCTCATAGTTTCAATATCTTTAACAATATGTTCAGCAACTTCATCTATTGATACAGTACATGCTTTTACTGGTATATTATTACTATGTCTTACAGCACAAGCATTACTTAAACCTAGTATCTCGTTAGTATAATTTATTATTTCTTCACTTGAACGATAAGTTTTATTAAGTTCAAGATATCTGACTTTGTTATTAAATATTCCATTAACATTATTTAAACTTTCATATTTATAATATGGATTGATAGTTTGATTTATATCACCAAGGATTGTAAATGAAGAATCGTTGAATATTTTTTTCAGCATTTCAAATTGAACTAGTGAATAATCTTGAGCTTCATCAATAATAACATGTCTAATACGATTATTTTTTGGGTAACCATTAACTTCAAAGTTTATATACATAAGGGGAATTAAATCTTCATATTTTAAAACTTTTCCAAGATTAAAGGTGATGTTTTCATTAGAACCAGATAATTTTTTAAATTCATCTGATTCAATAATATCTTTATATATTTCTTTAAAATCTAAATTATAATTTAGATTATCTCTAATCTTACAATCAAGTAATTTTTCGTTTTTCTTATATGAAATTTTAGTTAAATCACATAAATGATCTGCAAGAACATATATTCTTTCTGTTAAAGGAAATTTATCATAAGTTTCTTTAAATAATTTGTTTAACTCTTCAACAGAAAATGTCTTACCATTAATAACCATTGGTTTAATAAATGATATATTATTTTTGCAATCAGTTATGTATTTATCTATTAACTCTTTAAATTTATCTGATACTTTAAACTTAGTTGTTTTATATTCATCTTCAGACATATCATTATTTTTATAATATCTTTCAATAAATTCAGTAAAACTTTCAATTTTCTTTACATCTTTCATAAAAGCGTATGCAAAATCACTATATGTTGTTTGAAGAACATTATCTTCACCTAATTCTGGTAAAACGTTGGAAATATATTGTGAAAATACTTCATTTGGAGAAAATATTAAAACATTATTCGATTTAAGATCTTTTTCTTTATATAGTAAATAAGCAATTCTATGAAGGGCTACACTTGTTTTACCAGATCCAGCGATTCCTTGAACTACTAAATATTTATCAGTAATGTTTCTAATTATTTCATTTTGTTCTTTTTGAATAGTATTAACTATATTGGTCATCTTTTCTGATGAAGAATTCGCTAATATTTCTTGAAGATAATCATCATCAATATTTAAATCACTATCAAAACATCTTTCAATAGTGTTACCATTAATTTTATATTGTCTTTTAAGAGTTACATCTCCAGATATTTCACCATTTGGAGCACTATAACTTGCAGGTCCTACACCATAATTATAAAACAAGCTTGAAATTGGAGCTCTCCAGTCAAATACATAGAACTCTAGATCTTTCATGATACCATTTATTCCAATATATACAGTATCTTTAAAACCATCTTCTTCAAAATCCACTCTTCCAAAATATGGTGAAATTAATGATTTTTTTAGTTTTAGTAATTGTTTTATGGTATCGTTGGTATTTGATACGCTACGATTTATATTATACATTTCAAGTTTGACTTCAACATCATCCAAAACACCATTATTATCCCAAATGTATTTTTTCATTTCTTGAATTTCATTTTGCTTTCCTTGAATAAGTTCATCATTTTCTTCAATAAGTTCATTTACAACATCAAGAGTTTTGTTTAAATACTCTTGCTCTTTTTGTAATTCATCTTTATCAATATTCATGATTATCATCCCTCTTTTATATATGGTTTAAATCTTGCTCTTGTAAAACCTTGATAGAATGTACCAAATGAATTTTCTGGATGCACTGATGCTAGAAAAGATATATCATCTTGCAACACTTTTAAATCATAATCAACAATTGGTAATTCAATTTCATCCATAACAACATGCACACTATTTAATAAACCTTCTTTGTTCATTAGTACTATACATGTAATAATTTGTTGTGAAAGATCATTATATTTTTTTCGATAATAGTTATATAATTCCTTAGAATTATTATTTTCAAGTTCTTCATAAGCCTTTTCTAAAAAATATGATAAATCAAAGCATATAACATTATTCATATTTGTTATTATTTCATTAAAAGGAAAATAGTTCTTATATATTTTTTTATATTCTTCAATTTTCATATTATTTATTACAATTTGTGAAGGATTTTCAGTGTATATAACAACTGCATCATTGTATGTATTTACTACTTTTTTAAGTAATGATTTATCAACGTGATCAGTTGCTGAATCTAATACTATAAAATTGTAGTTACTGTAACCTTTTACTATTTCATTATATAGAAATGTTGTTTTACCAACATTTCTTTTGTCAACTATTATCTCATTATTACTCATTTTTAATCCTTATATTAATTGTTTTCTTCAAGCCATGCTTGCATTAAATAAATATATATTTGTCGTTTATCAGAACAATGTGGGTCTTCTCTATAGATGCTACCAAATTTTCCATATGCAGAGTAGCAGCATGAACAACACATTCCTCTAAATAAACATGTACTACATTTTTCTATATCTTTAGCAATTCTGCTTCTTAATTTTACTACTTCAGGTTTTTGAATCATATCAGCAACTTTTTCATTTAAAACATTTCCGATAACAAATGCTTTTTCACCTTTAAATCCATCACATGGAAATACATCTCCATTTGGATTTACAGATACTAGTTCCCTTGCAGCACCGCATGGATATCTTAAACAAATATAATCTCTTATAGGTGTATATACATTTTCTTCAAAAATATGCATTGAGAAGTTTTCAATATCTACGTCATTCTTCATCTTATGCATTTCTTTAAAACATTCAGCCCATTCTCCAGGTTTGGTTGTTATATTATTTTCTTTTTCTCTACCTAAAATGTTAACAGGTCTAGGTTTAAAACTTATTCCCATTTGATCAAAATATTTCATTAACTCTTTAGGGTAGTGAACATTATGTTGACCTATTGTGCAAACAGCACCATCGATGTATATTCCTCCAGCTCTAAGTTTTTCAATACCTTTATAAATTCTGTCATATGCACCAACACCATTGATATCTACTCTACTTTGGTCAGTCATTTCTTTTGGTCCATCTAAACTTACACCAACACTAATATTATATTCTTTAACAAGATCTATTAATTCATCAGTAACTGAAACACAGTTTATTTCAGTTCTATATTTTACAAGTTTATCATATTTAGGTTTAACAGCTTCAACTTTTTCGATAAATTTTCTTACACCAGGAACATTTGTTGAGGCCTCACCACCTTGAAACTCAAAAGTTATTACTTTAACTTTTGGCATTGATAACATGCTTTCGATAGTTGCATCCATAACATCTTCTGTCATGTTTTCACCTTTAAAAGGACCGCAATCTGCAAAGCAATACTTACATCTTAAATTACATCCTGTTGTAATGTTTACAACAACAACGCTTGGATATTCTGCTGGTTCAGGAAACTCAAATTCTACTTTAGTATTACTTTCTTCCTCAGCAAGTCCTCTGATAAATAAGCTCATCCATTCAGATTTTGAAAGTTTGTTATCATTGTATCTTTTTAGATCATCATCGGTTAAAGCCATCCAAGAACCAAGTTCAGGATTTATTAAAATTGTATACATTCCATATTTTGTTTTTAATGGAAATGACTTTACAATATCAGACTTTTTAAATGACATTTCTGATATATCAAAACTACTATCAATTTCTAGATCTTCACAGTTTCTATCACTGGCTAATCCATAAAAATATAGTCTTTCCCATTCTATTTCATTAAATAGTTCTTTATCATATTTTTCATATTCTTCTTTAGTTAACTCTAAAGATTTATTAGTTGTATTATTTTTTAATATATATTTATTATCTTTTTCTTCTACAACTACATTTTTGTTTTTTTCATATTCTCTACTCAACCATGGGCTTCTCATAATTTACCTCCATTATTAAATACACAACATAGGATTTATTTTGTTTTATTTAAATGCTTTTAAAAAATTAGTCTTTGTGAGTGTGAGTTCCGCATCCGTCGTAACCCAACCCAATTTTTTTACCAAAAGAAATTTTAATTTCTTTTTTAGAAAGTTTTGTTTTTAAATTTTTAACAATATCATTTTTTTGTCTTGTTTTATTCATTTAAAACTCCTCCTTTCGGATTTATCATTAACATAGTAAACCTATGTTGTGTACTTAATAAAAAAGGGAACAAAAGCACAAGAATGCCCATGTTCCCTAGTTTTGCTCATAGAATTTTTATCATATATATGGGCAATTACTAAATATTTGCTATTTATTCTACATGTGACATATATAATTGTCAATAAATAATTAATATATTTATATTAATTATGAACTACTCCGCCCCACTCAATTGCAGAAAATCCTTTTCTGTGAAAGTGGCTTAGTTTTTGTTTTTCTAGATTATTTGGCTTTTTTTCAACTCTTTTAACATGCATAGCAACTCTTAAAAGTGAGTCTGGTTTTGGGTTTATTTCTATTTTATTAAACTTTTCTCTTTCTTCGGTAAGTTCGAAATATATAACAGATTTATCATTTTCTTCTAGAACAGGTAACCAGTAAATTATAAATTCATTTCTTTCTTTATCATTAAGACCTATATATTTTAACTTATCTTCTAAAAAGGTGCGTGCTTCATCCTTAGTTACGTAGTATCCTTTAGTAAAGTCAATATTTGCTTTGCCCTCTTCTTCCCAATATAAAGCATAATAATAATTTCTATCCTTGTCTTCCAAATCACCATTTGCTTTTGCAGTTACTTTCCATTTATCTTTGTATACAGGATATGTAACTTTTAATTTTTTAGGATCAGCAAATGTTACTGTTATTTTTGCTTCTTTTTTTGGATATAAATATAAAAGTGGTTTAGCATAAATCAATTGATTATTTCGTGCTATTATGGCGTTATTATTTTTGTTTTTTTTATTAAAAAATAAGTGTTTAATTGTAAAAAATGAAGTTGTTAAAAATAAAATTAATATTAAGTAATTTATGATATTTAGTTTATTGTTTTTTATATTTATTAATTTCATTTTCTTCAACTCCCATCAATAAAAATTATAGCACCTGTAATATTTAAAAACAATCAAATAAAAAACATATAAACGATAAAAAATCGTTTATATGTTATACTTCTTGAACTACAGCAATTATCATTGGTTTACATTCTGTTTCATCATATAGATATTTACTTAATTCTTCTCTTATTTCAGTTTTAATCTTATTATAATCTACATAAGTTGGTGAAATATTTCTTTCAATAACTTCCTGAGATATTTCTTTCATCCTTTTAATTATTTCAACAGAGTCTTTTACATAAATAAAACCTCTTGTTGTAATTTCTGGGCCAACTAATAAAACTTTATCTTGCTTACTAACAGTTGCACTTATTAGAACAATTCCACTTTCACTTAGCATTTCCCTATCTTTAATTACAAGTTCACCAACATCATCTGAACTTTTACCATCAATAAGTACATCCATAATATTAATATGTTCAAACTTATCAACATATTCTCCATTATCTATTTCAATAACATCACCATTTTGTTTTAAGAAAATATTTTCGTTTGGTATTCCAAGTGATGATGCCAAATTAGCATTACCAACCATATATCTATATTCTCCTTCAGCAGGCATATAGTATTTAGGTTGTAATAATCTTATCATAAGCATTAAGTCTTCACTTGATGCATGGTGTAAAATACTTTTATCTTTTGGAACAGATATAATATTACATCCAAGCATTGCTAAATCATTTTCAATTTTTACTAATTGTTTTTCTGTACTATCATATCTTGGTTCTGCAAAAACAAATGAATCATTTGGTCTTAGTTTTATATACTTGTCATAACCATTAATTATTTTAGTAATGGCTGAAAAAGGATATGCTCTATCATCACTAATTAATAATATTGAATTACTATCTTCAATATTTGATAAATCTCCTAGCAATCCATCAGCAACAGTTAAATATTTGTTTTCAATTCCAAAATTAACAACATTCTGCAACTTTTTACCCATTATAACAATTTTTCTATGTGAATTTATTGCACTATCAAATATTTCCTGAATTGTATATAAATGAGTTGGGAAAACAGAAAATAGTAATCTATCTGGATAATGTGTTAATGTATCTTTAAAGAAAGATTTTAAGCGATGATTTGGAGATGTATGTCCTGGTTTTTCTGAAAAAACTGATTCACTAAGTAAACAAAGTACATTTTGCTTACCTACATATGCAATTTTTCCTAAATCCATTCCATATGCACCTTCCATTGTTGGGTCTATAATAAAATCTCCGGTGTAACAAATTGATCCATCTTTTGTATTAAGAACATACATTACGGCATCAGGGCAACTATGTGAAACAGATATTGGGAAAACACTATTATCTCCAAAATTAATTTTTCTATGTGGATTTACATCTATGATATTTTTTTCTGGAACGCCATCTTCTAAAAGATTATATTTTGTAAAGTTTGTAGCGTATATTTTTATATCTGGTATTTCTCTAACTAAATCAGAAACCCCACCAAAATTTTCATAATGGCTGTGAGTTAAAAAAACACCTTTGATTCTATTTTTGTTTTCAACTAAAAATGAAAAATCAGGAATTATATAATCAATACCAAAAAGATTACCAGATGCATATTTTAGACCACAGTCAAAAATAAATAAATCTTGATCTACGTCGATGACATAGAGATTTTTACCATTTTCATCTAATCCACCCATACTAAAAATCTTTATTTTACTCATATGTAATCACCTTTTCTAAAATTAATATAAAGCTCTTTTCAGTGAGTACATTATATCAAATAAACATTATAATTGCAAATTAGATATGGTTACTTTCACTCAATAAGTTATCAAGGTTATAGATATTTAAATTATAAAATTTAATGTGTTTAACTAATACGTCAATATACATTTTATCTAAATCATCTGCTAAATATATTATGGATCCAGTTTTTATCTCGTTTATATTTTTAATAAAATTACTATTATTTAAAAATATTGATGGTTTTACTCTTTGCTTATAAAAATAACATGAATTTTCATCAATTATTACACAGTATTTTGTATCAGAAATGTAAGTATAATTTATATTATAATGTTTTAAATATTTTATATTTTGGTTTTTATTACTAACTATAATAGAAATAGCTTTTTTAAATGAGTTTCCAGCTACTATTATTTTTTCTGGATAATCAGAAACAGAAATGCTTGGTTTTATTTCATCATATATAAGTTCATTTTCAATAAAAGTATTATATGTTTTCATAACATTATAACTTTTTTCAACATTCACCGCTAATCCATTAATTCCTGGAATAATCTCATTACCATTAATTGTTGCGTTTAATGAAGCTGATTGATTATTTTCTTTAAAAACGATTATTTCTTTTTTTAATGGGGTGTTATTTTGAGCATAGATAGCTATTTTTTCAGTATAATAAAAACTAAAAATCATTAATATAATAACGCTAAATATTTTTGTAATATTTTTCATACTTTCACCATTATTATTTTATGATTTTAATTCTAATATATTAAAAAAAGCTGAGATTAACTCAACTTTTTAACAATTAATTCTGCACCACGTTTTGGTTCAGTAAATAGAACTTCATAAACTAAATTATTCTTTCTTAGTTCTTCAATAAATAATACCTCTTCATTAGTTAATGGTTTATATTTGGTTTCATTTTTACTTACAGTTTTAATTAAATTGTCTGCGCCTAATAAATAATCAGAAGAAACACCAAATATTTCCATAAAACTTATTATGTTTTCTAATGAAGGTTTTCTCTTTCCATTTTCATAACATGAAATTAAAGACTTACTTACGCCAATCATATCAGCAAGTGATTGTTGATTTAAGCATTTATTTATTCTTAATTTTTTTAATCTGTCACCTTTAAACATTTTCTTAACCTCACTATAAATGTAGTATAAGAAGAAAAATTTACTCAGTGTGAAAAGTAGACTTTCGGTCAATTTTTTATTGATTTTATATGTAATGGTCATTTATAATTTAAATATGAAAACACTGAAAGAATTAAGAATTAAAAAAAATATTAGTATTATTGAAATTTCGAAAATGGTGGGTATATCACCAACGTACTATTGGCAAATAGAAAATAAAACCCGCAGACTTTATTATAGCCTTGCGGTAAAAATAGCCAAAGTATTTGATAAAAAGCCAGATGATATTTTTTATAATGAGTTTTAGTTATCTTCATTAGTGATGTTATCTACATCACTTTTATTACGTGAAACTTTTCCTTTAATCTTTTTAAATAACCAAAATGTATTATTTGCCTGTTCAATCTTTCCAAGAGGCGTATCTCTTAGTTTACTATCCATTTCTTCGCGTGCTTTTCTCCTGGCAGGCATGGTTAAATCATCGGCTAAGTATTTAGCATCAGATTCAATATCTTCTAATATGGCTTGTCCTTTTGATTTTGTTTCAACATTATTTTCAGCATGTATAATCTCTTTTGGTTTGCAATTTTGTGAAACCTTAGTGAACATGTCAATATATTCTTGATTAAGTGGACTTGAAGCAAATTTGGTTTCAAAATCCATCACATCAGAGCATTTTGATCCAAAATCACATATCCTATCAAAAAGTTCATCCACTTCATTCTTCATTTTATCCGTTAATTCGTATGTTGCATTAAAAGCATCATATCTACCTTTGATACTATTTTTAATAGTTTCATCCATTGTTATCACCTAACTAATTATATCATACTATTTTTTATCGTTTAGCTTTGTTGCTTATTACTTGACAAAAAAGTTACTTTTTCAGCAACTACTTCCGTAATATATTCTTTTTTATCATCTTTTTCAAATGATGATACTTGTATTCTTCCCTTAATACCAACTATATCACCTTTCTTACAGTATTCTGCTGTTGATGTTGCTATTGCATCCCAAAGAACACATCTTATAAAATCAGTTTCATACTCTCCATTTGAATTTTTAAAACTTCTTGGTACAGCTACACTAAAAACAGATTTTTTATGACCACCTTCTATTCTAACTGCTTCAGGATCGGAAGTTAATCTTCCAACTAATACTACTTGATTTAACATATTAATTCTCCTTTCATATTTCCGAGAATAACATGTCTAGTTTTTATGCTTACATTTTCTTGTCTTTTACTTTACAATTTATAATGTATATTAAAAAAGAACAAGATTTTATTCTCTTGTTCTTTTTCTAGTGAAACTAAATCCACTTTTAATCTTGATTCTTATATCTAAATCTTTTCTTTCATATATACATTTTCCGTTTAAATAAACTAATTGACAAAATACAGGGCCGTTATAAGGCATATTTACTTGTTCTGTTGTAGCAGATCTATTTGGATGACTCATCCAATCAGTATAACATCCATATACAATGTTTTCTAATTCTGATCTACGTACATTTCCTGTTAACGTAACTCCTCTTAGATTGCAGTATGCCATCTTAGTTTTAATTTTCTTTCCGTCGTATTCTTCCTCAATATAATATTCAGGTTCTTCAAGATTAATTTCTTTACATCCTTTTATACCATCGAAGTTACAATATTTTATTTGGCATCCCTTAAATGATGGTTTACTACCGTTTTCTCCAACAAAAGTTACACCATGTAGAATTATGCCTTCAAGAGTTTTTCCGTAAACAGTCTGTGGGTTTATTTCTTTTTTACCTTTAGCATAAGTAAAATCACAATAATCTATTTTTACACCATCAAAAGATCCATCAATAGTTATATCTGCTAGATTTGTACACTTCATAGATTTATGTTTTATTTTTTGTGGATCTAACTTTAAATCATTAATGCTTCGACCAAATCTTGTATAAAAAAGTTTACAACCATCTAAACTTCCTTTTAATGTAACTCCAGCAAAGTTTACGTTAATAAAATCTTTTTCTTTTACTTTATCTAAATCTATCACTAAGTTTTTTAAACCTCTAAAGTCAAGTCCGTGAATATATAAACCTGATAAATCAACACCAGTCATGTCTGCTCTTAAATCACATAATGCATAAAATATTTTCTTATTTACTGTATCATTATTTCTATTAATTAATAATGATTCAATTTGTTCTTTAGTTAATGTAATTTTTTCTTTTCCAGCATATATTTGATCAAGTAAAATCTTTGATAGTTCTAAGCACATTTTATTATCAGTTTTATAATCATATTCTGGTAAAACAATTTCTTCATCGTATTCTTCTTCAGGTATTTGAAAGTCTGATTCACTAATATTGTATCCTGTGCCAAGATATGAAGTTATTACTTTGTCAACATCATCACATGTTGTTGTTTCAGCATTTTTTAATAGACAATTTATTACTGTTTTTACATCTCTTGTGTTAAAGAGTAAATATTTTTCCATAAGTTCATCTCCAGTAATTCTTTATTCTACAATATAATAATGTATATAGCAATAATATTATTATTCTATAAATAAAAAGAAACAATTTAATTAGTTTCTTCTTGCTTCTTATTAGATAAGAAAGTTACTTTTTCAGCTATCACTTCTGTTATGTATTCTTTCTTTTCATTTTTTTCAAAAGCTGATACTTGTATCCTTCCTTTAATACCAACAATATCACCTTTCTTACAATACTCTGCTGTTGATGTTGCTATTGCATCCCATAACACACACCTTATAAAATCTGTTTCATACTCCCCATTTGAATTTTTATAACTTCTTGGAACTGCCACATTAAATACAGATTTTTTGTGACCTCCATCTAACACAACAGCATCTGGATCAGATGTAAGTCTACCAACTAATACTACTTGATTTAACATATTAATTCTCCTTTCATAAATCAGAGAATAACATTATAAAAAGTTATTTACAAACTTCAAAAATTGATTTTTTGCACTAAGAACAATACAAAAATTATATAAATTAATAAAAAAGTCCAATTTATGGACTTTTTTTATACAATTTTTTAATTTTTTAATAATCTATTTAATTCAACAGCATATTCCATCGGTAACTCTTTTTTAAAATCATCAACAAATCCAAGTACGAGAAGATTTTTAGCTTTTTCTTCATCGATTCCTTTTTGTTTTAAATATAAAAGTTCTTCTTCACTTACCTTAGAAATAGTTGCTTCGTGCTCTAATGTACTAGAACTATTATCCAAAATATTTTTAGGATATGTATCGCTTTTAGATAAATTATCTAAAAGTATTGTATCGCATTTTATATTTGCTTTACTTCCGGTAGCAGATTTATTAATTCTTGTGGTTCCTCTATAGTTTGCAACTCCACCACTCTTAGCAATTGATTTACTTATAATGGAACTTTTTGTGTTCTTCCCTATATGAATCATTCTTGCTCCAGCATCAAGAAATTGCCCCTCTTTAGCATATGCAATACTAATAGAATTTCCTATAGCGTTATCCCCTTTTAGAATGCATGATGGGTATTTCATTGTTACTTTACTACCAATATTTCCATCAACCCATTCCATTTTTCCATTTTCTTCTACAATGGCTCTTTTTGTAACTAAGTTATAAACATCATTACTCCAGTTTTGAATAGTTGAATATCTACATTTTGCTTTAGGGTGAACAAATATTTCTACTACCCCTGCATGAAGTGATGCTTTAGCATGAGATAATGCAGTACATCCTTCAATATATTCAAGCTCTGCTCCCTCATCAACAATAATAATTGTTCTTTCAAATTGGCCTAAACTTTCACTTTCAATTCTAAAATAGCTTTGAAGCGGTCTATCTAATTTAGTATATGGAGGTATATAAATAAAACTTCCACCACTCCAAAATGCTCCATTTAAAGCTGTAAATTTATTTTCGTTATACTTAACAAGGGAATTAAAATATTTTTTAAATAACTCTTCATGATTTTTTAAAGCATCATCTGTACTACAAAAAATAATGCCATCATTATTTACACTTGTACTGTGATAAATTACTTCACTTTCATATTGGTTAGTGACACCACCCAGATATTTACATTCCGCATCAATTACACCAAGTTTATCAAATGTATCTTTAATATTTTCGGGAACATCATTCCAGTTACTAGTATTTTGAATATTGTTATCTTTATAATAATTTATTTCATCATAATTAATATTAAGTTTAGGTCCAAAATCAGGTTCTGGAAGATTTATATAAGTTTCATATGACTGCATGCGAAAATCAAGCATCCATTTGGGTTCTTTTTTCTTTTTTGATAATTCTATAATAAAATCTTTAAGATCTTTTTTCATACTTATTTCCCTTTACTTGACTATAATACTACATTCTTATATATAAAACAATTGGCAAACAAAAATAAAACTGATAAAATTATCTATAGTGGAGGTAGTATATAATGGATCAATTAGCTGCTTATAACGATATTGATTTTACTAATCTAATGTATAAATATCATCCAAATGATAATACTTTAAGATGTGAAAACAACATTGTATACTACGAAGGTGAAACAAAGTTCTTTGCAGGTAGATGTGGTGTTCAAAAAGGTGAATGTGTAAATTTAGGATATTTTAGAGTTGGACTTATAGATATACCTGTTTGGCAACTTGATACTCATGCTCTATATTTTTTAATTAGAGAATATGTTAATTCAATTTATACTGTAACAAACATTAATAAAGATATTGAAAAAATGGATATCATTGTTAAAATGAATCCATTGGGTAATGATGAAAAAGACTTACTTAATAGTTTTATGGATTATTATAATTCGCTTAAAATGTTTAAACCATATTTAAGGTGGGAACTAAAAGAAAACTTTGAAGTAATTTCTTCATGGATTAATAATTTAGTTAGTGGAATAGCACTTGTAACTGAAGGTTATAAAATTGTTAATGATAAATTTTTTGAGTATGTTAAATCTAATAATCAAGAAGAACTAAATAATAGTGGTGGAAAAGGTACAGCAAGAGTTCTTCGTAATACGGCATTTAAAACACAACCTACTAATATATCAAGTTACTATGATACATCTGAATATGATCCTAATATATTTAGTAATGGAGCTTTTGTAAATTTATTAACAATAATATTTCTTGTTATAGCAACTATAGCTGTTGTTTTAACACTAATTTATTTATAAAAAAACCTAACAAAAATGTTAGGTTTTTATTTGGCTTCCAAAATAAGTTTTATTGCTGTTTTTTGTTCATTATTTATGATTACATCACTAAATGCTGGAGTAACAACAATGTCATCTCCACTTGGAGTTACAAATCCTCTTGCAATAGCTATTGCTTTAATGGCTTGATTTAATGAACCAGCACCAATAGTTTGTATTTCTAAACATTTCTTTTCACGAAATATATTAGCAATCGCTCCTGCTACTTTACTAGGATTTGATTTTGATGATACTTTTAATATTTCCATAACTTCTCCTTCCATAATTATATATATGAAAAAAGAAAAAGAAATATTATTCTTTTTCCCATCTTGTATAAGAACCACAAGGAAGAACTAAATCAGAGTTTTCCATTGGAATGCAAAGCTCATCGCTAGATATCTTTCCTGGTTTATTAATTGTAAATTTTAATACACTTTCTAAAATAGTTTTTGATAGACCAGTTGTATAAGAATTAATAATAAATAATAGTGGATCATCAGTTAAAATTTCAGAACACATTTTAACAAGTTTATATAGATCATTTTCAATATTCCATACTTCACTTTTACTACCCCTACCAAATGATGGTGGATCCATTAAAATAATATCGTATTTATTACCACGATTAATTTCTCTTTTAACAAATTTTCTAACATCATCTACTATATATCTAATTGGTTTATCTCCAAGATTTGATGAGTATGCATTTGTTTTTGCCCACTCTACCATTCCTTTTGATGAATCAACATGAACAACACTAGCTCCAGCACTAAGTGCCGCTATAGATGCTCCACCTGTATATGCAAACAAATTTAAAACTTTAATATTATTTCGTTTACTTTCTTTAATTTTTTCTCTAATTAAATCCCAGTTATATGCCTGCTCTGGAAATAAACCGGTATGTTTAAATCCCATTAGTTTTAAATTAAATGTCAAATCTTTATAGTGAATATCCCACTTATCATTAAGTTTAGGATTTTTAATTTCCCAGTTTCCTCCACCTGATGAACTTCGATGATAAATAGCATCAATATTATTCCATAAATCTGGATTAGTTTTATCAGGCCACAAAATCTGAGGGTCTGGCCTTAACAACTTGAAACTATTCCAAAGTTCAAGTTTCATTCCATCAGCCATATCTAATAATTTATATTCATTAAAATCTTTTATTATTTTCATAATAAACCTACTTTATAATATTTACTTTATCTATTAATGGAAGTTTCTTTGCTTTACCAAACAAGGCATATATAATACCAATAACACTTAATACAAATAAAGCAAAACCAACTATTCCAAATGGTAGTTTAATCCACCAAGGAGTTGTTGTTACACATTTACTAATTACTTTTCCAAAGAAATATGAACAACTTTTTGTTACTTTAATTTGATAAAAAGCTATAGCTAATACTGTATATAAAATCCAAACAAGAAGTAAGTTCATTCCTTGAACAGCATGATAGTAAGCATATTTGTTTTCTTTACCTTTAAAATATGGAATCAAAGCAAGTGGTCCAATATATGATAAAGCAGCTAATCCTCTATAACTATCTACTTCTTCATCTTTATAGTCTTTACTAGTATCTTCTGTATCTAATATTTTTTCAATATTATCCCCTATTTTATTAAAAAAAGCTTTTTCTTTTGTCTCTTCTTTTTTTGTTGATTTTCTTTCCTTTTTAAGTTTAGTTCCACAAGTACTACAAAAAACAGCTGAGTCATCAAATTCTAAATTACATTTTGAACACTTTTTCAATTTTCATCACTCCTTATTTGTTTACAATTATATTATAATATAAATAAAGGTAGTTTACACTACCTTTATTAAACATTTACATTTATTTTAATCGTTGTTATTATCCTTAGAATCACGAATTATAACTTGTTTTAATTTTTTAACTCGTTCCATTATTCTAAACTTAGGGAACGCATTTTTAATATGTTTGTACCAAAATGAATTATTATCAATCCATTCAATGACCTTACTTTTTATTGCCGTTGTATTATCAGCTTTTTCCTTTTTAATTTGTGACTTAATCTTATTCATTACTCTCATTGAAATAAAGTTATCTACTAAATATAAAACTAATAATGTAACTGCTAAAGTAGCTTTAATTCTGTTTGGAATAAGTCCAACTAAATATATTATTTTAGGATGTATACTATATAAAATTAAGGTTGCGCCAATACCAAATGGAAGCATTGTTTCTAAACATATTCTTCCATTAATATTAAATCTTTTTTGAGAATAATCCCACCATCTTGCTTTAAAAAGTTTTTCCATAATAAATGATGTAAAATACTCAAGTACAGAACATATAAATATAGATTTAAGAAAGATACTTAAAAGATCATTATCATTACATCCAATTAATAATATTATTAAAAGTACACCATATCCATATATAGGACATATCGGCCCAAGTAAAAAACCTCTATTAACAAATTTTTTATCGTCAATAAATTTAAGTAATACTTCTATAAGCCATCCAACTAATGAATATATAATAAAATATAATACATAGTTATAAAATGTATTCATATAGCCTCCAAGTTATAATTCATCTTTTTCAAGTTCATTATACCATATTATATTAATAATCATCTAAAATAACTCATATTTAACACTATTTATAATAATTATTTAGACAATTTTTAATATAAATAATATAATGTTTATGGAGGCAATATGAAATTAACTATTAAAAAACTATGTGAAATTTGTAGTGGAGAACTCTTAAATGATAATGACGTTAACTATGATTCTTTCTCTTTTTCTAAAGACACAAGAACAATTAAACCAGGTGAAATATATATTGGTATTAAAGGTGAAAACTTTGATGGAAACTTATTATATGAAGATGCCTTTAATAAAGGAGCTATCTGCTCTATTATAGAAAAAAGTTCTTATGAAGATAAAAACATTACTAAACCTATAATTTTAGTTAATAACTCGATAGAAGCTCTTAAAAGAATTGGTGAATATTATAGAAATAATTCTAATGCTACCTTTATTGCTGTTACTGGAAGTGTTGGTAAAACATCGACAAGAGATATGATATATAGTGTTGTTTCAACTAAATATAAATCTTTAAAAACCCTTGGTAACTATAATAACAATATAGGCCTTCCTCTTACTCTAACAAGATTAACTGATGAAGAATGTGCCGTAATTGAAATGGGTATGAATAACTTAGGTGAAATTGATTATTTATCAAAAATTACAAAACCACATATTGCTGTTATAACCAATGTTACAACAGCTCATATTGGTAACTTAGGTTCTAGAGAAAATATTTTAAAAGCTAAACTTGAAATTATAAACGGTTTAGAAGATGGTGGTAAATTAATAATTAATAATGATAATGATTTATTACATAATTACTATTTAAATAAACCTCAAAATATCATAACAGTTGGAATTGATAATGAAAGTGACTTCACAGCAAAGAACCTTAACATTATTAATAATAAATATTGTTTTGATATTTGTTATCAAAATAATATTTATAAAGCACAAATTCCTATACTTAGTAAAGCATTTATATATAATAGTTTAATTGCGTTTGCTGTAGGTATTTTAACAAACATTGAACCAGAGAAAATTATAAAAGGTATTGAAGATTTTAAATTAACTGAAAACAGAATAGATATTATTGATTCAGATAAAGGATATAAAATTATTAATGGTTGCTATAATGCATCAGTTGATTCAATGAAATCAAGCTTAGAAATATTAAAAAATACTCCTGGCAATAGAAAAATTGCTGTTCTAGGTGACATGCTTGAATTAAATGAGTTTTCTAAAAAACTCCATGAAGAAGTTGGAACTTATACTAATGATTTAGATATACTAATAACAGTTGGTAATGATGCTAAATATATTGCAAGTAATAGTAAAGCTAAGAAAATTTTATCATTTGATAGTAATGAAGATGCAATTAATGAATTAAAAAATGAACTTAAAGTTGATGATGTAATATTAATTAAAGCATCTAACGGAATGAAGTTTATTGATATTTTTAACGCAATTAAATAAAACGTTCTTAAGAGAACGTTTTATTTTTTTATGCATTTAAGCACTTCTTCTTTATCACTAAAATGAATCTTTTCTTTGCCGATAATTTGATATGTTTCATGGCCTTTACCAAGAAGCATTAAAATGTCTTTTTCTCTAAGCATTTCTATAGCTTTCTTTATGGCATCAACTCGATCATATATAATTTCAAAGTTATGTGATTTTAAATGAGATGTCATATCATCCATTATTTGTTTTTCATCTTCAGTTCTTGGATTATCATTTGTGAAAATTGCATAATCAGAGTACTTTAATGTTTCATCAGCCATTATTGGTCTTTTAGTTCTATCTCTATCCCCTCCACAACCAATAATAGTTATAATTTTACCTTTTTTATACATATTAGCGTTTTTTAAAACGTTAATAACAGCATCAGGTGTATGTGCATAATCAATAAAAATGCTATTTGTATTATATTTTATTAATTCCATTCTTCCACTTGGTGCTTTAATATCTGGTGTAATATTTAAAATATCTTCGATTGAAAATCCAAGTTTATTTACAAGCATAACTGCAGTTAAGTAATTATATACATTATATAAACCAACCATATCAATTGATACATTATATATATTACTATCATAACTAAATGAAAAATGCGTTCCAAGATGTGATAATTTTACATCAATTATTTTAACGTCATTTGAATTTTTACCAACAATTATATTATTATTTTCTGGATTGATAAATGTTTCAAACATCGGATCATCACCATTAATAATAGCAACTTTATCATTTCTAGTTTTATAAAATAGTTTTTTCTTTGCATTGGCATAGTTTTCAATGGTTTTATGATAATCTAAATGGTCTTGTGTTAGATTTGTAAACGCAACCTCATCAAATAAAAGACCATGAATTCTATTCATATCAAGTGCATGAGAACTAACTTCCATCACCATACATTTGCAATCGTTTATAGATGCTTCCGTAAACATTTTATAAAGAATATCTATATCAGGAGTTGTGTTATTAAGTTCTTCTTTATGATTACCATAATAGAAACCAATGGTTCCAATATAAGCACATTTAATGCCTAATTTATTAAGCATTTGATAAACTAAATAACATGTTGTTGTTTTACCATTTGTTCCTGTTACCCCAATTAATTTCATATCTTTAAATTTAGGATAATAATTATTATATAAATAGTCCTCTAAATACTTTCTAGTACTCGGTACTATTTGAGTTTCAACAGAATAATTACCATGTTCACAAATTATTTTCACTGCTCCGTTTTTAATAGCGCTTTCAATAAAGTCATGACCATCTGTATTAACATTTTTTATAGCAATAAAAGTATCTCCTTTTTCAACTAATCTTGAATCGGTTTTAAGCATTACATCTTCACCTCTATTTTAATTATATCATATTACAACTATAGATATTTTATTATAAAAAAAATCTGGTACTTAAGTACCAGATTATTTAACATAGTGGCGTCCCTGAGGGGATTCGAACCTCCGACCTACCCCTTAGGAGGGGGTCGCTCTATCCAGCTGAGCTACAGGGACACATACATATTTTAACATAAGCATTAAAAAAATAGAATCATAAAAATTCTATCTTAAATTTATAAAATTACAAATAAATAATATGTAAAGTGCCATTTTACCACCGATATTAAATCGTAGTCCTTCATACGCTGATACCATTAAATCGGATAAACAAACAATCCATGCTTCTTTACTTTTTGGTTTACCATCTTTTATTTTAACTTTCTCATCAGGATTTATAAATGGTAAAAACGATCTAAAGAATGTATGATGGAACATGTGAGTTTTAATTATTTCAGCTTCATTATCATTTATATCAAAACACTCTTTAGCATTTTTTGCACTTGTGTACGGATGATTAAGATAACTATTTGCTTGTGCATCTTTTCTTCCACCATGGAAAAAATCATGCAAAACGCCAGCTGTAGTTACTTCTTTAACATTAGCTTTTGTATGTTTTGCAATTCTATATGAAAGTTTAGATACTCTTATTAAATGGTCATATTTATTAGTATTATGATGAGTATCTTTTTTTAACTCTTTAAATCTATCATCAGTTATAATATTAGAAACAATATCATAATATTCTTTCATACACATTTCCTTCCGTGCAATAAAATTATAACATAAATTATATTAAAATCAAATTATGATAGTTTTATAGTATAGTATATGAATGTAAAGTTAAAAATATTAATTAATAATAAAAAGCTCCTATTAAGGAGCTTTTTTAAACAATATTGGTGACCTGTATGGGATTCGGACCCATGTATGTAACCTTGAGAGGGTTATGTGTTAAACCACTTCACCAACAGGCCATTACATATAAGTAGATTTTACTAAAAAATAAGTAAAATGTAAATGATAAAAAAAATAAGCTCGCGCTTATTTTTAGTTACATTTGAAGTTTTGACCTTCCATAGCTTTCTTGAAGTCTGCTTTGCTAAGTTTAGATAAAGTTTTATTTGAATAACCTAACATATCTGCAGCGTCATCAATTGTAACTTTTTTACCATTACATTTAGCACCTTTGTAGAAAGCACAAACCATTTTAGCTTCCTCTTTGCTATCAGCAGTTACTTCCATAGAAATTTTAGAAACTTTATCACCTTTTATAGTAGCGATAACTTTTCCTTCTTTATTTTTGCAAGTAAGTTTGTTTGAACCACATCCAGTTAAAACAAATAAACTAGCAAGTCCTAGAATTGCAGCTTTTTTCACTTTCAAATTACTCCTTCCTATATTGATTTTACTAAACTTTTATTCTTTTGTAAATATTATAGGCTTAATTTAAATAATTTTTATCTTAAATTAATTATATTAATTTAAGAATATATAATAAGATATGTATAATAAAAAAATAATGTAACAGTTGTTACATTATTTTATTAAAGATATTCTTTTGATAATTTCATCACTACTTAGTAATCTAAGTATTTCATATAAGTCAGGGGTCATTGATTTAGTTGTTACAGCAACTCTTATTACAGTTGATACATCAGCTACACTACCCTTATAACTATCAGGATTTTCCTTATATAATTTCATATCAGTACAATAACCCAATTTATCAGATAATTCTTTTACTTTACTAAACCAAGTGTCTTTATCATCATCTTTATTATAATAATTATTAAAATATTCTTCTAATATTTCTTTTATATCAGTAATACTATTTATTTTTCCCCATTCATAATTTTTTTCATGATTATCAAAAATTTCAGGGAACATATACCAAATTTGATTTTCTATATCTGAATAATAAGCATAATCTTTTCTTGGTTTTTTTTGCTCTCTTTCAATATTAAGGATAGATTTAGTATAATCAACGTCCTTAGATATAATATTTGCAAACTCTTTATTATACTCATCAGCCCATTTATATAAGTTATCATAAACTTCATCTTTAGTCATTTTTGAAATAATATTTCTTGAAATATTATCAAGTTTATCTAAATCAAAGAATGCTCCTGAAGAAGACATTTTTTTAGGACTATATTGAAAATCATAGAATTGTTTATCTGGATTTTGAGTATGCCATTCTTCATAATTTGAATTAATGATAGTCATTAAAGCTTCAACTACAGCCTCAGTTGGATATCCTTTTTCTTTATAATAAGTCATTGATGCTTCAGGATCTTTTCTCTTACTTATCTTTCTAACACTATTTCCATCTTTTTTAACTAAAAGTGGTGTATGAACATATTTAGGTGCCTTAAAACCAAAAGCTCTAAATAATTCCAAATGTTTTGGTAAACTTGAAAGCCACTCTTCACCTCTTACAACATGAGTTGTATGCATTAAATAATCATCAACTATATGAGCAAAGTGATAAGTTGGAAGTTTATCTGAAGATTTCATTATAACGAAATCTTCATCATTTTGTGATAGTTCAAGAGTTCCTTTGACTAAATCATCAGTTTTAAATTTTAAATCGAAGTTTCCTTCAGATTTAAATCTTATAACATATTCTTCACCGTTCTTGATTTTTTTAATAGCTTCTTCAACAGGAAGTAATCTACATTTAGCATATCTACCATAATATCCTGTTCTAAATTTTCTTTCTTCTTGGTGTTTTCTAAGTTCTTCTAGGTCCTCCCTAGTACAAAAGCAAGGATATGCTCTTCCTATTTCAATTAAATATTTAATAAATGTGTGATATATCTCTTTTCTTTCACTTTGAAAATAAGGTCCATAGTTGCCTTTAACTATTCCATTATATTCACTTTCATCAGGAATAATTCCATAGTGATTAAGTGATTCAACGATTAAATCTACGGCTTCTTTAACTTCTCTTTTAGTATCTGTATCTTCTATTCTTAGATAAAATAAACCGTTAGAATTTTTAGCTATAACATAATCAATTATTGCTTGATAAAAACCACCCAAATGCATATAACCTGTTGGTGATGGAGCAAATCTAGTTACTTTACTTCCTTCAGGCATATTTCTTTCAGGATACATTTTTTCATAGTCTTCAATCGTTTTATCTATGTTTGGAAATATAATATTTGCTAGGTCTTTATTTGTCATATATATCACTCATTTCTTAAAAACAAAATGGTTGCCCAGATAGGATTCGAACCTATGGAATGTCAGGGTCAGAGCCTGATGCCTTACCGCTTGGCTACTGGGCAATTAATTCCTTAATAGTATAGCATAAAAAAATAACATTTTTAAATGTTATTTTATAAAAAACTCATAATATCTTTATATTCATTATATTTTTCTTTAATTTTTGCCTTATTTATTTTTTCAGATGGGAAATCTCTATTAATATATGAATATAATCTTTTTTTAATACTTATTAAGTCGTTTAATAATGTAATTAATTTTTTAAAGATTTTTTCATTATCTGTAAAAGAAATCATTTTACTTAAAACTTGCTCGCTTTTTTCTATATTTATTAACAAATTATATATTATATATGAACTCTTCATTTATTAGCCCCACTTATATCAAGTATTTCTAAAACAGTATCCATAGCATCATATAATATATCAATAGTATCAGAATGCAGTTTTTTTAATGTATTATCAGAATTATTTAATTTAATATTTTTTACATTAACATATGAAAAATAATTACTTAAAAATAATTCTTCTAATAGTTCTAAATCTTTATTTTTTAACATACTTATCACATTAGTATTATTTGAATAAAATTAAAAAATATAATATTAAAAAACACTTAAGTGCTACTTAAGTGTTTTTGAAAGATTTAATTTTAATTTTTCTTCTAATATATTTGTTATTTCTTCGTTTATTTCTTCTTCTGTTTTTATTCTACCATTATCCATATAATCAATTATTGACCATCCATATTTTTCAGCAATGATATTAGATAAATTATATACCTTTTTCATATATTCATCATCGCTTTCATGAATATCTTTTTTCTTGTTAGTAATTAAATCTCTTTTTTGTTCAAACATTTTTACAACTTCGTATGGAGCTTTAAGAAAAATTACTAAGTCAGGTTTTTGAATTCTAAGAACATTGTATTCATGATTTTGAACATATTCTAGAAACTTATCTCTTTCATCTTTATCATCTATTAAAGCTCCTTGATAAGTCAAACTTGATGTAGTATATCTATCAAGAAGTATAATATTTCCAGTATCATATTTTTCTTTTAAGTCCTGTTTCCATGTAACAGCCCTATCTATAGTAAAAAAACTATTTATTAAAAATGGATCAAGTTTATTTCTTTGACCAAATGCGCCTTTTAAATATTTTTCAGCATATTCTGCTTGAGGTTTTCCTTTCGTTGGAAAATGATGAGTAACATATTCTATGGATGCATTTTTAAATTTTTCTTCAAGTAACTTAATTTGAGTTGTTTTTCCAATACAATCACAAGCACCTTCAATAACAATTACTTTTCCACTATCCATAATATCAATTCCTTACTATTATAATTTTAAAAATAAATTCATTTAATGTAAATACTAATTACATTAATATTACACTAAAAAACTAACCTTATAAGTTAGTTTGTTTTTTTTATTGGTGCCTGCGGTCGGACTTGAACCGACACGGTATTGCTACCACTGGATTTTGAGTCCAGCGCGTCTACCATTTCACCACGCAGGCGTCTAAAAGTATTATATATTATAATACTTTATTTTTCTATATCTTCCTTGTAAATAGAAGTAAACAGTTCTTTTTCTTCTTTTGCTTCACTTGGTAGTGAATCGTCAAGTTTTGGTAAATCTTTTATAGTTGATAAACCAAAATAATCTAAGAAATCAGATGTCGTTGCATATAAGTTAGGTCTACCAGGAAGAGTACTTTTTCCCGATGCTTTAACTAAGTTTCTTGCAACAAGTCTTCTAATTATATGTGCAGAAGATACACCTCTTAATTCATCTATTTCCGCTCTTGTAATTGGTTGATTATATGCAATAATTGCAAGAGTCTCTAAAGAAGCTTGAGATAAAGGTGTTAGTTCTCCTTGATCAACTAGTTTTTCATAATACTCTTTGTGTTCTTTTTTTGTTGTTAGTTTAAAAGCATCACCTAAAAAACTGATTCTTATTCCTCTATTATCTTTTTCATACTCAGTTTGAAGTTCTTTTAATAAAGCTTTAGTTTCATCTAAACTTATTTCTAGTGTATCAGCTAAGTCTTGAAGAGTAATACCTTCATCACCTACAACAAATAAAATACCCTCTACCACTCCTGTTAAGTTCATATAAATTACCTCATTTCAATTAATATGGGACTGAAATTATCTTTTTGAGATAACACAATTTCATTGTTTTTGCTCATATTTAATATTGATAAAAATGTTACAACAACATATTCTTTTGAAAAAGATTCAAATAACTCTGTAAATTCAATTTTCTTTTTTTCTTTTAATATATTTCTAATGTAACTAATTCTATCTTTAACACTTAATTCTCTTTTTGTAATTTTTGTTTCAATAGGTTTTTCATTTTCTAATCTCTTCTTATATTCAAGAAAAGCACTTATCAAGTCATCAAGAGATAGTTCCATAGAATAAGATTCATTTTTTGCATACTCCATAATATTTTCTGGAGATCTTGTTAAATATTCTTTTCTATTTTCTTCAAGACGTCTAAAAGATTCAGTTGAATTTTTATATTTCTCATAATTGATTAATCTTTCTTTTAATTCGTCCTCACTTGATATTGAATATTCATCATCTTCACTTGACTCTTCATCATCTATATTTATCAACATCTTACTTTTTAAATGAATAAGTTCTGCAGCCATAACTAAATATTCACTTGCAACATCAATATTTAAATCTTGCATAGTATTTATATATTTTAAATACTCTTCAATTATATATGACATATTAACTTCATAAATATCCATTTTTGAAGTTTTAACTAAATGTAAAAGAAGATCTAATGGACCTTCGAAATCATTAATCATGATATTATTCATAGATCTTCTCCTCTTTTCTAAAAATTACATGTATAGTTCTTAGCTTCAGAAATAAATTTTACTTCTTTAGCTTGAGTTTTTATCTTATATATACCTTCAAACACAATTTGTTTAATATCTTCTTGAGATACATTATCTAGATTCAAACTCAAAGTATAATCAAAGCCATTATCAGAACTAATTAGTGATGACGATACATTATCTATTGCTTTATATTTACTATCAAGCTCTAAGTAATTATTATATGCTCCATCGTAATTTTCATCACTGGATGAATACTTAAATGTGTACACAATTTTAGATAATTGATTACCTACAAATGTATAAATATATTCCTCACCTAAAGCATTTTTACATGTCATTATTCCTTCGTTTTTATCATTATATGATAAAGTTACTTCTGGATAATCATCTAGTGTTTTTTTAACTAAACTAAGTTTAGATGATTCAACTGGAGCACTATAATAATAAGTTGTAGGATTATCAGCAGATAAAGTTTCGTCAGATAATTTAACTCTTCCTAAAAAAGTATTATCTGCGTTATATAATTCAATAAAATATGAATTTAAATCAACACTAGTTTTAGGAACAACTCTTAACGTTAATACACTTGCATTAAAGTTTATATTATCAATACTAAATTTTTCTCCATCAATAATAGTTTCAGTTGAAATATCATATTTTATTTCTTCATCTGTTGGAGTATCCGGAGTATCAGGCGTATCTGGTGTATCCGGTGTATCAGGAGTACTTGGTGTATTATTGTTATTTGTATTTGATTCTTTTCCTAAAAATTTATTAATAGATTTTTGTATGTCAGGCATATAAAAAGCTATAAGTAAAAATATTGCTAATATAAAAAATACAATAATTGGGCTTCTGCCTTTATTAGAATATGTACCTAATGTTGTAGGTGTTAATTCTTCATCACTTATTACTATATTATTTGCTTTCTTTTTAGCCATAATATATCCCTTCCTATTCATGTTAATTATAACAAATAATAGTAAAAATAAAAAGGACTTTTAGTCCTTTGATTTATATATACAAACAAATATAAATGAAAAAATAACTGTTGATGTTAACACAAGTGATGATTTTGATAACATATTAGAAAAAAGTCCAATTATACCATTATTTCTAAATCCTTTTAAACCAGCAATATATAGTGAACTACCAAAATTAGATATTAATGTGATTGCACCCATTCCACATTTGTTAATAATATTGTTGTATAGTCCGAAAAAGGCCATTATTGATCCTATAACAGAAAACAAACTAGTAACATGCCCTGGAGTTAATTTTGTGTGATTAATAATAATTTCTGCAATTAAACATATTACCCCACTAAATAAAAATGCGTATATTAAACTCATCTTTTCACCTCTATTCCAACAGCATGACTTATTCCAGGAATGGGTACCATTTGATTAACAAGGGATCTTGAGTGTAGTGCTCCAGTTCCTACGAGAAGAATGTTCTTATATTTTTTGCTATGCATAATATTATAGAAAAAGAATAATGGTAATACAGCTGGGCCACTAGCTCCATCATTTACTTCATTTATTTTATTATAAATACTTGCACCAGCATCAATTATATTATTTGTTTTTATATTATATTTAGTTTCCAAATATTTTTTTAATATTTTAAGACCAACAGAACCTAAATCTCCAGTCAATATAAGATCATAATAATCAATGCTTTTATTTATATTATTTAAATGTTCTTTAATAACTTCTGCAGCTGATGGGGCCATAATAGCACCAATATCATTAGGTGTATTAATATCATATTCACTTGGGCTTCCTATGGTTGCATTTGTTATTTTAATGGAACTTTTCTTATTAGATACTATGCATCCAACTGCACCGGTTGCTGTAAAAGTTGAATTTACATTTCTTAATACTCCATATTCAACTGGAAAACGAAATTGTCTTTCTGCAGCAAGATTATGACTTGATGTAATATTCATTACTTTTTTTGAACTGTCTTTTTCTATAAGTAAAGAAGAAATTATTAAACCTTCAATAAAACTAGCGCATGCCGTATATATTCCTAAAAAAGAAATACTATTATTACTACATGCATATGTTGTTGAACTTATTTGATTACTTAAATCTCCCCCAATTATTAAATTAATATCATTATTCCTTTTTAATAAGTTATTAATAACTTCTCGCTGCATTTTTATTTGAGCAAGTTCAAATGATTTTTCATCATAATAAAAATCATTAATTATATTTTTTATTTTTTTTAAATGACCTTTCTTTTCATTTGGGCCAACAATTGCATCATAATCAGCTATATATATATTTTTAAAATTAAAGCTAAGCACTAATAATCACCTTTAATATAACTAGAAGAAAACTACCTATAATAGAATATAATATAACGCTACCTGCAAGATGAAAGACATTACTTCCTATACCATTTATTAAGCCTTCCCTTTTAAAATCAATAGCGCTGCTTGTTACTGAGTGAGCAAAACCAGTTGTTGGTACTATTAAACCAGAACGGCATTTTCTAATTAGATTATCAAATAAACCAATGGCAGTTAAAAATGATGCAATACAAATTATAGCTAAAGTAATAATGCTTCTTGCATTATTACTTGATATATTTGTTAAGTTTATAATTATTAAATATAAACATTCAGCTAAAAACCCTATTAACCCTCCACTTAAAAATGCAGATAAATAGTTACGTATGTATTTATCTTTTTTTCTATAATCTTTTACTATTTTTTTATATGTATCTTTATTCAAAAAATAATACCTCCTAAAGGTATTATTTATTATTTTTATTTAGATATACTATTAATATTTTTTCTCATTCTTGATATTCCATTTTGTTCATACCTAGAAACACTTGACTGTGAAATATTCATTATTTTAGCTATTTCTTCTTGATTATATCCTTCATAATATTTGTACTCTATAATTTGTTTTTCACTATTAGGTAAATCATTCATCAGTTCATTAATTTCAACATTAGTATATGAATCATTATAAGAGATATAATCTTCTAAAGATTTATCATCATAATCATAATTTATACTTAAAGTAGATTGCATAATTTTCATAGTATATTCTATTTGTTCATATGGTAATTTAAGGTATGAAGCAATTTCATATAGTGATGGTTTTCTTTTTAATTCTTGTGATAATAAATCACTGGTTTTGTTGATTATTGTGTATAATTTTATTATTTCTTTGCTTGTTTTAAAAGTCTTATTTGCATTATTGAAATAATCATACATTTCTCCATATATATACATTTTTACATACGGTAAAAAATCAGTTCCTTGATTATAGTTAAAGTTTTTTTGAGCTTTTAGAACGCCTAACATACCTTGCTGATATAAATCTTCAATTAAATTAACATCATTAGTAAATGTTCTTGCCATTTTATATATTAAACCATCAAGTTTTTTATAATCTACACTGTCCATATTATGTTGCTCCTATAACATCAAAGGCTTTTAATTCATCCTTTATTCTTCTTATATTAATTAGTTTAATTTTCTGATTTAATTCTTTAGATATCTCACATAAACATATCTTACCTTTATTTGATCTAACAGCACACTTAAGATTAAGAAGTGAATCTAATCCAAAACTATCAACATTCTCTACTTCATATAAATTTAAAACAATATACCTAATTTTTTGTTCAAGAACTTTAGGAATTAATCCTTGATTTATTTCTTTTGATATTTTTTTATCAATATTATTTTTAAAGCGAATAAAAAGAATTCCTTTGTTGTATTCTAAATCCAATATCATCACCTCTTGTTGCATTTTAAATTACTCTGAAAAATATTTCTACAGTTTCGACAAAACATATCAAAAAAAGTAGCAATTTCTTGCTACTTTTTAAAGATTTCATTTATTCTTGTTGATGTTTCATTTATAGATGTTTCATCAGGAATCATAACATAAAGTTTATTTTTAGAATATGAATATGTATACTCATAACCATCAGTTCCATCTAAATTAATGTATTCAATATTCCATCCACTATTATTCTTTAGCTGCATCTTTATAAAATCGGTTATTTCTTTATTTGTAAAGTTTGTAACCATACTTGGTTTTAAGGATTTAATTAAGCTATTATATTTTGATAAAATTGATTTATTCATAGCTTTATTTATAATAGCAGTTAATACAGCTTGGTGATTTTCACCTCTTGATTTATCGCCTCTCGGTAAAGCCGTTCTTTCTCTTGAAAAAGATAAAGCTTGCTTTCCATTCATTTTATTAATACCTTTTTTAAAGCTATAACCATCCATAGATGTGAACTCAAATTTGGAATCTACATCAATACCATCTAATGTATCAACCACTTTTACTAACGAAGTAAAATTTACTTTAACATAATAGTTAATTTTTATATTCAAAAATTCTTCAATAGTTTTAACTGATGTATCAATGCCATATATTCCTGCATGAGTTAACTTATCATATTCATTCTTTTCATAAAGTTTAACATAGTAATCTCTTGGTATTGAAGTAAGTAATATTTTATGACTACTTGGATCTACAGTTGCAATAATGTTTACATCACTTCTTGATACACTATTTATTTTTCCATATGTATCTATTCCAGAAATAAATATATTAAATGGTTTTTTCGTAATATTAACGCTCTTTTTAATCTCTTTTTGTTTTATATCAATTTTAAAATTATGTATTGTTTTAGCGTTATTAACAAAATCAGGATTTTCATCTTCTAGGATACGAAGAGCTGACTCTTCGATAACTATAACGTTTATATGACCAGTTAATAATTTATCGGATAAATCAGTATATAAAAGGCATTTTTCGTATGTGAAATTTATTTCTTTAGATAACGATTTAACAACTTCATCGCTATATTCATCGACTAAAGCAATTTTTTCACCATTAACATCTTTTATATTTTTCAACTTAGAGTTTTTTAAAACCATTACATGATAATTTAACGTACTATATTCACTTTTACCTATTTTCTTTAAAAAATCAATTGTATTGAGTTCATATATAATTGCTACTATCATTATAAATAAGTAAAACGTTGATATTAGTCCAGCAAGGATCCTTACAAATATTTTTGAACTTAATAATAGTGAACATAATGCAAAATCCACTATTACAAAAACAGAGATTAAAACCCCAAAATAATTATTTGGTAATATATCTATAAACTTTATTAAACCAACAGTTACACATGAAAGTATGATCATTGATACGATAAAATATTTAACTATTGGTGATGTTTTTGTTTTTTTTCTTCTACTCATAAACCAACACCTGCAAAAGTATTATATCAAAAATAGATGTAAAAATAAAATTGGATTTTAAAAAATCCAATTTAATTAATTAAATAATTCTTTTGCATGAAGGACTACTCGTTTTTTTCCTAAATTTGCACAAGATGATAAAGTTAAAATATTATCATTTTCATTAATATCAACATTATAGTTGTAAACTGATCTATTCTTAATAACATCGATGTAGTTATTAAAATCTGTTGAAGATTTAAAATCAATTTGAAGATAATAGTCTTCATTATCTATTTTGTATGTTGAAAACACATCATAATAATGAGTACCTTTCTCATCAATATATAATACCTTGTGATTTTCATTATTTAGATACCACTCTTCTTCAAGAGTGTTCTTTAATGTACCAAACATACTTTCGTCTGCAGTATTATGACCATAAATAATTGTGTTTTTATTTTTGTTATCTAAATTATTTCTGTAATCCATGAAAATCCAACCTGCTATATTTTTATCCTTGTTAAAATTGTGACTTAAATAATAACTATTGTCTTTTCCTTTTACAACAACATAATCAATATTAGTATTATTTACTCTTAAATAACCTACAACATCTGAGTTCTTTTCTTTTAATTTATTAAAATTAATACGATAATGTTCGTCTTTATCAACTTTAATATAACTTTCCAAACTGTGTTTAATTTTTTTATTTTTATTATTATCCATTTTCCAAATTAAAATATGATAAAGTGAGTAAATAAGTAAAAATATAAATATTATTATTAACAATTTATATATAATATTAAATAATTTGTTTTCTTTCATTTTACTACCTTCGTTTTATTTATTATAACAAATTATTTTATATATTTCCTGATAAAATTAGTTTCAAATTCTTTTTAAATAATTTAATAAAACTTATCTTATATATATTTTCTCTCACTATTAAATCTTCTTTTATTATATTCCCATTATCTTCTGTTATTATTACTTTACCCACTTTATCACCTGTTTTAAGAGGAAAGTTTATTTTCTTATTATATGAAATACTATACTTATACTTTAGTTTTTCAGAATTAATATCAGTTAATCTTGCCACATCATTTTTTAAATATACATTTACTTTTTCTTTACTGGATAAATCTAATTTGAATGAATCTATTGGTTTACTGCTACTCATAATAACTTCTTTTTTTATTGTATTAAATCCATAATTAAGTAATTTTAGTGTATCTTCTGTTCTATTTTCGATACTTTCTTCACCCATAACTACACTAATAAATCTTAAATTGTTTTTTTCAGCCGTTGCAGTTAAACAATAACCTGCAGAAGATGTGAAACCAGTTTTAAGTCCATCCATACCTTCATAAAATTTTACTAGTTTATTAGTATTAACAAGCCAGATACTAGAATTATCTTTTTTCTTAAAATAATCTTCATATCTACTTGTATAATTCAATATGTTTTTATGTTTAATTAATTCTTTAGCCATAATACTCATATCTTTTGCTGATGAATAGTGATTTTCTTCATCTAGTCCATGAGGATTCATAAAATGTGTATTGGAAAGTTTTAATTCACTTGCTTTGATATTCATTTTTTCAACAAATTTTTCTTTCGAACCACTAACCTTTTCTGCAAGAGCTACAACTGCATCATTAGCTGATGCAATCGATACCGCTTTTAAAAGTTCATCAACTGTATATACTTCTCCTTCATTTATATATACCTGACTTCCACCCATGCTTGCAGCTTCCTTTGAAATTGTAACTTCATCAGTTAAATTTATTTTTCCTTCTTCAATTGATTCCATTATGATAATTAGACTCATTATCTTTGTCATAGAAGCTGGATGAAGTCTCTCATCTGGGTTTAACTCATAAATTACTTTACCAGTTGATGGTTCAATTAATATAGCTGATTTAGCATTTAAAGAAATATCAGCTCCTTTAACCTTTGGAATTAATAATAAATAAAGAATCATAAATACTATAATTTTTTTCAATCATATCACCTAATAATAATTATGATGATATTTAATATTTAATGTCACTTTTTGTAAAATACATATATATGGATAAGAATAAATAGATTTATAGTATGTTATAATTAATTTGGTGATAGTAATGAAGAGAAAGAAAATAAAAAAATTTCCAATTTTTTGTATAGTTTTAATAATACTATGTTTAGGGTTTGGATATTTTAGATTCTTTAAAAATAATAATAATGATAAAAAAATTAAACAAACAACATCTAATTATTCAAAAAAATCACTTGAGAAAATGGATGATTTAAAAATTAAAGATAAAGTTAATACAAATTTATATAGTAAAACATTAGATGTTGCTATATTTGATGAATATTTTCAAAGTGAATACGTAAATAAATATGAAAAAATTGATTATGTAGATATTGATAATTTCATTGATTTTATAAATATACTATTAGATAGAAGTACTAGTGTTGATGAAATATCAAAAATTATAGAGAATTACACTAATTGTCCTAATTTTAATAAATATAACTTTGAAAGATATTTATCATATAAAGAAAAGAACTCTGATTTGGATTATCAAGATGTTGTAACAAGAGTAAATATAAAACTTGATAAAGAGTACTATACTGATACAGAACCCGTTAAAGATCCTGATAGTTTATACGTAGTTGTTAATAAATATAATTATCTTGATGCAAACTTTATTCCAAAAAATTTAAAACCATTATTTAATAATAGTGGTGTAACTATGGTTGAAGAAGCTGCTAATGCATATAAGGAATTAGTAGAAGCTGCTAAAAATGATGGTATTACTCTAGTTGCAACAACGGCATATAGATCATATGCATTTCAAAGTTCTTTGTATAATAGTTATAAAAATAAAGATGGTGAAGCTCTAGCAGATACCTATTCTGCTAGACCTGGTTATTCAGAACATCAAACTGGTTTAGCTGCCGATTTAAACGATCCAAACTACTCACCTAGAAGATTATCTGCTGATGATTATAAGTGGCTTAAAGATAATGCAGATAAATTTGGATTTATTATAAGATTTCCTGAAGGAAAAGAAAATATAACAGGTTATCAAGAGGAAGACTGGCATATCAGATATTTAGGAAAAGATGTTGCAAAGAAAGTTAAAGATTCTGGTTTAACTCTTGACGAATATTACGATTTATATTTAAAATAAAGCTGAGGTGAAATAATTATGTTTGATATTAATACTTATGATATTGGCGTTTGTGACGAAAAAGAATACACAAGAGTTGTTTGTGTATCAAAGTATAAAGGTAAATATGTTTTTTGCTACAACACTAAAAGAAATGGTTGGGAAATCCCTGGAGGACATATTGAAGAAGGAGAAACTTGGGAAGAAGCTGCAAAACGTGAAATGTATGAAGAAACAGGAGCTATAAAAGTTAATTTAACACCAGTATGTGTGTATAAAATATCAACATATGGTTTACTTTGCTACTGTGAAGTACTTGAGTTTGGTGATTTACCCAAAGAATTTGAAATGAATCAAGTAATGCTTTCTGATACACTTCCTGATAATTTAACATTTCCTGAATCATCTAAAGTATATTTCGATGCTGTTAATAAAAGAATTAATTCAAAATAAAAAAGAAACAACTATTTAGTTGTTTCTTTTTTATTTTTCTTATTTTCTTTAGATTCTTCTTTTTTTTCTGGTTTAGGAAGACATTCTTTTCTTGATAAGTTTAATCTACCCTTTTGATCATATCCTTGAGATTTAACAACAATCTCATCGCCAACTTTATATAAATCAGAAGGTTTATCTACTCTTTCCCATGCAAGTTGAGATACGTGAACTAATCCTTCGCATCCAGGCCAAAGTTCTACAAAGCATCCAAAGTCTTCAACTTTAACTACTTTACCAGTATATACTTTTCCTTCTTCTACTTCTCTTGTAATATCTTCAATCATTTTTCTGGCTTTAGCAATAACATCTTTATCAGTATGGTAAATTAAAACTCTACCATCATCATCAATATCTATCTTAACAGCATTGATATCGCTTACAGATACAACATTGCTTGATTCTTGAATTATTCTAGTGATTGTTTCTCCACCCTTACCAATAACT
The DNA here is from genome assembly GCA_947302655.1 of uncultured Mycoplasmatota bacterium. Lineage (GTDB taxonomy): Bacteria > Bacillota_I > Bacilli_A > RF39 > UBA660 > RUG13160. The sequence goes on along the minus strand of CAMYVW010000001.1, from coordinate 145,082 downwards.
TCTTTAATCTTATCAGGGTTAATCATAAATTGTTCAATCTTAGGTGCATATTTAGATAATTCTTTTCTTGGTTCAGCTATTTGAGCTTCCATAACATCAAGAATTTCCATTCTTGCATCTTTAGCTTGATCTAAAGCTTCTTTTAAAATCTTCTTAGTAATACCTTTAATCTTAATATCCATTTGTAGTGAGCAGATACCTTTTCTTGTACCACCAACTTTAAAGTCCATATCACCTAAGTGATCTTCCATACCTTGGATATCAGTTAAAATAGTATATTTCTTACCATCTTTAGATGTAATTAATCCCATTGCAATACCAGCAACTGGAGCTTTAATTGGAACACCAGCAGCCATTAGAGACATACATCCAGCACAAATAGTAGCTTGAGATGATGAACCATTTGATTCTAGAATTTCAGACACAACACGTACTGTATATGGGAATTCTTCTTCAGATGGCATAACTTGTTTTAAACATCTTTCACCTAAAGCACCATGCCCAATTTCTCTTCTTCCAGGAGATCCATATCTACCAGTTTCACCAACTGAGAATGCTGGGAAATTATAGTGAAGCATAAAATGTTTTTCAGCTTCTAATGATAATCCATCAAGAGCTTGATATTCATTTAAAGCTCCTAATGTAGTAATAGCAAGGGCTTGAGTTTCACCTCTTGTAAATAATGCAGAACCATGAGTTCTTGGAAGTAAATCAATATCTGTTGAAAGTGGTCTAATTTCAGTCATCTTACGTCCATCAGATCTAGTTTTTTCTTTAACAGTAATATTTCTGAAGATATCATATTCAATTGATTCAAGAACTAATTTAACTTTAGTAATTAATACTGTTAATTCATCTTTATCAAGATCAGCATTTTCTTCAGTATATTTATTTACTACTTCTTCTTTAACTGTATCAATTGCAGCATATTTTTCAAGTTTTTCTTTAATACGCATTGCTGCATCTAATTTATCAGCAGCAAGTTTAGTAACTTCATTTCTAAGTTCATCAGTGATTTCAAGTTTTTCATATTCCATTTTTTCTTGGCCAATTTCACCAATGATTTCCTCTTGAAATTCACATAACTTAATAACTGCTTCATGACCAAACATTAAAGCTTCTAACATATCTTTTTCAGATACTTCTTTAGAACCAGCTTCAACCATGTTAATAGCTTCTTTAGTACCGGCAACAGTTAAATCAATATCTGATTCTTCTAATTCTGCAGGTGTTGGGTTAATAATAAACTTACCATTTACACGACCAACTTTAACACCAGCAATAGGTCCATCAAAAGGTATTTTAGAAATACTTACTGATAGTGAAGAACCAAACATTGCAGTTAGTTCCGGTGAGTTATCAGTATCAACTGATAATACAGTATTAACTACTTGTACTTCATTTCTAAAATCCTCTGGGAACATTGGTCTCATAGGTCTATCAATCATACGTGCAGCAAGAGTTGCAGCATCTGTTGGACGACCTTCTCTTTTAATAAATCCACCAGGTATTTTTCCTACTGAATATAATTTTTCTTGATATAGAACCATTAGTGGGAAAAAGTCAGATAATACATTTGCATTATTAGAAACAACTGCAGTTGATAAAACAACAGTATCGCCATATCTAACTAATACAGCACCATGAGCTTGTTTAGCAACTTGGCCATTTTCTACTATTAATTCTTTACCATAGAAATCCATTTTAAATATTTTTTTTGCCATAATTTTCTACTTCCTTTTCTACTACTTTTATAAAAAAAGACACTAAAAAGTTTTTAGTGCCTATTTTCTTAAATTTAATCTTTTTATAACATCTCTATATGCTACAACATCATTTTCTTTTAAATAAGCAAGTAATTTTCTTCTTTTACCAACTTTCATTAAAAGACCTCTTTTTGAATGATAGTCATGAATGTGAGTTTTAAGATGTTCTGTTAAATCATTAATTTCAGATGTTAAAATTGCGATTTGAACTTGTGCGCTTCCACAGTCCTTATCATTAATTCTAAAATCTTTAATGATTTTTTCTTTTTGTTCTTTTGTAACAGCCATGTTTACATCCTCCTTTTTAAAATTTAAAATCGGTTTAAATCTAGAATAAATGCATGGAGTTGCGTTTAAACCAAATCCAAACTTCCTATTAATTATATGATATTTAAAAGTAAAAATCAATTAAATATTAATGAATTTACAGTAAATAAATAATAAATATATAAAATATTGACTTATTTTTTTATATTTTCAATTTCATTTGATATTTTATCTATATTTTGATATAAAAATTTGCACATATTCGTTCTAAACTTAGCAAATTTAAACATATCAATTTCACTTTCATCATTTAAAAACTGTCTATAACCATAAGTACTTGTTAGTATTTGAATAAAATATAATAAACTCATATATCTTAAATCATATATTGTTAATTCTTGATACTTTATAAATTCTGATACATATGCTTTTAAATTATCAATATCAATACGTCCATTAGCTGCATTTTTATCTAGGTAAGAATAAGATCGTATGATTTCCCATGCAATTGGCATCTTACATGCAGAAGCAAAATCAAGTACAGCTTTAATTTTATTATCATCGCCATAAATACATTGTAAAACATTATAATCCCCATGAGTATTTAAACACGTAAGATTTGATAGTTCATTTAGAGAAAACTCTTTTTTAACATTTTTTAACATTTCGATTTTGTAACTCAAATCTTGCACTATATCGCTTTTATTTTGCTCATTGGCAATCTTTAATAAATCTTGATGCTTTACAATTGATTCTTTAATAGTAATTCTTTTTAAGAAAATCAATTATTTGAGTTTTTGTAAAAAAAGATTTCATCATTAATCACCTTTATATGTTTAAATTAATAAAACATTAATAGTCTTCCTTCATTATATATAAACTTATAAATTGCAACATTTTCACTGTTATATACAACATTGTAATAACCATCTTCTAATTCAATGTTAAGTTTATTTCCGTTAGAAACAAGTTTGTATTCATAATCATTTAATACATAATCTTTTATATCGAGGATATCTTTAGAATCTAAAAGTTTTGTATTTATATTTATTTCATCTAAAATATGTGAATCTTCAATTCTAAATTTTCCTTGTTTTGTTCTAACTAAACTACTCATAGTTCCAATAGCATTTAGTTTTTTGCATAAATCTTCTATTAAAGATCTTATGTATGTTCCTTTTGATACTTTTACTCTAAACTTTATTACATCGTTATTAAAATCTAGTAGTTCTAATTCATATATTTTAACAAGTCTTTTTGGAAGTTCTACATCTATATTATTTCTTGCATATTCATATAGTTTTTTTCCACCAACTTTAACAGCAGAGTATTTAGGAACTGTTTGCTCATACTCTTTTGGAAATAAATCAAAAACATATAATATATCTTCTTTGAAAATATTATACTTATTATTTTCTTCTAAAACACTTCCAGTTATATCACCGGTATCTGTTTTAATACCAAGTTTAATTTCAGCAATATATTCTTTATCTAAACTTGTTAAATCATTAACAAGTTTAGTATAAGAACCAATTACTACAACTAAAACTCCTGTTGCAATTGGATCTAATGTTCCTGTGTGACCTATTTTTTTAGTTCCTAACTTGCGATTTAATTCATTTATAACATCTCTTGATGTAAAATTTTTTGGTTTATTAACTATTAATACTCCGTTTATAAAAATCACCTGCTTTTTATTTCATCTATATAATCTTCAAAGTTTTCTTTGAAATTATTATAATAATCTGGATACATCATGTAACCACTTGCTGATAATTTTTCATCATCATTATATCTTAGGTGGAAACTAAATGAGTTTCCATCTAATACATTTTTATCAGACTTATTAAATCCTTTCCATGATAATACATGATATTTATTAAGCATATCTTCAAACTTATCCATGTCTTTATTAGTTAAAGATTTTTTAATTACATCCTTTTCATCTTTACCATATTCTTTAATAATTAATATACATTTATCGTCACAATCAATTTTATATGATACATCACTGTTTACTGCGTATCCACTTGTATAGCTATATTCAAGTTTATTAATTTGATACACACCTTCTCCATCATAAAAAACTGGCATACTTTGTAAAAATAAAGATAAAACAATTGTAATTAACAAACCTATAATCATAAAACTCACCTTAACTTGATTATAACATAAATAAAATATAAAAAAATCAACTTAAAAGTTGATTATTTTATTTTTCATTAATTTCTTTAATTAATTCTTCAATACGATTTCCGTATGCGATTGATTCATCATATACAAAATGTAATTCTGGAGTATGACGAATTTCAATTCTTTCAGCAAGTTCATGTCTAATATACCCTGATGCTTCTGCTAGTTCTTTTTCCATTTGCTCATTAGATAAGTTACTTGTGCTTGTAAAATAAACCTTAGCATAACCTAAATCATTTGATACAGTACAACCTGTAATTGTAACCGTTTTTAAAAGTTCATCACGAGACTCATTAGCTAAAATATTACTAATGATTCTTATCATATCACTTGCTATTCTCTCACATTTAATTTTACTCATTATCTTTTAACCTCGACTAACTCGAACATTTCGATTGTGTCATTTTCTTTGATGTCACTAAAGTTTTCAAGTGTAATACCACACTCAAAGCCTTTTTTAACTTCTTTAACTGTATCTTTTTCTCTTTGAATAGATGCAATTTTACCATCATAGATAACAGCACCATCTCTAATTACTCTAGCACTTGCACCATTTTTAGCAATACCATCAGTTATATAGCAACCTGCTATATTACCAATTTTACTAAATTTAAATATTTTTCTGATTTCAGCTGTACCAAGAATTTTTTCTTCAAATTCTGGGTCAAGCATACCTTTCATGGCAAGTTCCATTTCTTCTACAGCTTTATAAATTATTGTATAAAGTCTTATATCAACACTATATTCTTTTGCTACATCTTTAGCAGTATTTGTTGGAACAACGTTAAAACCTATAATAACAGCATCAGATGCATTAGCTAGAACAACATCACTTTCAGTGATAGCTCCAATACCACTTCTAATAACTTTAACTTTAACGCCTTCAACGTCTATTTTTTCTAAAGAGTTTTTAACTGCTTCTTCAGAACCTCTAACGTCTGCTTTAAGTACAACATTAATTTCTTTTTGACCAGCATCAATTCTTGCAAATAAATCATCTAGAGTTAATGCTTGTTTTTTGAATTTGTTTTCTCTAGCAGCAATAGCTCTTTTTTCAGCAACTTCTTTAGCTTGGCTTTCTGTTTCAAAAGCCATGAATTTATCACCAGCTGATGGGTTTTCAGATAGTCCAGTAATTTCAACTGGAGTAGCAGGTCCTGCTTCAACAATTGATTTGCCAGAATCATTTTTCATGGTTCTTACTTTACCAGCACCAGTACCAACAACAATTGGATCACCAATTCTAAGTGTACCATTCATAATAAGTAGTGATGCAATTCCACCAATTTTCTTATCTACTTTAGATTCAATAACAGAACCAATAGCATATCTATTTGGATTTGCTTTTAAATCTGATACTTCTGCAATAGCTAAAATAGTTTCAAGAAGTTTATCTACTCCTTCACCTGTTTTAGCAGATAGATTTATAAATGGTATATTTCCACCCCAAGATTCTGGAGTAATGTTTATTGCAGCCATTTCTTGATAAATTCTATCAATATTTGCATCTGGTTTATCTATTTTATTAACAGCAACAATTATAGGTACATTTGCAGATAAAGCATGGTCAACTGCTTCTTTGGTTTGAGGCATTACACCATCATCTGCTGCAACTATAATAATAACGATATCTGTTACGCTTGCTCCACGAGCACGCATTTCTGTAAATGCAGCATGTCCTGGAGTATCAATAAATGTTACTTTTTCACCATTATATTCAATTTGGTAAGCACCAATATGTTGAGTGATACCACCAAATTCACCTTCAACAACATGTGAATCACGAATATAATCTAGTAAAGTTGTTTTACCATGGTCAACATGACCCATAATAGTAACAATAGGAGGTCTTTTAACAAGATCTTTTTCGTCATCTACTATTTCATAAGCATCAAAGTTAGCAACATCTTGTGTTTCTTCTTTCTTTAATACTTTATTATATTCTTCACAAATTAGTTCAGCAGCATCATAATCAACTGCTTGATTTACTGATAACATTAAACCTAAAGATATTAGTTTTTTAACTAGTTCTGTTCCTGAAACCTCAAGTTCATTTGCTAAATCAAGTACTGTCATACCATCTTTATATAGAACTACATTTTCAGCAACATTATTTGTTTGAAGTTTTTCTTTATGTTTATACATTTGTTTCTTTAAGTTTTTGTAATCATTATTTTCTTTACTATTATCTTTTTTAGCTTTAAATTTTTCTTTCTTTTCTTCATCATGGAAGTTACCTTTAATATCTGATGATTCCATAATTTCATCAACTACTTCATCAATGGCATCTTCTTCTTCGTATGAAGCTTCTTCCTCTGTAGAAATTAATGATATTGCATTATCAAGGATGATAATATCATCTTCCGATAATTCATCTTCAGCAGTTTTTACTTCAATTTGCATTTCACGACATTTTTTAAGTACTTCTGCAACTGATAAATTAACATCATTGGCATAATCTTTAACACTCATCATGTTAAATCCACCTCTTTCTATTTTAATTTTTCAAAAAGTTCATCATATAAACTATCTGGAACTTCCACTTCTAATACTTTATCTAACGCTTTAGAAGCTTTAGCTTTATTTATTACATCAGCATCTTTTTTTAAATATGCTCCTCTACCATTAGCTTTTCCAGTTTCATCTAATATAACGTTTTGTTCAGGTGTTCTAACAACGCGAAATAATTCTTTCTTCTCACATTTTTCACGTGTTACAACACAGCTTCGCATTGGAATTTTTTTCATTATTCTTCCTCCGCTGTTTTATTTCCTTCTTTTGTAATTTGATCCATTGTTTTAACATCAATTTTGTATTTAGTTAAACGTGAAGCAAGTTTTACGTTAGTTCCTTTCTTACCAATTGCTAGTGATAAGTTTTCATCGTTAACAATTGCAAGGGCTTCTTTTTTAGTTTCATCTGTTATACTTACAATTACATCCTTAGCAGGTTGTAAAGCATTTTTAATAAATTCGATTGGATCTTCATTATATTCAATTAAATCTACTTTTTCTCCATTAAGTTCTTTAAAGATATTTGCTATTCTTGAACCATGTTCACCAATACAAGCTCCTTTAGCATCTACTCTTGGGTTAGTTGAATAAACAGCAACTTTACTTCTTACACCTGGTTCACGAGCTACGCTATAAAGAACTACTGTACCATCTTGAAGTTCAGGTATTTCAGTTTCAAATAATCTTTTAACAAATCCATAATGTTTTCTTGATAAAAGAATAAGAGGTCCTTTAGTATTACTTTCAACTTTTGTAATATATACTTTAATGTTAGAACCCATCTTGATTTCTTCGCCAGGAATACATTCTGCTTTAGGAAGTATTCCTCTTGTTCTACCTAAATCAATATAATAGTTATTTGCATCTTCCATTGCTACTAAACCAATCATCATTTCAAATTCTTTATCAGCAAAATCTGCAATAATACTATTTTTTTCAGCTTCTCTAATTTTTTGAGTAACTACTTGTTTAGCAGTACCTGCAGCTACACGGCCAAAGTCTTTTGGTGTAACTTCTTTTTCAATTGTTTCTCCAACTTTAATACCAGGAACTTCTTTTTCTGCATCTTCAAGTAATATTTGTGCATCAAGAGGAATTTCTGGTGGAGTAACTATAACATTACCTTCTTCATCTGTTGTTTCAGTACCATAATCAAAATCATCAACAACAACTTGATATGAGAAAACTTTAATTTCTCCTGTATCTGAATTTATATCAACTCTAACATTTGTTTTAGAATCAAAATTTTTCTTATAAGCTGTTGTTAAAGCAAGTTCCATTGCTTCAAGAACAACTTCACGAGAAATATTTTTTTCTTCAACAATAAAATCTAGTGCTTTAATAAATTCTTTTGGATTCATACCAATACTAGCTTCTGTTTTACTTTTTTTTGCGCTCATTTTTTTACTCTTCTCCTCTTTCCTTACTTACAACGTCCATAACAAAACTTTCGTCAATAAAGTCCATGTTATCAACAATCGGATTAATAATATTTGTTGCATCAACAATAGTGTCTAAATCTATTCCTTCTTCTTTATCAAGTACTATCTCAAGAAAATTTATAGTACCTTCTTTTCGATAAGTTACTTCATCAACAATAATATCTTTATCTGATAAAGCATCCGAAATAAGTTTTTTTAGATTACTTAATTTAGTTTCTATAATTAATCACCTCTTATACAACAAATGAGTGGGTTTTAGCCCACTCAAAATCTGTATTCATATTATAACATAATATAATCTTATTGCAAGTAAATCCTTATAATTTATATTTTTTAAATTGTTCTAATTTGACCTCTTTTGTATATATTATGCTATTTTTAGATATTTTATGTATTTCTCGAATATATTTTCTGTCATAGTTCTTAGTTAAATAAAATACAATTAAATGGTTTTTAATATAGAAAAAATTAATTTTATTTTCATTTAAATATGTTAATACTTTTTTATTAAAATTATATATTTTTACTTCAAGAACAGAATTAATTAATTTATTAGAAACAATAGATCCAATTAAACCACCAATAGCATATCCAGATGCATATGAAATTGGTATTAATATTGATTTTTCATTTACTATTAAAGCTTCTCTTGCAACATAAAACCATATAATTACTTCTATAAACGCAACAACTGTAGGTAGAATTATTTTACCCTTTACTGTTAAAAGTGTTTTATATGTTCCTAATGATACGTCAACAATTCTAGCAAAAAAAATTTTTATTACTAAAAAATAAAGCATAATATCACCTATAATATTATGCCTTATTATTCTTTATTTAATATCTTTCTCTCTTTTGTATTTTTCTAATAATTCCTTAAACCTATTATAATGAACAACTTCTCTTTGTCTTAAAAAAAGTAAAGGCGCTATTAAATCATCTGTTTTAGCATAATCAATTAATCTCTCATAGACAATTCTTGCTTTTTCTTCTGCCGCTAAGTCTTCTTCTAAATCTACGATTGGATCTCCTGTTACTGCAAAAAGTTTAGTATCAAATTGTACTTCTCCAGTATCAAGAGGATATATTCCTTTTCCATGTTCTACATAGTAACCACTAAGTCCAGCTTCTTCTAATTCCTTTAACGATGCATCTTTCATTAAGCCACATAAAATAGATGAAATCATTTCTACATGACCTAATTCCTCAGTTGCAATATCATTTAAAAGTGCTTTACCTTCATCATCGGGCATAGTAAATTTTTGACAAAAATATCTTAAAGCTGCACCTAGTTCTCCTGCATAACCACCTAGTTGTGTAATTATTAATTTTGCCATTTTTAAATCTTTATTTTTAATATTAACAGGATAATTTAATATTTTATTATACTTATACATTTTTATCCTCCCAAGGCCATGGACTATTTATCCAATTATATTTTTCTTTAACTGCATTTAAATAAATACTTCCATAATTATTTTGATATTCATTTATATATCTTTCTAATAGGTTTTCATGATTTTTAAAATAACTATATACATCCACATCACCTGGATGAAGATCAAGATATAGATTTAAATCATTAATAATAAACATTTCTTCCATAATTTTAAGTTTAAGATTTCCTTCTTCAGTATCGGATTTTAATTTATAAACTGAGTAATTTTTATATGGTTTATATTCATCTTTAAACATATTTCCATAAATATATCCACTATCATTTATATTTATACTTTTGCCTGCAAATAATTCAATATTATCAATAAAACTATAGTCATCAAAATACATATTATTTCCTCCCTACCTTTAGATTATGCAGGAGCTATAAAAATTGCCTATTTATTTTGCAAAAAAATAATAAATAAGATATAATTATTATGGTGAATAATATGGCAAAGCATAAACGTAGAAAAAAAGAAAAAGTAACTAAATTTAAGTATAGTGTTGAGCTTACAGGACTATTTTTAATTCTTGTTGGAATTATTGGTTTTGGGTTCGGACCTGTTGGATCTCTTTTAAAAAAGTTTAGTATTTTTTTAGTAGGTACATGGTGGATGTTCCTTTTAATAGGTATTTTATCGCTTGGCGCATACATGCTTTTTAAAAGAAAACTACCTAAATTCTTTTCCAGTAAACTACTTGGTTTATATGTTATTGTCATAGTAGTTCTAGTTGCAAGCCATTTTGGTTTTGTTGAAAATGCTAAGACTGGTAGTCAAATTTTTTCTAAAACAATGGATAATTTTATGGAAAGAATTAGTACTATAAATGGAAAAACAGCATTATTTACATCAGGTTCTACATCAATTGAAATTGGTGGAGGAATTATTGGAGCATTATTTTCATTCCTTTTCTCATCTTTATTTGGATTAAATGGTACTAAGATTGTTGAAGTTGTCTTATTAGTATTTGGACTTATCTTGTTATTTGATATAACATTTGCTGATTTTCTTCAAAAATTTAAAAGTTTATTTAAAAAGAAAAATAAAACTGATGAGAGTATCGTTCCTGATGATATTGAAATAAATGATTACTCGTCACAAATGAAAAAATTAGGTGAAGAAAAAAATAAAGAAGATAAAATTATCATCACTGATGTATCTGAACTTAAAACTCCAGCTCCTCAAGCTTTAGAGCAAAAAATAGAATCTCAACGTAACGATAATGTAACTGAAAATCTTCATTATAAGTTACCTCCTCTTAGTATTTTAAATGATTCTCCTCTAAATCAAGGATCAAATATTAATCAAAATGAAATGAGAAAAAATAAAGATACATTAGAAAGATTACTTCTTGATTTTGGGATTACTGCTAAAGTTGTAAAAATACATATTGGACCTGCTGTAACTCAGTATGAATTAACTGTTCCAAATGGAACTAAGGTAAGTAGAATTACTAGTGTTAATAAAGAAATTGCTCTTGGTATGGCAGCAACAGATGTACGTATTCAAGCACCAATTCCAGGAAAGAATACCATAGGTATTGAAATACCTAATTCATCTGTTTCAACAGTTTGTATTAAAGAAATTCTTTTAAGTAATGATAAACCTAAAGGAAAGATAAATGTTGCTCTTGGTAAAGATATTATGGGTACTCCTATACTATCTGATTTATCAAAAATGCCACATCTACTTATTGCCGGATCTACTGGCTCAGGTAAATCAGTTTGTACAAATAGTATAATTACATCAATACTTATGAACTATAGACCTGATGAAGTTAAACTAGTATTAGTAGACCCTAAAAAAGTTGAACTATCAAATTATAATGGCGTTCCACATTTACTTACTCCAGTAGTAACTGATCCTAAAAAAGCATCGGTTGCACTACAAAGAGTTGTTTCAGAAATGGAACGAAGATATAATGAATTTACTGAAAAAGGTGCAAAGAATATTGAATCATATAATGATATGATTGAAAAAGAAAACAAGAAACATCCAGAAGCACCTCAAAAGAAAATGTATTATTTAGTTACTATTATTGATGAACTAGCTGATTTAATGCTTGTTGCATCTAAAGAAGTTGAAGATTCAATATTAAGAATTACTCAGATGGCTCGTGCTGCTGGTATTCATTTAATCGTTGCAACTCAAAGACCATCTACTGATGTTATTACAGGTGTCGTTAAAGCCAACATTCCATCAAGAATTGCCTTTGCTGTAGCATCAAGTATTGATTCTCGAACTATACTAGATATGTCAGGAGCAGAAAAACTTCTTGGTAAAGGTGATATGTTATTTCTTCCGATGGGAGAAAATACTCCAATCCGTATTCAAGGATGCTTTATATCTGATGATGAAATTAAAAAAGTTATTGATTATGTATGTAAACAACAAGCAGCTAAATATGATGATTCAATGAATCTTGATAATCCATCTATCGGTACTTCATCTGGTTCTGGATCAAGTGATGGATATGACGATCCTGTATATGATGAAGTTGTAGAGTTTGCTATTCAAACAGGTAAAATAAGTGCATCACTTATCCAAAGAAAATTTAGACTTGGATATAATAGAGCTGCAAGAATTATTGATTTACTTGAAGAAAGAGGCATTGTTGGACCACAAAATGGCTCTAAACCAAGAGAAGTTCTTGTAGCACTTCAAGAAGAAAAATAATAATACTTTTTAGGAGGTTTTATGAAAGATAATAATTCAATGTATACAAATAAACCTGTTACTATGAAAAACTATTTACTTTACTTTTTAATAATTATTGCAATAGCATTTATTTGTATTTACTTTATTAGGTATTACACTATTAAAGGTAAAGATAAAACTAGCGTAAGTTATTTAGTAAAGGAAAAATACATTAATAATGAAATAAAAAGTATTCAAGAATTAAAACAAGTATTAAATGAAAAACCATCAAGACTAATTTTATTCTTAAGTTATCATAATAGTAAAAGTATGTATAAGATAGAAAAGAATATTGCAAAAGCTTTTAATAATTATGATATAAAGGATATTATATATATCTATGATTTCACTACCATGAAAGAAAAAGTTACTAATTATAAGGAAATACTTGATGATACTCTTGATATAAGTGTTACAGACTTTCCCGTTATTATATACTATGAAGATGGTCAAATATCATCTTATAAGGTTGTAAAAAAGTATAATGATGTAAAGAATATTTTTGATAAATATAAAATAGATAAAAAATAGCCAGATGGCTATTTTTTAAAAGGAGAATAATATGTTAAATATAGTTTTATTTGAACCAGAAATACCAACAAATACAGGTAATATAATGAGAACATGCATTGCAACAAATGCAAAACTTCATCTTATAAAACCATTAGGTTTTTCATTAGATGAAAAAAGTGTTAGAAGAAGTGGCGTAAATTATATAGATAAAATAGATATGCAGATATATGAAAATATTGAAGATTTTTATTCCAAGAATAAAGGTACCATATACTATTTAACAAGATATGGTCATAAACCTCATACAACAGGAAATTATACAGATAAAAATGAGAATATCTACTTTATGTTTGGAAAAGAAAGTACTGGTATACCAAGAAAATATTTAAAAGAACATCTAGATAATTGTTTTCGTATTCCAATGTCTAAAAATGTTAGATCACTTAATTTATCTAATACAGTTGCAATTGTTATATATGAAGCTTTAAGACAACAAAATTATAATGATTTATTATTTGATGAACCACATAAAAGTAAAGATTATATTATTGAAGATTAGCAGATGCTAATCTTCTTTTATTTAAAATGATTTTTCTAATTGTATTTATTATGATTGTTGTACTTGATAAGAGAATAACTATACATAAATCATTTATTTTTAAGCCATAGGTTCCAAAAACTTTTCCTCCATAATATATTATGAATATTTGAGCAGCAGATATAAAAATAAATATTAATAAAAAGTATTTATTTTTTAATATATCTTTAAATATATTTACACTTTCAGTTCTTGAACAAAATGCATTAAATATTCCCAGGAAAATAAATAACGCAAAATATGCTGTCATAAAATATGATTTATCATTACTTATTAACAACTTAATAAACGGAGCTTTTAAAAATATAACACATAGTAAAGCACTATAAAGACCATCCGTAATTATTTCAACATACATATTTTTATTTATTACTGGTTCACTTTTTTTAATAGGTTTTTCTTTCATGTATTTTTTTAGTGATGGTTCAAAAGAAAAAGCTAAACCAGCAAATGTATCCATTATCATATTTAGCCAAAGCATTTGCATTATTGTTATAGGTGTATTAATGCCCATAAATGGGCCTACTATAGATAGTGCTAATGCGCAAAAATTAACACTCAATTGATATACAATGAATTTTCTTATACTTTTAAATATTGTTCTACCAAATAATATTGCTTTTGAAATAGATAATAAATTATTATCAAGTATTACAATATCAGATGCTTCTTTTGCTACACTAGTTCCACTTCCCATAGCAAAACTTACATCTGCTTTTTTAAGTGCTGGAGCATCATTTACACCATCACCAGTCATACCAACTACATGGTTATCTGTTTGAAGTACTTTTACTATCCTACTTTTATCTGATGGTAATGCTCTTGAAACAACTTTAATACAATGTATCTTACTAAGGAGTTCTTCATCAGTTAAGTTGTTTAACTCTGAAGAATCTATTACAACATCATTACTACTTTCAATAATTTTAACTTCTCTAGCAATATTAACTGCAGTATTTTTGTTATCTCCAGTAATCATAATGACGTTAATTCCAGCATTTTTTATATTTTCTATTCCTTCATATGATTCTTTTCTTATAGTGTCTTTTAAACATATAACTCCAAGTAAAATGGTTTTATTATCATATATATCAACATTAGCAAGAACTCTTTCGCCTTTTCTTGTTAAGTCATTAATATACGCATCTATACTGGATTTGTTTATTTTTTTAATACTAGCATTATGATCCATTATGTAGTTACATTTTTTTATAAGTATATCAAAAGCTCCTTTTATATAATGATGATTGTTAACATAAACTTCACTATATTTGTTATAACTATTAAATGGTTTAAAATCATACTTATATTTTTTAGTTATATTTTCATTTTTGATATAATCCATTATTGCTTTATCTGTTGAGTTACCACCAATAATATCATTTTTAGATACATTACTGGATGAATTATAAAGTAGTGACTCAACTATTATATCTTTATATGTGTTATTTATTTTATTTAATTTACTATACTTTATTAAATCTCCTGATATATAGCTTGTTACTTCTAATTTACCTTGTGTTATTGTTCCTGTTTTATCTGTTAACAAGAAGTTTAGGTTGCCTGCAGTTTCAATACCTACCATTTTTCTAACTAGAACATTATCTTTAATTAATCTTTTCATATTACTAGATAAAACTAAAGTTATCATCATTGGAAGACCTTCAGGGACAGCTACAACAATTGTGGTTACGCATAGTGTAAGGGCATATATTAAATCATTAATGAATGATTTACTTTGTATATATATCATGATTAATTTTAAATCAAAATTGTTTTTAATTATAACTACTGAAAATAAAAAAGAAGATGCAACTAGTGCAGATCCTATATAACCTATTCTATTAATTATTTTTGATAATTTTAATAATCTTATTTTAAGAGGACTTTTATTTTTAGATTCTCCTACTTCCTTTGCAATACTTCCATATACGGTATTAATACCTACGCCTTTAATTTTAACATCAGCACACCCACCTATTACTACTGTCCCCTTATAAACATTATTATTTATACTATTTTTGTTTTGAACCTTTGATTCACCAGTTAATATTGATTCATCAATTTCAAGTTCACCATCAATAATAATGCCATCGGCAGGAATAATATCTCCGGTTTCAAGATAAACTAAATCATCAACAACAATTTGTGATGACTTTAAATTATTTAATTTATTATTTCGGTATACTTTACATATTATTTCTTTATTTTCATCTTGCAATTTTTTAAACGCTGTTTCACTTCCATACTCAGAAAGAGTAGAAATTAAAGTTGCAAGAAATATAGCAATTAATATCCCAAGTGTTTCGTACCAATTAAAATCTTTAAACATAAAAAAAACTTTTATAGCTAAAGCAATTAGTAATATTTTAATAATCGGATCACCAAAAGATTCAATAATAATATTAAATAATGTTCTATGTTTAACATCAGGTAAATCATTAGTTCCATATTTATTTTTACTTATTTCTACCTCTTTAGATGTTAATCCTTTTTTCATATATTTTATCCTCAATAAAATATATGAATTAAAAAAAAGAAATATACTTAGCTAAAAGTTATTTCTTTTTTTAAGATATTACGAAAATCACATTGAAAACTATTAATAAAATCTTCTGATAATTGATTTTTATATGTACTATTTGAAAAACCAGTAGGTTTATTATTCTTATTAGAACATGATACTAAAATAATTGCATTATTAAAGTATATTTTTTCTCCATATTTAAATGTTATAAATCCATCTTTATTTATTTTTGAAATTTCATCAAGAATGTATTTAGTTGCATTAGTAACATTTTTTATATGTATAAAACTATGTGGTTTATCAATTAAAGAACTAAAGACACTATCAGTCACTTTTTTTTCGTGTGCTGGATAATTATAGCTATTATAATCATAATCATTTAAATCAATATTTATATTATTTATATTAGAAAACTTACTTGTTATCACTTCATCTAAGTCTTTTTCATTTGTTAATATACTTATTGGAATATTAGGTCTAAATGAAAATGAATTACTTATTTTTGTTGCTGTTTTATTATCAGTGATTTTATTTAAATCATTTTTTAATTCATTTATAAATTTATTACCATTTATTATGTGATTATTAGTTTTAAAATATATTGTACTTAATATATCACCTTCAGTTAATTCTTTTTTATTTCCATTTACTTTAGCAAATGCACAAGAAGAATCTAATAGATCAATTGATTTATCAGGATTTACAACATTTCTTAAATAATAGTCCGAATACTTAATTACTTTATTAATAACATCATTAGAAATTTTTATTGAATGATAGTTTTCATATTCATGTTTAATCTTTTTTAAAATATTTTTCATTTCTTCTTGATTTGGTTCTTTTATATTTATGATATCAAATCTTCTAGCTAAAGCTTTATCATTTAATATAGAATTATTGTATTCAGTTATTGTTGTAGCCCCAATACATTTTATTTCTCCTCTTGCTAGATAAGGTTTTAATATATCAGATGCGCTAATTGCTCCTTCTGCACCTCCAGCATTAAGCATTGTGTGGATTTCATCAATAAAAATTATTGATTTTTTATCATTTATTATTTCCCTTATAATTTTGTTTAATCTTTCTTCAAATTCACCGCGATACTTTGTTCCCGAAACTAGGCTTCCCATCTCTATCATAAATACTTTATAATTTTTTAATTGACTAGGAACTTCTCCTTTGATGATTTTCCTTGTTAGTTCTTCTACAATAGCTGTTTTACCAACACCAGCAGGTCCTATTAGCATAGGGTTACACTTCTTTTTTCTTGTTAAAGTTATTATTATCTTATTTATTTCTTCATCTCTATTTATAGTTTTCTCATTCATATCAACAGTGTTATTTAACAGTATTCCTACTTTATTTGATACATCCATGTCGTTTAATTTTTTCTTCTCTTTTAAAGTGAAATATACTTCATCCAAGTCTATATTCATTTTTAACATTATTCTAATTGCAATACCTTCACCTTCATCTAATAAACATAGAAGCAAATCTTCATGTATATCAGACACTGGTAAGATATTTTTTGATTTGTATCTTTTAATTATTTTTCTTAAAAGAGGTGTATATAAATTAATGTCATTATTTTTTGTGGACATTCCTACAACTTCAATTAGTTCTTTTTTAAAATTACTATAATTTACACCATAGTTGTTTAAAAAATTAGATACATTATTTTTCCCTTTAATTAGTGCAAGAAATAAGTGTTCTGAGCCAACATAGGGATGCTTTAAATTTATTCTTTCTTTTTCTGCACTTTCTAGTATTTTATCTAAATTATTCTTCTTATTATTTGCCATATATCCTCCGCTAGTATTTCTACTCATATAATATTTAAATTATTAATTTATATACAAAAATATACACAAAAAAAACGACAAAATTGTCGTTTTTTGTATAAAACTAAATTATTAATATAAATATGAATACTAATAATATAATGCAAAGCATTCCAAGGATAAATCTCCAAGCATATTTATACCAATCACAGATAGATACATCAGAATATGTTAATCCAAATGTTAGAATTATACTTGATGGAATAAAGAATTGTAATAATCCAAATATAGTTACAAATACTAGGAATACTAATTTAGTTTGAGTTGCTCCATAGTTAGCAAGTAAATATCCACTCATTGAGTAACCACTATAACCTAAATCATTATTGAATATATCAACTATAGCAGAACCAATAGTAAGTTTAGCTAAATTAAATTTATCACTTACATTGATGTCAGCTACACCATCGCCATCTACATCTTGATTAAGTGTTGATACTCCACCTTCTAATTGTTTTTTGATACTGTCGTCAGTAGCATCAACTTTTCCGTTACCGTCAAAATCTAGCTTTTCATCTGGATAACCATCTTTGTTAGTATCGCAGTTTAAATCACATTTACCATCTTTATCAACATCTTGATTAATTAGGTTTGTGTCAGCTTTTTTATCATCATCAATATCAATATTGAAGAATGCAACTTGTGCACCATTATAATCAATGTTATATTCAGGTATTGCTTTTACATGCATTACATCATCTGCAATCTTAGGAGTAATTCCTGTCATGTATGATGCAACAAAAATAGCGTATACTGCAACTAAAACTCCAATAGGTTTTAATAATCTTTTAACTCCTTCACCAAAACTAGTAAAGAAATCATCAAATTTAACTGAATATAAAATTGCAGCTAAAAGTGATAAGAATACAAGTACAAATGAAATATTATATAAATTCCATGTACCAAATGCTGTAACATCTCTTCCTAAAATATATGACATAATAGTAAAGTCTTTTCCTACTTTAAGTCCAGTTAACCAGCTATGGAAATCATTAAATATATTTAATTTAAATGTTCCAGCCCAGTCAATGTAACCTAGAATAGCAAATACTAAAGCTAAAACTAGGATAATAACCATTGGGAATGTCTTGGCTTTCTTTCCTTTTACATCATCGATTAGATATTCATCCTCGATTTTTTCTTTCTTATCTTTTGATGCAAGAGATTTCTTTGCAGCAAAGAATAAAAAGAAATTGTATAGTGCTACAGCAAATAGTAAAATGATTGATCTGTATCCTAGTGTCATTTTCATTGCAGAATTATTACTTAATGTTTGTGAGAAATAAGCATCAAAAGTAATTAATCCTTCGTATCCATATGTAGCACCAAGAATACCAACAAGCATTGCACCAAATGTTGCAGCAAATGTTGTAATTTTATTCATTCCAAGATTTCTTAATATTGTTATAAAGAATGGAATAAATAATATAACAACAAATGATTGTGTCATAAATGATGACAAAACAGCAATAACAATTGAAACTATAATTGTAGATAAAATTTCTTTACCTTTTAGTTTTTTTACAATTCCAGATACAACTTTTTTGTAACCTTCAGTTTTAGATATAACTGCATAGAAGCCACCTAAAGCAACTAAATATACAATTTTATCAATTATAAAACTTATACTTGTACTAAAAATTGTTGTAATGTCACTAAAACCAACATTTGCTTTTTCAGCCTTCATTAGTTCAGCACCTTGGAATGCGCTATATGGAATAATCCATGATAAAACTATTGCAGCAAAGAATAGTATTCCAACAAGTTTAGCAACTGTATGCTTTTCAAAAAACTTTTTCATATTTTCCTCCTTATAAAAATTATATCACTTTAAAATAGTAAATTAAAAGAAAAACCTGATTTTTTAATAAAAAAAATATTACTTTTTCAAGTAATATTTTATTAATCTCTTGGTTTCATTGTTGGGAATAAAACAACGTCCCTAATGTTTGCAGCATCATATAGAAGCATCATTAATCTATCTATTCCAAATCCAAGCCCTGAAATAGGAGGCATTCCTTGTTCCATAGCAAGTAAATAATCCTCATCTAGATCCATTGTTTCATCGTCACCTTCAGCTTTGGCTTTTAATTGATCTTCAAAAGATTTTCTTTGTTGCATTGGATTAACAAGTTCTGAATATGCCTTACAAAGTTCTGTTCCACAAGCTACAACTTGGAATACATCAGTAAGTCTTTCATCTTCATCATTACGCCTTGCAAGAGGAAGTAATACTGATGGATAATTATATATAATAGTTGGTTGAATTATATCTGCTCTAATTTTCTTTTTATAAATAAAGTCAATTACTTGACCTACAGATTTATAATCTGTTAGTTCTTCAATGGTAAAGATTCCTCTTTCAGCAGCTCTTTCTTTTAACTTCATTGTATCATCTATATCTAAAAAATCTTCTCCAAGAATCTTTTTCATTTCTTCAACATAATTAATTTTATTCCATTCAGATCCAAAATCAAGTTCATTACCTTGGTAAGTTATTTTAGTAGTTCCTTTTAATTCCATTAAAAGTTCTCTAATAAAGTTTTGATAAAATTCAATATTATCTTCATAATTCCAGTATGATGCATACCACTCTACTTGAGTAAACTCTTGTAAGTGCTCAGGATCCATTCCTTCATTTCTAAAACATTTTGCTAGTTCAAAAACTCTATCAAATCCACCAGCAATACATTCTTTTAAATAACACTCCGGAGCTATTCTCAAATTGCAGTCTAAATCTAATGCATTATGATGTGTAAAAAATGGTTTTGCAGATGCACCAGAAACAGATGTTTGAACAATTGGAGTTTCAACTTCTAAAAAACCATGTTCTCCCAAATATTTTCTTAAGAATGCATAGAATTTTGATCTACCTAGGAAAATATCCCTAGATTCTTGATTCATTATTAAATCAATATATCTTTCACGATATTTAATTTCAGTATCAGCAAGTCCATGGAACTTTTCAGGAAGTGGTCTAAGTGCTTTACCTAGGAAAGTAAAATCATTAACTCTAAGTGTTTTTTCACCAGTTTGAGTTGTAAATATTTCACCCTCTGCACCTAGAAAATCTCCACCATCTATCATTTTTTTGAAGAAATCATATTTTTCTTCACCTAATAAATCAACTTTAAATTCAAGTTGAAATGAACTTTCTAAATTTCTAATTTTTACAAATGATAATTTACCCATTTTTCTTGCAAAAACAACTCTTCCAGCAACTTTAACTCCTGTTGTTCCATCATCAAGTTTAGATGCTTCACTTAAGCTGTGAGTTCTTTCAAATTTAGCTGGATAAGGATTACAAACTTTACTTATTTCTTCAAGTTTATTTCTTCTTACTTGTTCTTGCTCTGTTAATTGTCTCATAAAATCACTTCGTTTCCTTCTATATAATACCATATATTCTAGATTTTTCCACAAAAAAAGTTCTGAATAATCAGAACCTTTAAAGTTTTTTATATCTTGTATAGTTTATTTGTTTTTCTAGATATAACGTATGCAGCAGCAATTAATGAAATACCAGCAACTATACCCGCATAAGGAAGAACACTACCAGTTTTAGCATTAGGAGTTGTTTTTTCTTCAATGTAAGTTGTAGCATCATTAAGACCTAAAGTTACTTCACATTTTTCAGAACCAGTATATGATTGATCATGTTCATATTTTACAACACCAACTTGAACTGTTTCTCCTTTACCTTCATAAACACCATTATTTTCTCCATAACCTAATACTAAAGTTGCTTGAGAACCATCAGATGCTAAAACAGAAGTTAATTCATCTTTATTCCATGAACCAAATCCATCAATTGAAATGATTTTAGCATGTTTAGGTGTTATAGATATAGTTTGTTTTTCAGTAATCATCTCACCTGTTTCAATGTTAAGATAAATTGCAGCAGTTATTACTCCATTTGAATCAGTTTCTGATTCAGCACCGCTAAGTGTTATAGTTGCATTAGCTTTAAGTGGGATAATTATAAGTGCAATTGCAATGATACTTAAAAGTTTTTTCATATATACCTCTTTCCTATCCTTCCCTTATATTATGTCCTAATTATAACATAAAAATTAATTCTATATATATTTTTTTAAAAAAAATTGGTAAATCATGTCAACTTTATGTTATTATATATTTACATAGTAAGGGTTGATCAATCGTGAACAAGATTTTAATTGGAATCAAGAACAACGCGTTAACATTTTCTTACCGAAAAGTTCTTGCAAAAACTGATGGTAATCTCCTTAATACAAATGTAATAACTGATAGTGAACTTATATTTAGTGATGAATATATTTCAAATAACAAAAAAATAGTAAAAAGTTTTATTAGGGAATTAATAAATCAGTATGAAATTAAACAATTAATAATTAAAGAAACTGAGCTTGTTTATACGGCTTTTGATTTAATCGATAAATCAGAACGAATAAAAGCTGTTTTCTTTAGAGAAGAAAAACAATTAAATTATGATGTTTGTGAAAAGATTTTATCTAATCATAATATAAGAATAGTAAATTGTTACAGTATGCCACCTTTTATGATTGAATGTTTTGATAAAAAAGGTATAAAGACAGAATCTCGATCAGAAATTATGTTTACATCACCTTTCATGCAAGGTAATAATTTACTTCAGTATAGTAAAATATTTTATAAAATGTCTGTTAGAATTGAACTTCCATTAAAGGATTCAAATCTTGAAGATTTTAAAATATTTTGTAAAATTAATAAATATTTAAGAACTATTCATGTTGATAAATTCATGAAAAGTGAATTAGATAAGATATCCGATATACTTAATGAAGAAAAAATTAAAAACGTTAAAATTATAATACATGATAATATAACTAAAGAAAGTGATTTTAATTATATTAAAAAACTAAATACAAAGAATAAAAGATGCAAAATTAAAATCACACTTAACTACACTGATGATTACTTAGAACGCAATTTATTTAAACAAATAGTTGTTAATGTTTTAAAAATATGTGGTATTATTTCGTTATTTTTAGTTGTTGTATTTGTAGGTTATATTCTTATGTCTAATTACCACGCAAATAAAAAAGTAAAAGAAATAAATAAGGTAATTAAACGAACTGTTGAACAAACAAATCAGCAAGAACTTATCGAAGAATTAAATAAAGATCTTCCTGAAGAACATCCTAAAATAGATAATGGTTATGTTGCATCACTTTTAGCAATTAATCCTGAAACTGTCGGATGGATAAGAATTAATAACACAAATATTGATTACCCTGTTGTTCAAACAAATAATAATAAATATTATTTAAAACATAACTACAATTTAGAAGAAGATCATAGTGGTTGGGTATTTATGGATTATAGAAATAGTACTCAAGAATTAAATAAAAATACCATTATATACGCGCATAATCGTTTCTCTAATGGTGTTATGTTCGGAACACTTGATAAAGTTTTAAATGATAACTGGAATACTAAAAAAAGTAATTTAACTTTTAAATTTGATACTTTATATAAAGAAATGAACTGGCAAATATTCTCTGTTTACAAGATAGAAGCAACTAGTGATTACCTACAAGTTAAGTTCTCATCTGATGAAGAGTGGAATCAATTTGTTGATATGATTAAAACTAGAAGTATTAAAGACTTTGGTGTTGATGTTGGACCAAATGATAAAATAGTAACTTTATCAACATGTGCAACAGAAAAAGATAGTCGATTAGTAGTTCATGCAGTATTAAAAAACTAATATAAAAATACCTTGAAAATGAAGTGAACCCTATTTTTGATACTTCAAAAAAAGGTATTTTTTTTATGTAAAAAAGAACCACAATTTGTGGTTCTTTTAATTAATATTCTAAAATTGACATACGGTCTTTTGCAAATGGTTCTGCAGTATAACCTACATTAGATAGTGCTTGCATGTCTGAACTGTAGCTTCCTTGAATTAAATTGTTAACAGAATCAGATACAAGAGTAATCTTATTAAGTTTACTATCGTATACTGCAATGCCACTATAATCACCTATACTTACTTTACCACCATCTTCAGTAGTTAAGTAAGATGTATAAGTTACTTCATTATTAAATTTAAATACATACATTGTATATGATAAGAAATTATTATCAGAATACAATACTACGTCCTTTTCTACAACGCTGTATTCATCATTAGATATTATTTCCTTAGTAGCAAGTAAACCAACATGAATACCACCTTCAACAACAACTAATGGAGCATAAATGCTAGCTTCATTAGAACTTGAATCAGTTACATTAAGTTTTACTGGGTAAACACCTTTCTGAGTAAAATTAATATCATTTACAAGTGATGGAGTACATTCTTCATCATAACAAGAATCAACAAATGACTCAGCAGTTAAATTAGCTATTTCATCAAGTTGAACAACATTTGATTTAATTTTTGCTATTGGTGCAGTTGTATCTTTAACAATAACTTTTGATGTATATTGTTTATCTCCACATTTAATTGAATAATCATATGTACCTGCAGTAGCAATATCAATATTAGATATATCTAAAATACAATTTGAAGATGACGTATTGCTAAATGTAGCATAGTCATTAATATCTTCAGATAAAGTTCCACCTTGCTCTACAGTAATGCTGTTTAGTTTAACAGAACTTTTATCAAAAATATGTTTTACATTAATAAAATAATAACTACCAGCTCCAAGAGCTCCAATAAGTAAAATTATTAATAAGAAAACTAATACTTTTCCACCTTTTTTATTTCCTGGCATTTTTGCTTTTGGATCTAACTCAGGTGTTGTTCCAATTTCATCAAAATTGCTCATTGGTGTTGCATAATCAACAGGAGTAGATGTTTCTGCTTGGTAACCAACTTCTGGCATTGAATCAGGAATTGGCATTGTTGGTCCTGATGGTTGTTCAACCCCTACGTTTTGTTCATTCATAACTGGAGCACTTAATGTTGGTTCAGCAGGAACAGGTTCTGGCGCTGGAACATTAAATGTTGGTTCTTGCTGCATTGTATTTACATTAATATTAGCTGATGCAACATCATTTAATCCCATATTTTGAATAGTAGGTTCTACAGGTGTATTATATATATTATTTACTGGTTCACTAGGTGCACTAACTGGTTCAACTACAGGTTGTTGTGCAGCCATGCTATTATATGCATCTACCTGTGGAACTTCTGGAGTAGGAATAGTATCGTAACTAGGTGTTACTCCTACACTATTCATATCAGAAACAGTATTTTCAACAGGTGAAAAACTTTCCATACCAACGTTTGGAGTAGCTTCAACTTGTTGATTATTCATAATATTATTAGATAAGTTCTCTAAACCAATAGAACTTAAATTACTTGTTTGATTATTATATTCAGGCATAGGTGCAGTGTTTAATTCATTATTAACAGGCACTGAACCTAGTGTTGCAGAATTCATCGAATCAAACTGATTCTCATTCCCAAAATTATTTTCTGGATTCATCTTTTGACCCCTTTTCCTATTATATATAAATTATACATAAAACATGCCTAAATTGCAACATCTTTAAATATCAATATATAAATAATATTAAAAGCTTTTTATTATAAAAAAACAACTAGATAGTCTAGTTGTTTTTCATATATTCATCAAGTATATTAATAACTTCTTCCCTACTTTTAGCCTGGCAAAGTTTCACCTTTGTTTCCTTACTATTTGGTAAATATTTAAAATAATACATTAAATGTGTTCTAAATTCAAGAATTGCTGTTCTTTCATTTTTGTCTTCTATTAACATGTTTAAATGCATTTTCATCATATTAATTCTATCTGAAACTGTTATATTATTATCATAATTTCCTTTTTCTAAATAATCTACACAGTTTTTAATAAGCCATGGATTACCAATTGCACCCCTACCTATCATAACTGCACTACATTTAGTTTCATCAAGCATTTGTTTAGCAAGTTCTGGTGATGTAACATCACCATTACCAATAACAGGTATCTTAACTGCATTAACTACATCTTTAATAATGTTCCAGTTTGCCTTCCCACTATAACCTTGTGATCTTGTCCTTGCATGTATAGCTATAGCACTTGCTCCAGCTTCTTCACATATTTTTGCAACTTCAACAGCATTGATGCTATTTTCATCCCATCCACTTCTTATTTTAACAGTAACAGGAATCTTAACAGCTTTCACTACAGATGAAACAATCTCCTTAATCTTTTGAGGATTTTTTAAAAGCGCACTTCCAGCTTGATTTTTAAGGGCAACCTTTGGAACTGGGCAACCCATATTAATATCTATAATATCTGGTTTCATGGTTTCTTCAACTATTTTGGCTGCTTTAACAAAAGAATCTAAATCACTTCCAAATATCTGCTGTGTTATTGGTCTTTCTTTCTCATCCATGATTAACATTTTCATAGTTTTTTCATTATCAAAAACAATGGCTTTATCTGAAACCATTTCTGCATATATTAATCCGGGATTCATATCTTTTATTATTTTTCGATATGAAGTATCAGAAACACCAGCCATGGGTGCAAATACTACAGGATTTTTAATATATACATTTCCTATGTAAAAACTTTTACTATTCACCAGTGTTTCACCTCATTTCATATTCAACTTGATTTAAATCTATCTTTTTCGGCTATGAATCATTTCCTTAAATCTTTTTGTTGGTACAACAGGATACATTGTTAATATATCTTTTGATTCTGGTAATGTTACCACAGTAACAAAGTTTGTTTCATAACCTTCAATGCATCCAACGATACAACTTGTTTCTATAATATATTTATCTGTAAAATTGCGATTTAACACTTCTGTATTCTGAATTTTTTCCCTAACCTCAAAAAATAGGCTTTCGATATTTACATTTTCGTTGAACAAAGTATGAACATCTTTTGTATCATCTTCCGATAAATGCTCTTTAATATGTTTAATAGCCCATTTAGACTTATACTTTAATGTTTGCTTAACTGCATAACTTAAATCTTCAGGTTTATAATTAGAAGTATCATATAATTTATTATATAAATAAAACCATAGAAAATTATTCTCAAGTCCATAACCATATGATGTTTCTTTAATAATATCTAGTCCTTCACGATAATTATGTTCGTAAAGTGATATATATATTAAGTGTGAAATTATTGCATACTTATGTTCCGAATCTTTACACTTGGCAACATATTTTTTGGCTTCTTCATATCTTCCTAAATTACATAATGCTCTAACAATGTCTAAATATGCATATTCATCAATATCATCCACAACATTATCATTATAGTCTTTTAATGCTTCTTCGTGCAATCCTTCAAAGTCTTTGATCCTTGCAATCTTGATTTTTGCATCTTTTTCATAATCTGTACCAATTAATGATTCTAAAATTTCTTGAGATTTCTCATGATTACCTATATCAAAATATATACTTCCAAGATATAATTTAGCTTCTCCATCAAATATTGTTCCAAGCAAATCATAAAATGTTTGCTTTGCATTTTCATAATCAGATTCACCATATTCTATTACACCTTTTAATTTTAAAGCATATTCATATTCACCCATACTCTTTAAAATACCAACATATGCTTTTGCTTCATCGATATGATTATATTTATACTCTAAAAATCCTAATCCATATATATTTTTGGGATCCTTATCCTTTTTTATTGAATTAACATAATTTCTTCTTGCAGCATCATAATTCCCTGCTTCTCTTTCGATTGTTGCAAATTGTCTTGATTTAGCAGCAGAAAAATCATGATCATCAACACTAGATATGTATTGTTTAGCAGTTTCAATATCCTTTATTCCCACATAATATGAACTTAGTGCCATTTTTGCTCTATTTGAAATATGAGAATTAGCTGATTGAGAAAATTTTTTTAACTTTTCAATATTCTTTTCTTTTTTTCCATTATTAAATTCAATCATTGCAATTTCAAATTGGATACTTTCTGTAGGACACTTTGTGTTCATTTTTCTATATATTTTTATAGCTTGTTCAGCAGTTATTTTGCCATCAAAATAATCCTGTTTTACTTTTTTAAACTCAATATAACCAGCCATCTAAAACACATCCCTTTTTTATAGCCACATATACTAACATATAAAAATTAAAAAAGCAAAAATTATGCTTTTTTATCTAGTATTTCAAGAACTACTTCATTACCGTTTTCAAGTAAGAATGCATTCGCATCATCAGTGTCAAGATGTACTTCATAGAATCCATCTTCACTTACTTTTGCAAATACTTCTATCGTTCCTCTTTTTTGACCCATTATATGAAGATTAAGTTTATCTTTATCTTTAACATTATATTTAGCTGCATCTTTAGTATTAAAGTGAACATGTCTATCAGCAATAATGCAACCTTTATCTAAAGTTACCATTGCCTTTGTTGTTCTTAACGTTATGCTTTCAGAACCATCTAAATCACCAGATGTTCTAACTGGTGGATTTAGTTTAAGTTTTCTTGCATCATTTTTTGATATTTCCACTTGATCATAGTTTCTAAATGGACCCACTAATCTAACATGTTCAATTACATTATCTCCATTTAATATATCAACAAATTGATTTGATGCAAATTGACCTATTTGATTTAAATCTCTATATTTTGATATTGGTTCGTCAAATAATTTTTCATATGTTTCTTTTGTTAAATGAACATGTCTGTTTGATATTGCTACTTTAGCTTTATAAAACATTTAAATCACCTCGATATTCCAGTTTCTTGGAACTGATTTTCTTGAATCTCATTTGCTTGAAATTCATTTTCTTTTTGCATTGTATCTATTACTGTAAGTGGTAAACCTAAGTTTCTTGAAAGAATTTTAGCTTGAATCAAATCATCTTTTAGAAGTTCATGATTTTTTGTAATAAGTGCTATAACTCCACAAGGTTTAGTATTTGAATCAACTAATACTTCATTATAAGTAGGACTATTTAATAAATCTTCACCTCTACTTTTAGCTATACTTGCAGTATTATCTAAAAGAGCCTTAGGCGTTACTAAAGTAGTACTTGCTTCTTTATTAATCATTCCGTTACCAAAAACGTTTGAATTTAAATCACGATATCCGCACGATATAATATTTGAATCATTTGGATATATTAATCCAATTTTAGTGGTTGTATTACAATAGGTTCCTATAAAATTATTTGATATAAGTGAACAAGAATGTTGCTCAGGCCTATTTAATAGTCTATCTACTTGTTCTTGTACAGAGGATGAATTTTTTGGTGAACTTATCATTGATACTAGCAATTTAAACTCACCATTCTCGTTATAAGAATTTGAAAGTTCCTCTTTCCAGATTTCATCAATTGAGTCCTTATACTCTTTTTCAAGTTTTTTAAATTCTATTTCAATTCTCGAATTATTTGTGTTTTCAGATAGTTTTATATAATCAATTAAAAAATCTATTTTATCTCTGTTTGGAAACTTTGATTGATATCTTGGATTTTCTAATATGTTTTTTATTGAATCTAAAGCAAGTTTTAAATTATCTTGACTCATTCTGTCTTCAAAAGGATTTATTAAAAAATCATAATTATCAAGATTATTAACTTTATTCATTAAAGCTAATTTAAATCCTTCTACATCTTTTTTTACATCCCCATTAAGTTTTATACCATCAAGCATTTGCGTAAGATCATAAGCATCAGGAATTCTTTTTGTTAAAGTATACATATATCCATATTTATATTGAATAGCTTCTTTTATATCTTCAATCTTTTTTAAAAATTCTTCAAATTGATCCGGTGTTACTTGATTTGCTTCATCTATTAATTTAAAAAATATATCATTTATTTCATCGTTACCATCATATTGCAGATGCCATGTACTTCTATCAAGTTCATCAATTTTATTTTGAAGTATTGTTTTATCCATAGATATCAACTCTCTATTTAATTATAACAAATATATAAATAAAAAAACTCCATTCTCATGGAGTTTTATATAATTGTTTACATATTTTTATAAAATAACATTATGATAAATATCAGTTACATCTTCAATTTCATCTAAAAGATTATAAAGTCTATTAAATAGTTCTAAATCCTCACCTTCAAGTGTAACCTTATTTTTAGCATACATTCCTACTTCATCAATTTCATAATCTGGATTTGGTATGATTTTTTCAACTTCAGATTTTAAGTTATTAAATTCTGATGGATTAACACTCATTAGAACATATCCGTCTTCATCTTCAAAGTCTACTAAATTAATTCCAGCATCTAGAAGTTTTTCAAATAATTCTTCACCTTTATCAGTTTTAAGGCCTAACATTCCTAAGTGATCATAATTGTAAGAAACACTATTTGTTACTCCTAAACTTTTATTAACTTTATTAAATGCAGCTCTAACAAAACCAACAGTTCTATTTACATTATCAGTCATAGTTTTGATAATAAGTGTTGATGCGCCAGGTCCAAAACCTTCATAAGTAACTACTTCGTATTCTTCTCCACCAGCACCTTTAGCTTTATCAATGGCTCTTTTAATAATATCAGCAGGAACTTGTTGTTTTTTAGCTTTATCTATTAAATGTTTTAAATCAATATTACAATCTGGATCAGGAACACCTTTTTTTGCAACTATATAAATTTCTTTTGCAAAATTTGAATATAATTTAGCTTTAGCTGCTCCAGTTTTAGCAATACTTGCTTTTCTTACTTCATATGCTCTTCCCATGTTTACACGTCCTTTGTTTGTTTATATATAAATTAAGCTTTTATATTATATCAAAAAATAAAAATAAATCTACTTTTTGTTTCGATAAAATATTCTCCCAAATATTTTTCGAATAGCATAACTCTTACCTTTTCTTTTTGCTCTTAAAAAATATGATGCAATAGAATCATTTCTAAATGATAATATTTCATCTAGTTTGTTACTATCTTTATATATATATGAATAAAAATTCTTGTCAATAAATATTTTTGTTTTTAAATATTTACTAGTTAATCCATAGTTTTTTAACATTTCATTATTTAAATTAGAACCTGTTGTTATACATGCATCTCCGCCACCAACATTGAATGTTTTTTTATTAAGTGAATCTATTTTGTCGATAGCTCTTGCAAACATGTATCCAGCATCTTCATCAGAAACAACTTCAAATTTTGAGTTTGCTTTATACGAAAACATATAATTCTCTTCAACTGGATTACATAACACAACTGGTAACCTATATATTGAGTAATTCTTTAATTTTTCTTTGATTATCTTTTCAGAATCTAATTTTACTTTACCATAAATTGTAAGTGATTCTTCATCTGGCTTTGTTGAAACTGAAACTTCATCAGATTTTTGCATACCATACACACATGTAGATGATGCATATAGTAAGTGACAATCTGGATTAAAAAAATCGATTACTCTAACGATATTTTCAGTTCCTTTATAATCTCCACCATATGACAAATTTTCATTTAAATCAGCAAGTGGAGGCATTACTCCAGCTAAGTGAATAACATATGCACTTTCTCTTACTGCATCTTCAAATTTAGTATCATTTGTTATGTCAGAGTAAATAATATTTATTCTTTTTCTGTATTTGTTAAGAATATGTCTGTTATGTCTTGTTTTTAAATCAACTGCAGTGATGTTATATTTACCTTCCATTAAAAGATATTTAATAACTTTTTTACCTATGGTTCCTGCAGCTCCTGTAACAACAATATTTTTCAAATATATCACCCCATTACATAAGCATTAAAGCAAAAATAATTGCTCCAACTAATATACCTTCTAGTATTCCTTTTTCTTTTCTATCTTTAAATGTTTCTATTCCAAGTTCATATAATCCTGTATAAAGCATCATACCACATGTTATAGAAAGGATTATTAAATTTATTTCCAAACTAATATTACCTATAAACAGTCCTATCAAGGCACCAATAGTTCCAGAAACTACTAATACAAATACCTTAAATACATTTTTATTTTTTCGATCCTGAAATAAATAAGACATCTCAATTCCTAATGGAATATTATGAAGTGCAATACCACCAGATATTGCTAAAGCAGATTTTACTGATGATTTAGCTATTGTATAATATGCAATGCCTTCAAATACATTATGTATTAATACTGAAAAAAATGTAAGTAATGCAATATGATATAAGTGTTTTTTATGTTCAGCTTTAGATTCATCATTATGTTTGTGTTCATGATCATGATGTGGAATAAATAAATCAAGTAGTAAAAGAGCATCAATACCAATTATAAGTCCACAAATAACTATGCATATATGAAGATACATTGTTGATAATTCACATATCTCTGGGATAATGTCGCAAACTATAACAGCAACAAATATAACAAATGCCATAGCAATTGAAAAGTAAGCCATTTTTTTACCCTTAACTTTTCTTGATAAATAAAAACCTACAAGAAATGATATACCCATTAATAAAGATAATGCAATTGTTATAAATGGCATATGAAACAACTCCTTATTTATAAACATTATAGCAAAAAAAAGGTACAAAAAAAATATCTAGTTAGATATTTCTTTTGAAAAAAATACATCGTACCATTTAAGTAAACAATAAACGTTCCATACTTTTTTATAATTATCTTTTTTTCCCTTAACATGTTGATCTAATAATTTGATTAAGTATTTTTTATTAAACAGTTCATCAGCTATTTCAGATTCAAATGTTGTTTTAATATCATTATAAAATTCAGGTTCTTTCATCCAGTTACGTAGTGGTACTGGGAAACCTAATTTTTTCTTTTTGTAAGCATCAGTTGGGATAACTCTTTTAGCAGCATCCCTTAAAGCAACTTTAGTGTTTTCTTTAGTTACTTTATACTCTATTGGAAGAGTTGATGCATATTTAAAGACTTCTTTATCTATAAATGGAACTCTTCCCTCAAGAGAATGAGCCATTGTCATCCTGTCAGCTTTTTGAAGTATATCTTTAATTAACCAGAAATTAATATCAATAGCCTGCATTTTGGTAACATCATCTTTACCTTTATACTCATCATATACATCCTTAGTGATATCTTGGTTGTTAACATAGTTTTTAATTTTAACTATCTTTTTTACTTCACGCTCACTATATACTTTATTAACACCTATATAGTTTTCTTCAAGAGTTAAACCTCTTCTAACCAAAAAGTTTAAACCTTTTACTTCTGGTAAATGTAAACATATTTTAGCAATAAATCTTCGGATAGATTTTGGTAATCTATTATACCAAGATACATCTACATCAGTTCTATAAAAATTGTATCCACCAAAAAATTCATCTGCACCTTCTCCTGATAAAACAACTTTTACATCTTTACTAGCAAGCTGAGCCACAAAATAAAGTGCAACTGCAGCAGGATCAGATGTTGGTTCATCAAGATGATACATTATTTTTGGAATTATCTTTAAGTATTCTTCTTTATTTATAATTTTACTTTTATTTGTAATATTTAATTCTTTAGTAAGATCTTTAGCATAACTTATTTCATCGTATTTTTTATTTTCATAACCAACAGTATACGTTTTATCTGGTCTCGCTAAAGCAACAAGATAAGATGAATCAATTCCACTTGATAAAAATGAACCAACTTCTACATCACTTATCATATGTTTTTCAACTGATTCATGCATAAGTTTGTCAATATCATCAACCACTTTGCTATATTCATTTTTCTTAATATCAAATGTAATATTGAAGTATCTTTTTGTTTCAATTTTTCCACCCTTTATAGTCATACAAGTTCCAGGATCAACGCGGTAAACACCTTTAAATAACGTTTCCTTAGTTGGAGTGAAACTAAATGACATATAAGAAGGTATAATTTTCTTATTTAATTGTTTCTTAAAACTAGGATGGTCTAGAAAACACTTTATTTCTGATGCAAACATAAAAGTATCACCACTATTATAGTAATAAAGTGGTTTAATACCAAAATTATCACGTGCTAAAAATAAAGTTTTATTTTTAATGTCATATA
Organism: uncultured Mycoplasmatota bacterium; assembly: GCA_947302655.1. Classification (GTDB taxonomy): domain Bacteria; phylum Bacillota_I; class Bacilli_A; order RF39; family UBA660; genus RUG13160. Next base: position 111,334 of record CAMYVW010000001.1, on the reverse strand, counting down.
TAGCAAAAGCAAACATTCCTCTTAATTTTTTTGGTAATTCAGAGTGCCATTGTTCATAACCATGAACTAATACTTCTGTATCACAGCTAGTTTTAAACTTATGACCTTTTTTTTCAAGTTCACTTTTAAGCTCAATAAAATTATAGATTTCACCATTAAATATTACAACTATAGATTTATCTTCATTATAAATAGGTTGATCTCCACCTTTTAAATCTATAATTGACAATCTTCTATGACCTAAAGCAATATTATCATCTATATAGTAACCCTCAGCATCGGGTCCACGATGAATAATACGATCTGTCATTTTTTTAATAATTTCTTTTTTAGGATTTTGTTTATCTATAAAACCTGTAATTCCGCACATATTATTCTCCTAATAGTTTTTTATAAATATCATTATTAATAATTTGACCACTAACAGAGAAACGATTAGCAACTTCTAAATTCATTTTCTCAACATAATCATCTTCAACAGTTACATTTTCACGTGGTACAAATTTCTTTTGACTTGCAAAATATGTCCCCTTATCTGATACCCAGCTACGATTTGAAAATACTGCAAGTCCTGGATAATCACTTAATATATCTTTTCCAATAATAAGTCTTGAGTCGTAGTTAATACCAAACAGATTAAGTATTGTTGGTAATACATCAATTTGTGAACCTACCTTATCAACTTTTATAGGCTCAGTAATTTGATTATTCCAAATAATCAAATTACTTCGATTAACTTCAACTATTCCATCTCTTTTATAAGTACTAACTTCATTTACTTCATCAGTAGTTAATGTATATGGATAATGATCACCTGTTATAACTATAACTGTGTCATCTAATTTTCCTGATTCAGTTAATAATTCAATTAATTTACCGATAGATTTATCAAACTCAATTTGAGATGCAATATAAGCTTTTACTTTATCAGAATAAGGTAAATCTTTTACAGCATCTTTATTTCTAAGAGCCATTGAGTTTCCTCCACCAAAGTTGTATGGTGCGTGTCCACTAACAGAAATGTAATATGACATGAAATGTTCTGAATTAACATATTTAGGAACAGATACACTAATCAAATCTACATCACTTGGTAACCATTTACATGACATTTCTTTTTCAATTCCATTGTGACAACCTAAATATTTATCGTAACCTAAAGTTGGCATAGTTTTATGTCTATCATAATATGAATAAGTCCAGTTATGGTATGCATTAACATCATAATTTAATTTATTAAATTGATGACCTAAAGCATATGATATTTCCGGAGTTCTACTTTTCCATACCTTAAGTATTTCTTGGTTAGGAATAAGTCCAGTTGTTGCTTGGAACTCTCCACCTGTTGTACTTAAGAATACTGGTGAGTAATAATTATTAAAGACAAAACCATTGTTTACTAGTTTATATAAATTTGGTGTAAGTTCTTCTGAAACAGCAATTGAATTAAAGCCTTCAGCTAAAATAAATATTAAATTTTTATCTTTAAAATAGCCTGTATATGCATTTTGTTTTGATGGTTCTATTGAATCAAAATAAGTATATAAATTCTTTAAATTAGTATTTTTTTCATTTTCTATTAATGATTTAAAATCAATATCAGAAACATTGTAAGTAATAATTTTTTCTTGAGGTTTATCATTATTAGTACCATTAGTATTTGAAGATATCATAATTGATTCATCAAAACCAAAAATTACTCTTTTTAAATCTAATCTCATTGCAGTTAAAAGGCCAAATTTCTCTATATTTTTGTCTTCTACATTTATTTTATAATATAAGTTATTTGCAGAATAAATTCCTTCCTTATCGAAAGTAAGTGACACTAACGATAAGCAAGTTAAAACAACAAAAATAATAACGCCCATTATTTTTACTTGTTTAATTAATTTATAATAATGAATTGTTCTTTTGAAAATAAGTACTATTATAAGTGGAGCAAGCATTAAAATAATCTCTGGATAATACATTTTTATTGAATCAATAATTATATTAGAAAAATCAACTGCTTGATTTGCTAAACCAATAGTGTGAAATGAGAACACTACACTAAATAATCTATAAAATATATATTGAAATAGGTATAAAAATGTTATTAAAAAAATTGATATATAGAAAATAATTTTACTTATTTTTTCACGAAAAATATTTGTTAAAATAGTAAATAATATAATAATTGGTAAAGAGAAAATTATTGTATATAACATGGATACAAAATTAACTTTATGAAACATTAAAGATTTAATTATTATTTCTAAAGATATAATTAAAAAACTATATGCATATAGTGTGTTACTTTTCTTATTAAATAATTGTCTCATTTATACCACTTTCCTACTAGATATTATAACACAAAAAACAATACTTAAAAATAAAAAAAGAAGATTAAAAATCTTCTTTTTAGATATTACTTTTTAATAGTGTTAAACACTTAACAGTATCAAAAATATTTTTATTATGTACTAAGTAATATCTGTGTACATAATAATATTATTTACTCTTTTATAACATTTATTTTACTAGTTTTTTCCAGTTCAATTTCCTCAACCTTATGGTTAACAGCAATACCAATTGTTAAAATATATGCAAGTATTAAGAACCATAACATTAATACGATTATATTAGCAAGTCCTCCATAGAAAACATCGTATTTAGCATAATGAACTATATAGTAGCTATATATATTTGTTGCAAGAACCCAACCAATTGTTGTAAATATAGCTCCTTTATTAACATATCTACTTTCAACCTTTTTATCAGGTGCCATGGTATAAATCATCTTAATAAATATAAACATTATAAACCATGTTATAGGTCCTTTTAAAAAGTTAAATACAGAAAGTATTTTATCTGTAACAGATTGTTTCATATTAACATATGCAACCATTTCTGTTATCTTAGTTCCAAGAACCGGAACAATAATCATAAATATGAATAGTAAAATAATTATTAACGTCATTAAAAACGCTTTAATCCTTCGTTTAATAAATGATGTGTTTTCAATACCATATATTGTATTTGAAGTTACTATTATTGAAGCAGCTCCATTGGATGCAAAATAGTAACCAAAAATAATAGTAATTATATATTTAAAACCTAGAGCATTTGTTGGATTAACAACTAAAGTAGTTGCAATGTTCTTACTAAATGCAGAAGAAAGGAAATTATATATAACATCTGTTGAAAGATTTAGTAAACCTGCTCCATATCCAATTAACGTAATTGTTGGAACCATTGACAAAATGAAAAAGAAAGCTAGTTGTCCAGGAAGAACTAACATCTCTGGTTTAAATAAAGCATTTTTAAAGTTTTTGAAATAAATAACTAAACTTTTCTTTAAATTCTTCAACTTATACCTCTTTACTCTTTGCCTTTTGTTTTTTCATATCTTCTAGTGCTTCATTAATTGCATCTTCAATTGTTTTGATATCATCATTGATCATACTATAACCAATTGCTGCTCCATATTCATATGGCAATTTTTTCATTTCTTTTGTTAACTTATGAATATAATTTACAATATGTTTTTGTTGATAACCAACTAGATATACTAAGAACTCATTACCATTTGTTCTCATGATATCAGAATTATCAAGTTGTGTTTTGATTAATATATTTGCCATTGCAGCAATTTGTCTATCTCCTGCTTCATAACCTTTTCGATCATTTAAGAAAGCAATATTATTTAAATCAATAACAATCATTGTTTGAGGATAAATCTTATTATTATTCCATGATTCCATGTTTTCAGATAAATAATTACGATTTTTTAAACTTGTTAATAAATCAATATATTTTATCTTTTCATCATTTCTTATCTTTTTAGCAACAGATACTCTTTTTGATTTCTTATAGAAGAAAATCATAAATAAAGCTCCACCTAAAAGTAGGTAAATAAAATATTTAGCAATATTTGCAAGAGTTTCACCTTTTGAAACAGTTTTATTATGATTATTTATTCCTTCATAAATTACTATGTTTGGATCTAAAGTTTGTGTATATGCAGAAAATAATCTTTTTAAACTACTTGTTCCTTTAATCTTAAATGTATATGAGTCATTAATTACTTTTGAATATCTGCTTTCATAATTTTTTAACTTGTTTTTATGGAAATAATTAAATGTCTCAGTATCAATAGCAATTATTTTACCCTTTCGAGCAAGTTTTAACATTTCACTAATTGTTTCATAGTATTTTAGTTTAAAGTCTGAATTTTCACTTAAATATCTTGATATTTTACTAGATTTAAGTACATATACTTCACTATCATCTACAACATTTAAATCATTAATAATTACATTATTTTTTACTGGAGCAATTATATCAAAAGAAATACAACTACTATTATAAATGTCTTCATAATTATCATCAAATAAGTAATAATTCAAATATATATCTATACTATTACTTTTAATTGCTTTTTTAAATTTATTCGCACTGCTAAATTTTCTAAAATTAAATTTAATATCTGAGAATTCACTAAAATATTTTAAGTATATTGCTGATATACCGCCAAAATTCCCACCAGTAATTACTTCATATGGATTTTGGTTTATAAAACCATAATTATAGGTTTTAGATAATGCTGTTGAAACATCGGCTTCAGTTAAATTTAAAGCAGATGCAATAGCTAAGAATTCATTATTATTGAAAACATCATTAAAATATTTTTTGTTCCATCTATTAAAGTATTTTCTAATAATAGATGATAATGTATCATCTTTAATACCTTCGAAATAGTAATAATATTTTACATCACTAAAATGATAATTAATCACTAAATCATTTGAGAAAATTCGATCAATGTTTCTGATTAAAGAAACCATTGCATAGTTGATTTCTCCAGTCTTTAACGCTTCGAACAAAGAAGCATCAGAATCATAAACTCTATAATTATATGATAATACTTTACCTTTTAAATATTCTGAATCTGATTGTAAAACACCTATTTCATCATTTTTAAAAGCATTAGAACTATCATATATATTTTTTTCTCTACCAACAATAACGTAGTGGTCTTCATAAAAAACAATACTGTTATCATCAATTTGATTTCCGGCAGTAAAACTAACACCTTCAACTTGCTCACCGTTTAAAAAAGTAACAGGATTAATTTTTAAACGATATTCACTTTGAAAATCTTTTATAAAATCAAAAAAGACACCTGTACCATTATCGCCAAAAACATTAGCATTATTCAAAACATTAATGTTTTGAACAACGTTTACATTATTAGTGATCCAGTTCTTTTCATTTTTATTTAATTTGTTTTTATCATTAAGGAAATTATATACAAATATAGAAATAATTATTACAGCAATTATAATTCCAATAATAGTATATAGTCGCTTTTTATCTTTCATTTTAATCATTACTCCTGCTTAGCGGATTCAACAAGGTTATTATTACCCCAAATTAATCCATTCCCAGGGGCATTTTTTGCACCCATAAGCATATAATTAGCATTTTTAATTGTATAGTTAATATCATATGTTTCCTTTATATCATCTGGAAATAAAGTCAAAGATTCATCAACTATTTTTTTAGCATCTTCAAGGCTTATATCGTCCTTAAATGTTACTGATATATATAAAGTTTTATGAGAAACTCTAAATCTAACTTTAACTACATTAGAATTATCTTCAAGTCCTTTTATATAATCGTCTTGTTGTTTTTGTGAAATAGTTACTTTCATATTATCAAAACGAGGTCCATATACAGATTTTCTTGAACCTATAAAGTATTTTAAAACAACAACAATTATTGCTATTGCACATACTAAAAGTATAGCTCCTAATATAATTAAAATTTTGTTATTTCTCCACATTTTTTTCATAAAACACCTCATTTTTTTGAGTATCATAATTATACTACATAATGAGATATTTATCAACGTTTCAACAAAAAAAGAAGAGATTAATTCTCTTCTTTTAATTCATTAATTAAACTAGTAACTTCATCGTCATTTAGAACCTTAATTCCAAGTTCTTTAGCTTTATCATATTTACTTCCTGGATCAGTTCCGACAAGAACAAGATCTGTTTTTTTGCTTACACTTTCTACCATTACGGCTCCATATGATTCAAGAAGTTCTTTAATAAAAGGCCTTGATGCAATTGAAAGAGTTCCAGTTATAACTATTTTCTTTCCAGATACCTTATCGCTAAATTTCTTATTTTTACCTTTATACTCAACATTTACTCCAAGTTCAATTAACTCTTCAATAGTGTTTCTATTTTTATCTTTTTGAAAATAGTTATATATATTATTAGCAAGTATTGGTCCAATATCCTTTATGGATGATAAATCTTCTACACTTGCATCATATATACTTCTTATATCATGGTATTTTTCTGCAATAATCTTGGCAGTTTTAATTCCTATTCCTTCAATACCAAGACCAAATAGAAGTCTTTCCAAACTATTATGCTTACTATTTTCTGCAGCATCAAGAATGTTATTTATTTTTTTTAGGCCATACCCTTCCTGACTCATAATTAGTTCTTTATGTTTAAATAATTTAAAGAAATCAGGATAGTTTTTTATTATTCCAAGATTATAAAAATCCTCGACAATTTCATCACCTAGTCCATCGATATCCATTGCCTCTTTTGATGAAAAATGAATAAATTTTTCAATAGATCTTGCAGGGCAATTTATATTAGGGCAATAATAATCTACTTGACCTTCTTTTTTTATTAATTTTGTACCACAGATTGGACATTCAGAAATCATAACAAATGGTTTCTCATTTCCTTTTCGTTTTTCAATTTTGGCTTCGACAACTTCTGGAATTACATCACCAGCTTTTCTAATTGAAACAGTATCACCAATTTTTAAGTCCTTTGCTATAACGTAGTCTTCATTATGAAGAGTTGCTCTTGAAATTGTTGATCCCATTACTAAAACAGGCTCTAATACAGCGTTAGGAGTTATCTGTCCTGTTCTTCCTACAGTAAAAATAATATCAGTTAAAACTGTTAAAACCTCTTCTGCCGGAAATTTATAAGCTACGGCCCATTTAGGATATCTGATAGTGTTTCCCATTTTTTCATGGTCTTTAAGATTATCAAGCTTTATAACAACACCATCAATATCATATGGAAGTTCAGGCCTTATTTTACCTTTGTCATCAATATATTTTAAAACTTCATCAATATTATTTACCAGTTTATTATTTGGATTAACTCTAAAACCTAATTCTTTCATAAACTCTAAAGCTTGATGATGAGTCTTTATTCCATAATCTTCTGGATTAGGTAAATGGTATATCCACACCTCTAAATTTCTTTTTGCAGCAACACTTGAATCTAATTGCCTAATTGAACCAGCTGCAGCATTACGACAATTCTTTAGAAGTGGTTCGTTGTTTTTTTCTCTTTCCTCATTAAGTTTCTTTAGTGTGTTTTTTGACATGTATATTTCTCCACGAACCTCAATATCAATATCTTTACTAAGCTTAAGTGGAACTTGTTTTATTGTTTTTACATTATTAGTAATGTTTTCACCAATAAAACCATCACCTCTTGTTGCAGCAGAAACTAATACACCTTTTTCGTATTTTAAAGAAACAGACAATCCATCTATTTTAAGTTCACAAACATATTGTGGATTAATTTTTTCATCTTTAATTACTTTATCAAAGTGAATTATTTCATCTTCATTAAAGACATCAGCAAGTGACATCATTGGTATATTATGGGTGACTTTTTCAAATTTATCTAATATAACCCCACCTATTTTTGTGGTTGGTGAATCATCTCTTTTCCACTCTGGATGATAAGATTCAGCCTCGTATATTTCTTTTAAATAATTATCATATTGTTGATCTGTTAAAGTAGTTGCGTTATCTAAAACATGATATTCATAGTTTGCTTTATTTAATAAATCTACAAGTTCATTGTACTTTTCAAATGTCATAGAATCACCTATAAATATTATACCATAAAAAAAGCATATACAATATTAATCATATATGCAAAAATGCGTTTAATTCCATAATTTTTCTGGATACTTACCATCTTCAATATATTTATTAATGCAAAGTTTTAAACCTTCAACATCTTCCTTATATGTTAAACCTATCCATTTTGAATTAGTTTTAATATTTAGAACTTTTCTTCCTTCTCTTATTTCATTAGATATTACATTTGGTAAGAAAATCTCAAACGATGATAAGTCATCTTTGTTCTTGTTAAATGCAGTATCTATTTCTTTTTTTATTGAAGTATAAATATCTTTAGTAAATCCGTACATAAGCATGGAAACACATCCATCTTTTTCAACAGTAAAAGATTCTTTAGTTCTGTCCAAAGGAATACACGTAACATTATCTCCATCTATAGTACACTCTGATTCAATAATATCTTTTATATAACCTTCATCAGCAATGCATACGCCTCGTTTTACTGCACCATTTAATGACATTGTTTCAGCAATTTTGAATGATATAACTCCGTATTCATCCTTATCTAATAATTCAGAAAGGTCTTTAAAAGCTTCGTCTCCATAAAAATCATCGGCAGAAATTACTGCAACATTTCCTTCAACTTCATTTCTTGCTGTATACATTGCATGAGCAGTTCCAAGTGGTTTCGTTCGATCACTAGGCAATTGATATTCATCAGGAATATCTTTTAAGGATTGAAAAACATAACTATATTTTACTTTTCCTTCTAATCTTTTACAAATAGTATTTTTCAACTCTTCTTCAAACTCTTCTCTGATTACAAATACCACTTTAGTAAAGCCATACTTAACTGCTGAATATATGGAATAATCCATAATGAATTCGCCATTATTTCCTACGGGGTAAAATTGTTTAGGTCCTCCAAATCTTGAGCCCATTCCTGCTGCTAAAATTACCAATGTTTTTTCTTTCATGTTACACCTTCTTTATACTTGAATGATTTTTAAGTATTTTTTTAATTCCAAATCTTTTATTAAATGCTATTGATACAAACTTATCATCTATACCAACAATGACACCTTTTCCATAAACACTATGTATAACAACTTGACCAATATTGTATTCTTGATCTTCTTCATAGTACATTTTAGTTCTATCAATTTTCTTTTCAACATTAATGCTTGATTTAGTTATATTAATTAAATCTTCTGGTATTTCTTTTAAGAATCTACTTGGTACAGTTAAATTTTCTTTACCATATAGCATTCTTTTTTTTGCATAACTTAGATATAGTCTTTCTTTAGCTCTTGTTATGCCAACATAGCACAATCTTCTTTCTTCTTCAAGTCCTCCAACTTCACAAAAGGAATTTTGATGAGGGAAAATACCATCTTCAAAACCTACGATAAATACCACTTTAAATTCAAGTCCTTTTGCACTGTGCAGTGTCATTAATGTAATTGCATCATCAGATACTTTGTGTTCTTCAATATCTGCAACTAAACTAATTTCTTCAAGAAAATCTGATAAATCATTACTTCCAGTTTTAGCTTCGTATGAAGATGATATACTTTTAAACTCATTTAAGTTATCAATTCTTAATTCATTTTCTAATGATGAGTCCTCTTCAAGTTCTTTTATCATTCCTGATTCATCAAGAACTTTTTCAACTATTTCACTAATTGATAAATTCTTTAAATCATTTTGTAATTTTATAATTAGGTTTTTAAAAATCATCCCTTTATTGTCATCAATTGCATCAAATAATGAAATGTTTTTTTCTCTAGATATTTTTTCTAAATTTTCTAAGTACTTATCACCAATTCCTCTTTTTGGAACATTTATAACTCTTCTTAATGAAACATCATCATGGGGATTAACAAGTAATCTTAAATAACAAATTAAATTTTTAATTTCTTTTCTAGCATAGAAATAATAACTACCAACTACTTTATATGGATAATTTTTCTTTAAAATTCCTTCTTCTACAGCTCTTGATTGTGCATTAGTTCTATAAAAAATAGCTATATCTTTGTAATCGTAACCAAGTTTAATTAGTTTATCTATTTCTTCAATTACTAATGTGATTTCGTGCTTTTCATCATATGAAACAGTTAAATTGACCTTATCACCAACGCCTAAATTTGAAAGCAAATTTTTCTCTGCTCTTTCTTTATTATGTGATATAACGTTGTTAGCAACACTAAGGATATTTTGTGTACTTCGATAATTTATTAATAACGGTATAATCTTTGCATCAGGATAATCATTTTCAAAATTAAGGATGTTTTTATAGTTAGCGCCTCTAAACATATATATGGATTGATCCGGATCACCAACTGCAAATAGATTCCTATATTTTGATGATAATAGTTTTGTCATAATGTACTGAACCTTATTTGTGTCTTGATACTCATCAATTAAAATATATTTATAATGTTCTTGATATTTTAACAAAACTTCATCATCTTTTTGTAATAATTTAGTTGGTAATAACAACAAATCATCAAAATCAACAGAATTATTTCGATTTAATATTTCACAATATTCATTATATATCTGCGTTATAATCTCTTCATTATTTGATGAAAAATATAACGTAATTTCTTTATCAGATAATAGTTCATTTTTTATATAACTTATACGATTTTTAACATATGAGGGATTAACTTGTTTTGAATCTATATTATTAGATTTCATTATTTTTTTAATAATGCTTAAAACATCATCACTATCTAAAATAGTAAAATTTCTATCTAAATTTAACTTATCTAAATTTTCTCTAATTATTTTTAAACCAAAGGAATGAAAAGTACCAACAAAAACCTGGTCTATTTGTTCTTTATTTGTTCTATATAACCTTTCTCTCATTTCACCAGCTGCTTTATTGGTAAATGTTATAGCCAAAATATTTTGTGGTTTTACACCTTTATTAATAAGTTCGATAATTCTTTTTGTTAGAACTCTAGTTTTACCACTTCCAGCACCTGCAATAACAAGGCATGGACCTTCAAAATGATTTACTGCGAGTTGTTGATTCTCATTTAATTCTATTGTGTTGTTCATTTTAAAGTCACCCTATCTATATATAAAAAAATTATAGCATAGATACTACTTTAATAAAAATAAAAAGCAGTAATTTTACTGCTTCTTTATACTATAAATATACAAATATATCTAAATTGTTATTTAGTTTATTTATTAAATCTGATTTATCATATTTTTCAAAAATTTCTTTAAAATTGCTGTTATCAATTAAAAATAAATCTGGATATTTTATAAATATTTCTTTATAATTTGTTACTCCTAAATCTCTTAAGTACAAGATGTTTGCATTAACAACTCTTCTTTGTTCACTTAACAAATTAAAAATAACACTTGTAGTAGATTTTTTTATTACATTTATATCATCACTAGTAAACCCAATTTTTTCTAAATAATTCATTATCTTCGTACACCCAAATCTCTTTCTTCTGGGAATTCTGATTTAGTATTTTGAAATAATCTACCTGAATCAAGGAATGGGTTTTCTTGGGTTTTTAGTAATAAAATAGCATTTTTAAAATGTTCATCACTATGATATACATCTTCACCTTGCATAAGTTCATGTATAACGTAGCTATTAAAATCACTATTAAGCTTCAATGTTTTTTTGAAACAATCATATGATGCTTCCTGTACTTTACCGCAGATACGATAGTACTCTTCTTTTTCTGGAATGTTTCTAAATTTTATATCATTTTTGTTTTCTTCTGGAGTATATAGTGTGTTATTTAAATAGTAACCTTTCATATAGTTTGATTCATTATCATCAAAAGCAAAAAAGTCTCGAAGAATTTCATTGTTTTCATTTATATAAGGATAATGATAAGTACTAGCAAACTTTATTTTTTCAAGAACTTCATTGGTATCACAACACACACTTCTTAAATCAGGAAATATTATTGCTTTATCAATTGCATCAAGTTCAGCTTTAAGTTCATCTAATTCAATAATACTATTAGTTAGTGCACATAAGTCGCCACGATTACGGATTTCTGAATTAGCACATAAAACACTATATCTTTGAGCTAGTGCAGCATAGTCTTGATTTATATCAGGAATAAACTGATATAAAAGCAAATCATCATCTATGCTTGTATATTCTTTTGATACAGTGAAACATGATTTTACTTTTTCAGCAATAGAACATTGCGACATATACACAACCTCCTAGAATGCCATTAAAGGAACTTTTTTAGGATCTAAACCATTTTCTTTTAATAGTTCAATGGCATCTTTTAATCCTTGGTAATCATATTTTTTAATTACTGAAGGATTAAAATATATATCATCAACTGTTTTACCAGTTTCTAATATTAAACTTATTTTTTCATCTAATTCTGGGTCAGATAAAATATTAACATTATCGCTAACAACATCTAAATTAATTCCATGTTTATTTAAAATACCTACATTTTTCTCAACTATTTTTTTGTCATCAAGAGCAATTAAATCAGATAATTCACTTTCAACAAACATGATTTCACTTAAACCTAATCTTTTAAATAAATCCATCATTGATTCTTCTGCTGGTTCATCTTCAATTTTAACTTCATTAGTTACTGGTTTTTCTTCCTCAATAACCTTTTCTTCTTTTTCTTCAATTGGAAGATTATCAAGCTTCACATCATCAAACAATGGCTTATCTTCATTTTCTTCTAGTTTTTTTAGAATATCACTAATTTCATCACTGATTTTTTTAATATCTTCATCAGATACATCTGCTTTTTCTTCTTTAATGTTTTCAGCTATACTAGAATCTGCTTCAGAAAAGATATCACCAATAGGTTTTGCAACTGATTCTTTAGCTTCAATTAAAACATCTGAAATTGATTTTCCATGATTTTGAGCATCTTGATATTGTTTATCATATTCATATAATGCATCTTCTGGGAACATCATTAATTTAGCAGCTTCTCTTTGCTCTTCTTCGTTAAAATTAAATTGACTTACTAAAGATGTAATTGCTTCTCTTGTGATGTTAATATTACCACTTAATGCTAACTCAAAATATTCATTTAACTTTTCTTGATTAGCTAGTTCAGTTTCTCTTCGAACTGCTAATTCATCTATTTTTGTGATAGCACCATTCATTTCTTCTTCAATAGTTATTAATTCGTTTTCGGCTTCTTTGGCTGCACTAACAACTTCTTCAATTCTTCCTGGTAAAGTTTCATCAATTTTATTTTTAAGTGCTTCAGGATCAAAATCAATATTAAGTTTTTCAAGTACAACTTTAAAGTCATCTGGATTAATACCACTAAGGACATCTCTTAGATGTGCTCCTTGCTCAGCAAGTAGTGTTTCTTCATTTGTTAAAGTTGTGATTTTATCTTGTAACTCTTGCTTTTCTTTAGTTGTTTTTTCTTTTGTTTCTTCAGCTACTTGTCTTTCTTTTTCCATTTCTACAAGGATATAACTATCTTCACCTCTTAAGTTGTATAGTTTATCTAGTAATGCAGAAGTTTCATTTGGTAATACCTTCATTTTTAAACACCTTCTTATTCTAGAATTATTTTAACAAAAATAAAGATTATTGTAAACTAAAAGTATAGTTTTTTATTAATAATTATTTTCATTATTGACTTACACCATGATATATGTGTATCTCATATTTTTTTAGATGCATATAATACATAAGAAAAGAGGAAAACATGAAAAAAATTATATATTTATTAATATTAATTTTACTAGGTTTTTTTATCTTCTTTTTTAGTTTTAAAGAAGATAAAAAAAATAACTTAAATAAGATCAAAGTTGCTGAAGTAGCTCACAGTATCTTCTATGCTCCATTTTATGTTTCAATAGAAAATGGATATTTTAAAAACCATGGTTTAGATATTGATCTTATACTGACAAGTGGTGCAGATAAAGTTTCTGCAGCCGTACTTAGCGGTGATGTTAATATTGGATTTGCTGGAGCAGAATCAGCTATATATGTTTATAAAGGTGGAGAGAAAAATTATTTACAAATCTTTAGTGGTCTTACTAAAAGAGATGGACAATTTATCGTAGGAAGAAAAAATGAAACCAACTTTTCACTTAATAGTCTTATAGGTAAAGAAATTATTGTTGGAAGAAAAGGTGGAATGCCAGCATTAAACTTCTTAAATGCACTTGAAAATGAGGAAATAAATTATAAGGATATAAACATAAATTACCAAATTGATTTTGCATCACTTTCTGGAGCATTTATTGGTGGTACGGGTGATTATGTAAATTTATTTGAACCAAATGCAACGATGCTTGAAAAAAATTCTCAAGGTTTTACTTTGATTCCAATCGGTAAATATTCTGGAGAAATGCCCTATACAACTTTCTACGCTAAAAAAAGTTATATTAAAGATAATCCAAGCATAATTGAAAATTATGTTGCAGCAATTGATGACGGTCTTAACTATGTTAGTAACCACTCAGCCAGTGAAATTGCTAAAGTAATAAGTAAACAATTTCCCGATACTTCAATTAATGATTTAACGAAAATGATACAGCACTATAAAGATGCTGATTCATGGTTAAATAACTCATACGTTAATAAAAAAAGTTTTGAAAATCTTGAAGAAGTATTGCTAAAAAATAATTTAATTGATTCCTATGTTCCATATAATAAATTGGTAATTAACTTTGAAAAATAGAAATATCCTAGAAGTACATAAATTATCTAAAACATTTGTTGGTAAAAATGAAAAAACAAATGTTTTATATAATATAAGTTTTGATGTTAACGCCGGTGAAATACTATGCATTGTTGGTACATCTGGATGTGGTAAATCCACTTTACTTAATATAATAAGTGGGCTTGATAATAACTATGAAGGAAACATTAAATATAATTTTGATAAAGAAAAAATTGGATATATGTTACAAGATTCAGCCCTTTTTCCATGGCTTAGTATTTTTAACAATGCAAATTTAGCATGCAAAATTAAAGATATCAATAATGAAAATTATATAAATTATTTGCTTCAAAGATATGGTTTAAATGATTTTAAAAATAAGTATCCAGATAAAATATCTGGAGGAATGAAACAAAGAGTTGCACTAATAAGAACCATATCTTTTAAACCAAAGCTTCTTCTTCTAGATGAGCCCTTTGCAGCGCTTGATTATCAAACAAGATTATCAATTAGTAAAGATGTCTATGAATTAATTAAAGAAAATAATATTACTGCAATTATTATTACACATGATATATCTGAAGCAATAAGTCTTGCTGATAGAGTTATTGTTTTATCAAAAAGACCTTCTCATATAAAAAATATGTATGAAATTAAACTAGATAATAAGAAAGATCCTATATCAAATAGAAGTGATAATAAATTTTCTTATTATTATGAATTAATTGGTAAGGATCTTGATGTATTTAATGAATAAAAAAATTATTGTACATATATTTCAAATATCATTAATCATTATCTTTGTTTTTATATGGGAATTATTGTCTAGATTAAATATTATAAATACATTTATTTTCTCATCACCTTCAAAAATATATAAATGTATTATCAGTTTATTAAAAAATAATAATTTGCTTTATCATATATATATAACTATTAAAGAAACATTCATAGCTTTTACATTAAGTATTCTTATTAGCCTTATCATAGCTATCATATTTTATGAAATTCCAATATTATATAAAATATTTGATCCTTTTTTAACAATAATTAATTCAACACCAAAGGTTGCAATTGGTCCTCTAATTATAATTTTATTTGGGGCTAGTCAAAAAAGTATAATAATTATGGCATTATCAATCACATTAATTATTAATATTTTATCTATTCATAATGGTTTTATAAGTGCTGATAAATATCTATTAAAACTATTAAATACACTTAATGCAAATAAAAAAGATATTTTAAAATATTTAATCCTTCCCTCTGCGTACGGGACTATTATAAATAGTTTAAAAATAAACATATCTATGACATTAATTGGTGTAATTATGGGAGAATTTCTTGTAAGTAAAGCTGGTATTGGATATCTTATAATTTATGGAACGCAGGTTTTTAATCTGACTCTTGTTATTAGTGGAATAGTAATTCTTATGGTTATTTCATATTTACTTTATATAATTATCTTAATCATTGAAAATAGAATAAATAAAAATCACTCCTATAACTAGGAGTGATTTGTTTTTTATTCATTTTTACTTACTTGGTATAGTTCAACTTCAACTGAAGTTTCTTGACCAAATAAATCTATTAATATAGATAAACGATTTGTTTCTGTGTTAATTGAATCAACTTTACCATGCATACCCTTAAATGGTCCGTCAGTAATTGATACTTCATCACCAACTGCAATTTCAGATTCAATATTAAGTCTAGAAAGTCCCATATTTGCAAGAACTCTATCTATTTCTTGTGGTAATAGTGGTGTTGGTTTAGATCCACGACCACTTGAACCAATTAATCCAGTTACACCTGGAGTATTTCTAACTAAATGCCATGCTTCATCAGTCATTATCATTTCTACTAAAATATAACCAGGGAACATTTTTTTAGTTTTTTCTTTTTTTACCCCATCTTTTACTTCTACTTCAGTAGTTGTAGGAACGATTACTCTAAAGATGTAATCTTGCATTCCCATTGATTCTGCACGCATTTCAAGTTTTTCTTTTACTTTGCTTTCATGTCCACTATAAGTGTTAACTACATACCATTCTTTTTCCATACCTAATCAAACCCTCCTAAAATAATTCTACTATCCAAGACATTCCCATTGTTAAAACAAGGAAGAATGCTACAACAATTAATACGAATATTACAGTTGCAATAGTATATTTAATAATATCTTTTCTTTCAGGCCATTTAACTTTAGATAATTCTTTACCTACTTCTTTAAAATAACCATTTTTTTTAGTTTTTTTCTTTGATTCTTTTTTCACAAAAACACCTCATTATTTTTTTTCAAATAAAAAACACTTTCGTGCTTCAGCTATATAATAGCAAATAAGCTATATATTTTCAAGTGTTTTTTATTTTAGTTTTCCCTATTTTCTAGTATTTTTTTAATCTTTGTTTTTATTCTTTGAATAGCATTATCAATTTGTTTATTCTCTTTATCAAGTATTTCAGCAATGTCTCTATAATTAAGTCCTATTATTAATAATTCAAAGACTTCATTTTCTGTATCAGTTAATGATGATTTAATTTTTGTTAATAGTTCTTCATATGATTCTTGTTCCTCAATCTTGTTTAGAGGATCTGATGAACTATCTTCAATTAATTCTTTTAATGAAGTATCAATGTCTTCATAAAAATATTCTAAAGATAGAGCATCATTTATTGTTCTGTTTTTATTGGTTCCAGCTTTAATACATACTTTTTTTATTTTTCTTTCAACACATAAACAAATAAATGTTGATAAACTAGCATCTCTACATGAACTATAGTTTAAAATTGCATCTGTGAATCCAACTAAAGCTTCTTGCTTCAAGTCTTTCATATCAACACCTAAATTTCGAGAAACTTTACTATATTTTCTTAACAAAAAATCTATCTTATCTTTATATTTATCAAAAAGCATTGTTTTGGCTTCTTCACTATTTTCATGAACAAGCTCTATTAACTGCTCATCTGTATATCCATTATTTATCATTTCTGTTCATTCCATAAATTAAAATGCCCGCAGAAACAGAAGCATTTAAACTATTTATGTTTCCTTCCATAGGTATTGATACTATTTCATCACAAGCAGATGAAACAATAGGACTTATTCCTTTACCTTCATTACCAATAACTAAAACCTTTTTGCCAGTAAAATCACCATTATTATAATCGGTTCCATCCATGTCTGCTCCGTAAACAAAGAAACCTTTATCTTTAAGTTTGTTTATGGCATTTGTTAAATTGGAAACCATAATAATATCAACATAACTTATAGCTCCAGAAGAAACTTTAATAACTGTTTCATTTACTCTTACTGATCTATCTTTAGGAATAATGATATGTTTAATTCCAGCACATTCACAAGTTCTAATTATTGCACCAAAATTATGTGGATCTTCTAGGTGATCAAGAATTACTATAAAATCATCTTCATAACAATCCTCTATATCTTTATATTCATACTCATAAATATCAACAACAATTCCTTGATGATTTTTATTTGCCATATCATCTAGCACTTTTTTATCAACTAAATCATAACGAATATTATTACTTTGAAGAAGAGGAATATATTCTTTAGATACATTCTTATCTAAAAAAACTTTTCTTACCTTTTTTAAATCAATTTCATTAAAAACATTTTTTCCCCATACAAGCATATAAATCACCCATAATTTCCTACATGAATGATAACATAAAGAATAAAAAAAAGGAATAGTTTAGTAAACTATTCCTTAGTAATAACAATATATTTTAATTATATATTGCTACAAAATAATTTAAGTATAAAGCAAATAACAGCCATATTATGTATGGAATTAATAAATATGTTGCTATTTTATTATACTTATAAAATTTATAAGTCATGTAAATAACAATTACTAATAGAATTATTAATTCAAATAATGCTAAATAGTACATTTTAAATAAAAAGAATATAGGTGTCCATAAAGCATTAAGTAATAGTTGTAAATAATATATTTTTAAATTATTTTCATCATCGTGTTTAACTAAAATCACTGCAATGCTCATAAGTAAATACAAGATATTCCATGCAATAGGAAATGCTATAGATGGCGGACTATATTTCGGTCTAATTAGTTGTTTATACATTGAAAAAGAATCTCTTATTAATAAAGCAATAATACCAGGTATTAAAAATGTTAAAATAACAATTACTATATTTTTATTTAATATTCTTTTCATATTTATATTATACGTAAATTAATAAATTATATTCTTAAATTATTTATTTACGTTATGATAATAATTAAATTCAGCTATACTACTTGATACTTCTTCTAAATCATTTAATTCTCCAGTAGAATCGTTTAATATTTCATCTATTTTAAACATCAACATATCAATACTTGTATGATAATCAATATCATATTTTTCAAGAACATCAATTTCTTTATTTGTAAGGTATAATTTATCGTTAATTTTATTCAATTTTAGGTCATTATGAGATTTATTTACAATATCATCTAACATATTATCATTTCTTTCTATTAAAAAACTAATTCATTTCTGAATTAGTAAATTTTATAATGGAGGGCCTAGTCGGATTTGAACCAACGATCAGGGAGTTGCAGTCCCACGCCTTACCACTTGGCTATAGACCCATATATAAACGTTCTTTTTAAGAACATTTATATTTTATTATATATCACTTTATATGTCAATAAACTATCTAATATTAATAGTGTATCTCTTATTTCTTATAGTAATAAATAAATCCACTTTATCTTCATTTATAATATTGCCATCAACTTGTAATACTATTTTATCTTTTAGATTCTTTGGTGTGATATCTACAACACTATATCCTTCCGATTCACTATCACCACCTACTTTTACAGATGCAAAATCTTCAAAGAATGAATTATCACTTTTAATATATTTTGCATAAGCCGTTTCTTGATCTAAATCAAAATCATAACCTAAAACTAGTAGTGATGATTCTTTCTTTGCAATATTATAATTAACATTTACAATATCTTTTATGCAGTTATTACTATTAGTGCAATCTCCTATATTATATATATAGTTACTTCCAATATAGTAATCTTTGATAGTTAATATAGAATCTCCTACATTTGTGTTAGCTAGATTTACTTTAGTATTTATAGGTGAAGTTTTAATATCTGTTAATTCATCAATAATAACTGGAGATAGATTTACTAAAGCATATTTAGTAACAATATGATCTTCTTTAACAGTAAATGAACTTAAAACTTTAAGTTTAAAGTCTTTTTTAATATCTTTTTTATCTATTTGATAAACTAAAGTATAATCTCTATTTACTTTAGGTTTAATAAACTCATTATAATATGGTGACGCAAAATCTTTAAAATATGTTGATTTGTCCAAAATTGGTTTTAATTCTTTATTTCCAACATTTAATACAAATGCATAATGATCAAGTCTTGCTTTTCTTGTCATATTATTAGTTACATTTAATTTTAGAGCTAAATAATAGTAATCATCATTTATTTTTGATCCATTATAAGATAAATTTGAAATAATACTATCCTTTACATTTAAAGAAAAACCTTGATGAACAAAACTATCTGTTTGTGAGTATGATATATCATAACTTTTCCTTGTAT
This sequence comes from uncultured Mycoplasmatota bacterium, assembly GCA_947302655.1. Taxonomy (GTDB): domain Bacteria; phylum Bacillota_I; class Bacilli_A; order RF39; family UBA660; genus RUG13160. The sequence goes on along the minus strand of CAMYVW010000001.1, from coordinate 91,154 downwards.
TATAGTAAATTATAAGGGAAGAAAAGGCAAAAATTATGACAACAACTGTTACCATAAACTTGTTTTCAACAAGATAATAACCAAACTCTCTTTTAAATCTTCTAAAGAATCTCTTAGTTTTATATCCGTCAATTTCAAATCCAACTTCAACTTCTTCGTTATCACTTGATGTAATTTCAAGTTCTTTTAAATCAGATCTAAAATTAAATTGTTTTATATTGAATCCTACAGCTCTTAGAATTACAAATACAATAAAAATATATTGTGGATAATAAATTAACGTTGCAATATCTCTATATGATCTTGCAGCTTTTGCTCCAAGAACATTTAATGACATTGATGATATTACACTTGATAACCAGTATAAAACAACAAACAAAATTATATAATACGTTATTAAACTCACGTACATTTTGACTGGTTTTTCTTTATATTTCAATAAAAAGTATATAGTTAATGCAGCTATAATAATTATAACTATAGAAAATAGCATTAAACCACTAACATATATACCACTTATATCACTACCAGTTTGAAAACTATATCTATTTGATACATATTGATTAAAAAAACTAACTACTAGTCTTGTTTTATTAACAATATATATTAAAGGAAGAGCTAATATGATATGTATTAATTTAAAATGTTTAATTAAAAATGCATAAGGTTTCTTAAGTATCACACTGCTCACCTTCTATTCTATTATTTTTATATTATCATAAAATAGAAGTGATTGGTAGAGTTAACCAATCACTTCTATTTTATTTTTTTAAAACTATTAATTGTTCTGGTAATAAATAAATTGTTTTATTTTCATCAAGTAATCTATCATATGAGGTATTAAATGCTTTTTTTACAATATCTAAGGTATCTCCTTCTGCAGTTATATAATAGCTATATCCACTTTTAGGAACTAATATTTCTTGATCAGGGTAAATATATTCATTTGGATCTATTCCATTTAGTGAAGAAAGTAAGTTTGGATTTATATTATACTTTCTTGCTATAGCATATAAAGAATCACCTTTTTCTACTTTATATGTATTAAAATATACATCATTTATTTTAGGAACTATAAGTTCTTTTCCTTCCCTAAAATCATCAATATAATATAAATTGTTAATATCAATTAAATAGTCCTTAGATATATTGAATTTTCTTGATATCGATTCAATGCTATCACCTTTTTTTACTTCATAAGAATCAAACATACTATCACTCCTAATATAAGGTATGTTTGATATAAAAAAGTGTTAGTCAAAAATATATATTATATTTTTATAATTAAAGTTAAGTTCAAAATACTCAAGCATCTTTTTTTCACCATACTTATCGGAATATACATATAATTTATCATCAGATATATAGTATATTTCAGTATTATCTTTTTTTACTATTTCTTTTATTTTATTTTCACTTAATAAAGTTTTCTGCTTCGTATATTTATTAATTCTATAAAGCTTTTCATTAATTATTTTATAATCATATGTTGTATCATATATAAACGTTTCTTCCTTGTTTGATAAACTTGTAGAAGTTTTATTTACTATTTTTCCATTTTCATATATTTTTGGATTAATAGTGCGGTATTTTAGTTTATATGGAACTATTTCAAATTCTTTTTCATATTTCTTATCAAATATAAAGATGCTATTATCATTTATACCCAAAACATATGATTCATCAGATAAAGAATCATTTAATTTTAAATTTTCTATTTTTAAATTATCAACATTTAATACTTTAATGTTGTTATACTCATATCCTTGATCATAATCAGGTATAATTAGATATTTATCTATTTGACCTACTAATGAAGGATTATAAATATCCTTATTTGATATTTTTATAATTTTACTATTTTTATTATCAAGATAATAAAAACCGTGATAATTCCAAATAAGTATTTTTTTATTATTAAGTGTATCTACTTTTATGTTCTTATATTCAAATGACTTATTTTCTTTAGTTTGACTTTTATTCTTAATACTTATTTTAGAAGACATTTTATTTGATACTAAATGATAACTTACAAACTCTCCATTTTTTTTACAAACTGGTGATATATCCTTCTGATTAAATTTGATTTTAAAACAAATTTCATCATCATTTTCATATTTTCTTACACTATTAACAAGTTTTCTCGAACGATGATATTTATCATTAATAATAAAAGTATAGTTATCTTTATTATAAGAAACATTTATAACATAATTTTTATCAGTTTTTATATATTTTTCAGTTATTTTATATTTGTCTTTTTCATACTTTAATTCATAATTCCTTGTTTTAAAGTAAGACAATAAAAAAAAGCTGAAACAAAAAATGATAAAAATGATCATTATTTTCAACTTTTTCATAGTTACTCCTTTATTTCTCAATTGATTTGTATTTCTTTTTTTCTTCCATCATAAATTCAGAAATACGGGTTTCAATTTCATCTAAACCTTTTTTAGAAATATTAGTTATAACAATTTCTTCTTTTATAGTATCAATTGTTACACTACCCCAAATAAGACCTTGATAAATTTGCATATCATTATATAAATCAGGTGTAATAGCACTTAGAAAATAACCCCAAAATAATCTTTTTCTACCAATAAGTATTCTTCTATCTGTAATAGCCAAAACACACGATGCAAACCAGTCAAAAGCACTGGTATTTTTTTGACCAACAAAAACAAATTGTGCTTTTTCTCCTGGGTTTAAATGTTTTTCAATAATATTTGCATGTTTTTTTATACGAAAAACCATATTTCCAGGATATTTTTTCATAAATAATTTTGCTTGATTATAAATATTTCCCATATATAATCACCTCATTTATAAGGGGGTCACTTTAATTATAGCACATAATTTTTTTTAATAAAATACTTATAATCCATTTGACAAAATGATATTATCGTAATATGGGAGTAGGAAAATATGAAAAAAGGATTTGATAATGATAAATATGTCAAAATACAAAGTGAACATATTAAAGAAAGATTTAATTTATTTGATAAACTTTATCTAGAGGTTGGAGGAAAACTTTTTGATGATCAACATGCTGCAAGAGTTCTTCCAGGCTTTAAAAGTGATGCTAAAATATCAATGTTTCAAGAGCTTAAAGATGATTTAGAGATTATCTTCTGCATTAATGCAGGTGATATTGAGAAGAATAAAACTCGTGGTGACTATGGAATTACATACGATACTGAACTTATAAAAATAATTAATAAATCAGAAAGTCTTGGTTTTAAAGTTAATAGTGTTGTAATAACACTTTATAAAAACCAACCATCTGTTGATAAATATATTAAAAAACTTAATAGACAGGGTATTAAAACTTATATTCATACCTATACTAAAGGTTATCCAACAGATGTTGATACAATTGTTAGTGATGAAGGTTATGGTAAAAATCCTTTTGTTAAAACTACAAAGAAATTAATTTTAGTAAATGCACCTGGTCCAGGATCAGGAAAACTAGCAACTTGTTTATCACAGCTATATCATGAACATAAAAACGGTGTAAATGCAGGTTATGCAAAGTTTGAAACATTCCCTGTTTGGAATTTACCACTTAAGCATCCAGTAAATATTGCATATGAAGCTGCAACAGCTGATTTAAAAGATGTAAATCAAATTGATTATTTTCATCTTGAAAAATATGGTGTTACTGCAATTAATTATAATAGAGATCTAGAAATGTTCCCTGTTTTGAAAAACATACTTACAAGAATTACAGGAGCATCAATATATAACTCTCCAACTGATATGGGTGTTAATATGGTTGGTAATTGTATTTCTGATGATGATGTTGTTTGTGAAGCATCTAAAAAAGAAGTTTTAAGAAGATATTATAACGAGCTTTCTAATTATAAACTTGGTTTAGTAGATGAAGATACACCACAAAAAGTTAAGTTATTATTAAATGAACTTAATATAGATGATAGTATGATGCCCGTTATAGAAGCATCAAGAAAGAAAATTGCTGATTGCGGTTTACCATCAATTGCTTTAGAACTACCAAACGGAAAAATAATAACAGGTAGACAAACAGATTTACTTTCTCCTGCAAGTAGTGTAATAATAAATGCTATAAAAGAATTAACAAAAATTCCTGATGATGTTGATTTACTTGCAAGTAGTGTTTTAAAACCTATCCTTAAACTAAAGAATTCTAACAATCCATTTGAAAATGTGTTAACGCTTCAAGAAACATTAATTGCACTTAGTATTTGTTCAGTTACTAATCCAATAATTGGTAAAGCAATTGATAGTTTAAAAAAGCTTGAATCATGCGAAGCACATTCAACATATATAATTCAAGATGGAGAATTAAATTCAATTAAGAAATTAAGAATTAATTTGACATGTGAACCTGAATTTTTATCTGATAATTTAATTAAGTAAAAAGAAATGACATTAAGTTTAATGTCATTTCTTTTTTTTAGATAAATGAATTTCATCATTTACTATTCTTGATGGTGATCTAAAATAAACCTGATACCTTTTATAATATTCATATGATGATAGTTTCTTGTACGCACTAATAAATAATTCTTTTTCTTTTCCATCTAGTTTTTTATACAATTCATCAATATCTCTTGTTTGAATAATATCCATCATATATTTGATAATTAAATATTCATCTCGTGATATTATTTCGTTTTTATAATCTTCCTCACCTTTTTTAGCAATCTTTTTTAAGTTACCATATAAAATTTCATTTTTAGTGATATCTGGAAAATCAATGGTTTTTATATATTCATTATATAATTCATTATTTGTAAACTTATTATTATCATTTTTATTTTTTATATCGTCATAAATATTCATTAATAAAGTTATATCTTCAGCTGGTATTTCACCAATATATGAATTACCCTTTTTTAATAATTGATCTAAAAAATCAATTTCTTTTTCATCATTAGTTTCAATTGAAAATGATTCTGCATTTTCAATATTTATAAATGTAACGTTATTGTTTTTATTATATATTACATTTTCATCTGCGAAATCATCTTCATTTTGTTCTTCACATTTGATTTTTATATATCTTCCATCTTTGGGAACATATGATAAATCATTTCTATAAATTTTCTTTTTTGTTTCATAGAAATCTTTTAAAAATTTAATATGATAATATCTTCTTAAAACATCGTGTTCAAATAAATATTTCTTTGACTCTTCTTTATTAAGTAAAAGAGCTTCAAATTCCGAAATATTCTTTTTTAATTCATTACTATGTTTGCGAAAATATTTTGTTGTAAGTTTTTCTGTTTCTCTATATTTTATTCTTGCAACATTGTATAGGATATATTGTCTATGTAATGCTGAAATATCAAACATGGAAAATACCTCCTTACACGTATATTATATCATTAATTAAAAAAATCAACTAAAGATATTAGTTGATTAGTTTTAAATACAATGGTGCTGAAAGCAGGAATCGAACCCGCAACCTCCTGATTACGATTCAGATGCTCTACCAATTGAGCTATTTCAGCAATATTGTGGTGCGCTTAGAGGGAATCGAACCCCCAACACTTAGTTCCGAAGACTAATGCTCTATCCAGTTGAGCTATAAGCGCCTTTTTACTTAGTAGATTATAACTCTTTTAAGGAATAATTAAAAGATTAGAAAACCACAGGTTTTCTAATCTTATTATCTTGATGATCTTCCAACTTCTGAATTTTCAATTTCAGGATATATATTTTTATAGATTTCATAACGTCCTGTATTAATACCTATTTTAATTAATTCTTCATCAAATTCTGTTGGTAAATCTCCATTATGTACATAATTATTTTCAGGTTTATCACCATTTTTCATTTTTTTATATTCTTCTCGATACAAATTAATATAGTGTTCAATATCATATTGACTAAATATTTTCCCTTTAATAGAATACTGCCCATCGTTAATAAATTCTTGCTTATCATCAACTTTGATTTCACCATTATAATCATAGAATTTGTTACCGACTTTTACAATTATATGGTCACCTATATTACTAATGCCGCCATCTGAATAAGCTGTTGCGTAACCTTCGAAAACCTTATAAATAATATATGCAAATACGTTACATTTACCCATTGTAAAATAAGATCTAAAATAGTCATCTGCTGCAAAGTATTCACTATCACCATGAAAACTAAACATACCAACTCCTGGTTTAGGTCTTTTTTCAAAATATTTTTCTGGTCCTTCAATGTAATAATTATCAAGTTCTGTTTTTATTCTGTTAATTATATTTTCTACGCTATATTCGCTTTTTAATTTAAACTCTATTTCTTTTCTTATTAATGGATCATTAGGATCATAAATCATATTTAACACCTCTATATTATTATTTTATTTGTATATTTATTTATTTTGCAATAATTTTCATCTTATCTATACTACAGTCTTTACACCTATACTGTGGATGTTTATCTTCGGTTCGATCATACTTGCCCCACTCCACAATACGGTATCCTTTACCAGTTTTATGGCAATCATAACACTCAACATTTTCTTTAATTTCCCATAGTGGTATATCTGATTTCTTTTTAAAAATTATTTTATCTACCCAGAAGAATATTAAACCACCAATCAAATTTGCAATTATAGTTGCTGTTAACGTACTCATATTTGATAAAAGTTTTAGTACAATTGCAAGTATTGGTGTACTAAGTTGCCACCTAATTAAATATAAACCATATTTTTTAATAAGTTTCATATTATCACCTATTTTTATTATATCATCTATATTTAATCTTGTAAGATACTAAGCATAATTTTGACACATTCTTTAATTGAAAATATATCCTATTTTTTATATAATTATGTTACACGGATGGTGACAAAATGAAAAAAAATGAATTTATGGAAGGTGCTGTACTTGCTACACTTGCAATTATTATTTCTAAAATTGTAGGCCTTATATACGTAATTCCATTTAACCATATAATAGGAACTGATGGAGGAGCCTTATACGGATATGCTTATAAAATATATGATATCTTTCTAATCATATCATCCGCAGGTATACCTCTTGCCATAAGTAAACTAACCAGTGAATATAACACTCTTGGAATGCAAAAAGAAAAAACATTTATGTTTAAAAAAGCTAAACAATTTATTCTAATATTCTCTATTATTTCTTTTGCAATATGTTTTTTTGGAGCACCACTTCTTGCTAATTTAATTGTTGTTAATCCAAATGAAGTATATGGTGTTGCTGATGTTATATTTGTTATTAGATGTGTATCATTTGCTATACTAGTTGTTCCTCTTCTTTCTATTTTAAGAGGATACTTACAAGGTCATAAATTTATTGCATCATCTTCTTTATCACAAGTTATTGAACAACTTGTTAGAGTTGCAATTATAATTTTTGGTAGTTTTTTTGCTATTAAAGTATTTCATGTATCAATTCCACTTGCTGTTGGAATTGCAATACTAGGTGCTTGCGCAGGTGCTTTGATTGCATATTTATATTTATTTATTAAAGTTAGAAAAGCTAAGAAACAAATTGAAGAATCAAATGAAGAAGTCAATACTGCTGATAAAAAGAAAATCTACAAAAAAATTATTTTTTACTGTATTCCATTTATCGCAATTAATATATCTAATAGTTTATATAATTTTATTGATATGATTTTAGTTAAACAAGGTTTAAATATGGTTGGTTACAGTGGAGCTGATATAACAACTATATCATCTATATTTACTACATGGAGTAGTAAACTAGCAAGTATTGTTACAGCATTTGCAACTGGTCTTGCAATAAGTTTAATACCATCAATTGTAGAATCATATACTAAAAAAGATCAAAAATCTGTTAACAATCATTTTAACAAAATACTTCAAACACTATTATTTATAATACTTCCTATAGGTATATTTATGAGTATATTTTCTACTCAAATATGGCCAATATTCTTCCAAGACACTCCTTATGGACCTGATATTTTAAGAGTTATTATTTTACTAGCAATATTAGATGGAGCATATATTATGGTTGGTAGTGCTTTACAAGGATTATCCAAAACTAAACTTATTTATACCTCTGTACTTATTGGTTTAGGTGTTAAAACAGCTCTTGATATACCTATGATGCTTTTATTTGATAAGATGGGGATAGCAGCATATCATGGTGCTATGGCTGATTCGTTTGTAGGTTATTTATTTTCTATCGGAATACCTTTAATAGTACTTAATAAGAAATATAACTTTAGTTATAAAGAAACAATTAAATCTATACCAAGACTTGTATTCTCACTTGTAATAGTAATAGCTGGTGCTTTCATACTTAGAGAACTAATATTTACTCATCCACTTGGAAGACTTAAAAATTGTTTATATTTGAGTTTAATAGCAATTATTTTAATGCCAATATATTATCTGCTTAATAAAAAATTAGTTGATAGATTACTTGGTGATAAAATAATGAAAAGATTTAAAAGAAATAAAAAAGCAACATCAAATTAATTGATGTTGTTTTTTATTTTATTATTTTTTTCTTTAATTTATATATCTTTAAAGATATTTTATATAACCTATAAATAAATGAATTTACAATAAAGTCAAACTCACCTAGTAATTCAGTTATTTCGGGATTATATCCTTTTTTGATTTCATATATACCATAGTATTTACTATTTTTATCTAAATTACCAGATATACCATAGAAATTAACATATTTTAAACCTCTATCTAAAGATTCTTTTATATGTTCATTATAGTAAGCATATTTAGGATAAAACTCTTTATATTCCGATAAAGTACCACTCATAAATGTAGTTCCTTCATTACCAGTAAATAATGACATTAATGCACCTATATTTATTTCTTTACCCTTTTCTTTTAAGTTTTTAGCAAGTTCTAATTCTTTAGATAATTTTTCTTTTTTGTTTATTAAATCTTGTTCTTGTTTTTTTAATTTATCTCCAACATTAATTTTCGTCATTAATACCTTTAAATCTTCATATTCTTTATCAACATTTTTTTGTTCATTTAATATATTGTTATAGAATATTTCTGTATCAATATATGTAACATATAATGACATTTTATCTTTTAAGTATTCATACATTTTTTCATAATAACTTGTTGGTCTTATAACAAAATCTTTTTCTTGGGCTGTTTTTTTAAGTACATCAGTAAATACACTTGTTTCTGATACATCTAGTTTTCTAACTCTTACACCCATTTCTTCTGCTTTTTCAATATTTTTTCTTGTTGATTTAGAAAATGAATTAAGGGTATTAGCGTAGGTATCACTTAATTTAAATCGGCATAAATATCTTGGCTGTAAAGTTTCAAAATCTTTATTAAAACCAAAGTGTTTAAAACCTAATTTTAGATAGTTATCAAATGCATCTTTACCAACAAATGATGTTTCTACTCCATCTTTATCATAAATCTTATAAATTACATTAGGATCAACTTTTAACATAAATCCTTTATGTGATTTAACAAAATCTATTATATGTTTATGAAATTCACTTAGTAAATTATAATCAATTGCATCTACTAAATATCCCCTAGGTGAATAAAATAGATTTTTACCTAGTAATGTTTTTTTAGAAAGAAGCAGTGTTACTCCCTTTAGATTACTTCCATCATATAGTCCAAGTAAATAGTATTTCCAACCAGTTGATTCCTTTAATTTACCCCAACCAGATAGTTCATAAATAGAAGCATATTCGTGATTTGATGCATAATTATCAAATATCTTTTCTTCAAGCTCTATTAATTTCATGATCTTCTAATCTTTCTATATACTTTAAGAAGTATTGGTAATAATTTATACATAAACTTTTTATTTACTAAATCAAATTCACCAATAAATTCAATATATTCATCACCAAATTTTCTTTTAAAATCATGGAGTTTAGCTAGATTTTTAACTTTGGTATTAGGATCTCCAACAGTACCAAATAAATCAAAGAAATCATAACCTTTTTCATGAGCATCTTTAATTGCTTCATAATAACATCTTGATACAGCAAATGTTGTATTACCAATTACATCATTTCCTATAAAGAAACTCCATGCCCTATTTTTAGTATATGTACATATTAAAGAGCACACTAATAATTTATCTTCTTTAATATTTTTAAATTCTTCATAATCTTTTTTTAGTTTAACTAGTTGATCTTCTAAATCTTTCTTTCTTTTTTGATTTGTTTCTAGTTCTTTTTCAACATTTTCTATTTCTTGTTTAAATTTATCAGCTAGTTTCTTAGGATATATATAAGCATTAAAGTATTTTACTTTATCTTTCATATCATCTGTAAATGTTTCAAAGTAATCAGATGAGTGTGCATTAAAGTCATCTTTATCACTATTTTTTTGATGAAGTTCAAAGAAAGCTTTTGCATTTGGTTCATTATCTATTTCTAAATCATAGTTGTAACTTCTTCTAATAGATTTTGAAAAAGATTTATTAAATACTCCTTCAACTTCTTCCCAAGGTCTTTTTAAATTAATTCTAAAAGAGTATCTTGGTTGATTACCATTATAGTTTTTATAAAAACCTGTGTGTTTATAACCAAGAGACTTCATATACTCATATAATTTATAGTTATTTTCTCCACCTTCTACAGGATTAGCATTTTCATCAATATCTTGATACTTTATATCTGGATCAAATTTGATATAAATATATTTGTTTTCTTTCATATATTCTTTAAGTAACATTGTAAATTCTTTAATTAACTCAAAATCTTCATAATCTAAAATAAATCCACGTGGTGAATATCCATAATAAAGTTTAAATGGGGTTTTTTTAGCAAGAATTAAACATGCAGCTATTAATTTATTATTTTTCTTTAAACCTACATAATGAGGAACTAAACCTTTTTTATCTTTACAAAACTGTCCCCATTCATAACTTTGCAAAAAGTGAGATTTTTTATGTGTATTTACAAAACTATCATATTCTTCATAAGTTAAATCCATTAGTTTTTCCATTTTAACACCTTCTATAAATATTTTACTAAATTTAACAGTATAAGTCTATTTGATATAATTATTATTTTACAAAAAAATCGAATCATAACTGATTCGATTAATTATATATATGGTGCCGTAACTGTGAATTGAACACAGATTAAAGCCTTACCATGGCCTCGTAATGCCATTATACTATTACGGCACACATATAGTATAACAGAGTTTATTATTAATTAAAAGCAAGTTCGACATCCAGATTTTCATCTTTATAAGCAATATATAAAAATATAATTCCACTAATAAGTATTAGCACTGATGCAACAAAAGATAAAGTAATTAATTCTTTAGTTTTTTGATTATTAATCTTATTTATATTTTTAAATGATTCCCAGGAATCATTTAAAAAATATAGATATATAATTACTAAAACTGAAAAAATTAAAATCATAACATGTCTATACTTTTTCTTACTTTGATCATCCATATTAATAAAGAAATCTTTTTCTAAACTATTTGCGTACCAACTAAGAAATATAATTCCTACATATATTATCCATATGTAATCCTCTGTTTTTATTTCCTTTAATTTTTTATAAAGAGTATCTTCATCCATATAACATTATATGTTTTTATAATTTCTTATATTAAATAATAAAAACAATGCATACGCATTGTTTATTATCTTTGATGTCCTCCCATATTTTGTTCATCATATATAAGTTCATTTACATCAGGAGTATTATTAGTATTCATGTTTTGATTTTGCATAAACTCATCTAGTGATGGTGTTCCTTGTTGAGGTGCAGGTTGTTGTTCTACTTTAAAATCAAAAATTGGTACATTTTCTTCAGGCTTATTTACTGGTTCCTGAGGAGCTATATTTTGATTATTTATTTCATTAACAACACCTGAAATATTAATGTTTTGGTTATTAACTACTTGATTTTGAGAAATCCTAACATCTTCAGCTATTTCATTTACAGTACTTAAAGGGTCATTAGTTAATACTTGTTCATTAGTATTAACGTTATTATTATTGTTTTCATTAACTTGAAGGGTTTCATCAAAATCACCATCACTAATGCTTTGAATACCTTGGCTTGGAATTTCCATTGTGTTTTCCATCTTTTTTGTTAGAAGAACTAAGTCGCCTTCATAATCATTAGGCATATTATTAACTTCTTGATTATCCATAGCTGGTTGTTGCTCAACAACTTCTTTACTCTTTCTAAATATTCCAAAAAATCCTGTTTTCTTTTTTCTATCATTTGCCATAAATATATCCCTTTCAATATAGATATACACTACTTCTTATATTATTATTTTATCTTCTTTTTAAATTATAATCACTTATTATTAGAAATTATTTACATAATTTTTACTACCATTAACATAGATTATAGTTGAAATTATAGTATAGTTTTAACTATACTATATTTAAGACTAATAATTAAGGAATGGTAATTATGATAAATAAATCAAAACCTAAGAAAAAAAGAAAAGGTTTTACTTTAGTTGAACTACTCGCTGTTATTGTTATTCTAGGAGTGATAATAACTATTGCAACAATGAGAGTTACACAAAAAGTTAGTAAAGCAAAAAAGGATGCCTTTTTACTAAAAGCAAATCAAGTATTGTCAGTTGCTAAGCATCATGAAGTTGAAAATATTGATGATTTGGAAAGAACCTATATCTTTCCTGATGATAAAACTTTATCACTTAAGGAATATCCTGATTCGGGATTTCTTATTAGAGACAGTCTGGGAAAATATAGAATTCAAATTTGGGATGATAATCTAGAACTTTGCGCTGTTAAAGATTTTGATGATGATAAAATAACCATTTCAAATACTATTAACAATAAGAACAAATGTATATCAATTGATGGTGAAGAAGTATTTGAAGAATCTGATTTAGCATCAAATGAATATCAAGTTATTTATCACAGTAATTATCCAAAAGGTCAAGCAGCTTATAGACAAATATTTAAAAAAGATCTTCTTACTACCCTTCTTGATAATCAATTTACTAGGGATGGTTATTCTTTTGTTAACTGGAATACTAAACCTGATGGTTCAGGTACCTCATTTAATAACAAAGCATATAAATCAAATATTACAACACAAAAAACAGGTCATTTATATGCAATATGGACTCCAACAAAAGCTACACTACTTAAAGGAGATAGTTTTAATAGTAAAATTAAAACCATTGCTAATGAAAAAAGTATGGGTACAGGTACATCTGATTATTTAATTAAATCAATTTCTAGAGTTACAGATGAACCTGATGAATCTATAAAAAATAGCGATCATTTAGTATCTGCATCAGGTACTTATTCTGCTTATGCATGGTTTGAAAGTGATACTGGAGCTCTAAAAATTTGGACAGATGCAACTCTTTTAGTTCTTCCGTCTAATGCTTATAGAACGTTCTACGCACTTAAAGAAGTTGAAACAATAGATTTAAATGGTTTCACTTCATCAGATACAACATCTTTTCGTGATTTCTTTGCAGAAGACATTAAGCTTTCAAGTATTGTAGGGCTTGATAAACTAGATACATCAAATGCAAATTATTTTGAAACTATGTTTTATGGATGTTCATCAATTACAAGTCTAGATCTTCAAACATTTAACGTTGAAAAGGTAACTACATTAGAAAATGCATTTAGTAATATGACAAGTTTAACTTCAATTAATATAACTGGTTGGAATTTATTAAACTGTTCAAATTTTGCATCAATGTTTTATAATGATATAGGTTTAGAAACCATAGATCTTCGATCACTTAATGGGCCAAAAATATCAAGCTTAGCACAAATGTTTAACGGATGTTCTAACCTTAAAACAATATATCTAAATAATTTTAAACCTGTTAAAGCAACTAATTTCTTTAGAACATTTAAAGACTGTACATCCCTTACAACTATATATGTTCATCCTGATTGGGATGAAACATTAGTTAATTCTAATGGTGATGTATTTACAAATTCAACTAAAATAGTTGGTGGAGCAGGAACAACATTCCAAGGAGCATCAAGCACATATGCTAGAATAGATGATCCTACTAATGATAAACCTGGACACTTAACAGCATCAACTGAATAAATATAAAAAAGAACCGAAAGGTTCTTTTTATTTACTATTTGGTGGAGTAGAGGAGAATCGAACTCCTGTCCAATATACCCTATCACACAACATCTACAAGTTTAGTTAGATTTAAAATTCATTATTAATATGGCTCTAAACCAACCTTGTTAATAACTAGATTAGTTAATATTCATTATTAATACCTAATCAATATTAATAATATAGTTCATATCTATGAACCCCTATTCTAATCTATGAACGAAATTAGATAGAAGTCTCCGCTAACCTTCTATTAGGCAAATGCAGGAGTGAATCCATAAGATTCGTCATTTAATTTTAACTTTGCACATTAGGTGTGCCATCCACTTGCAGTCATGTGTAGTAATACATGTCGAAACCAGTACTACCCCATGTGTAAAAGATTATAGCATTATTATAGGAAAAAGTAAAATCTAATGCACTATAAGATTAAATAAAAATAAAGCACTAACGTGCTTTATTTATTATTTCCTTTAAGTTCAAATAGTATATCTCTTAATTCCATAGCTCTTTCAAAATCCATATTAGCAGCTGCTTTTTTCATTTCTGTTTCAATTTCACTTATAGCAAGTTTAATATCATTTTTACTTGCTCCCTTTTTATCTGCTTTTTCAATAACTTTATTAGTAACAACATCACTAATAGGTTTAATAATTGTCTGTGGTGTTATATTATGTTCTTCATTATATTTATTTTGAATAATTCTTCTTCTTCTTGTTTCTTCAATAGCTTCTTTCATTGAGTCACTTACCTCATCGGCATACATAATAACATGTCCATTAGAGTTTCTTGCAGCACGACCTATTGTTTGGATTAAACTTCTTGTGCTTCTTAAGAAGCCTTGCTTATCTGCATCAAGAATACATATTAAACTTACTTCAGGTATATCAAGTCCTTCTCTTAAAAGGTTAATACCAACTACAACATTATATGTACCTTCTCTTAATTCTTTAATTATTTTAAGTCTTTCCAAAGTCTTTATTTCACTATGTAAATAAGCTACTTTAATATTAAGTTCTTTTAAGTAATTAGTTAATTCTTCACTCATTCTTATTGTTAAAGTTGTAATTAATACTCTTTCATTAAGTTCAATACGTTTATTAATTTCGCTTACAATATCATCGATTTGATTCTTAATAGGTTTAACTTCAATTGTTGGATCAAGAAGTCCTGTAGGTCTAATTATTTGTTCTACAACTTCACCACTTGTTTTTTCAAGTTCATAATCACCAGGAGTTGCAGAAACATAAACCACTTGGTTTATTTTTTCTTCAAATTCTTCAAACTTAAGTGGTCTATTATCAAGAGCTGATGGAAGTCTAAACCCATAATCAACTAAAGTTTGTTTACGCATTCTATCGCCATTGTACATTGCCCTAACCTGCGGAAGGGTAACATGTGATTCATCAATAAACATTAAAAAGTCTTTGGGAAAGAAATCTAAAAGACAACAAGGTGTTTCACCTTCGCCTCTTAAAGCTAGATGTCTTGAATAGTTTTCAATACCTGTACAAAATCCTGTTTCTTTTAACATTTCTATATCATAATTAGTTCTTTCTCTTAATCTTTGTTCTTCAATTAATTTTCCTTTATCTTTAAAATATTCTAACCTATCATCAAGTTCATCTTTAATTCTTTTTATAGCTTCTTCAAGTTTTTCTGAACCCGTTACAAAGTGAGATGCAGGTGATATTACTATTGTTTTTTTATTTTCAATTAAAGCTCCTGTTAACGGATCAAATAACGATATTTTTTCAATTTCATCATCAAATAGATATATTCTAATGCCATGTGCTTTTTCATTAACTGGAATAATATCGATAGTATCACCTTTTGATCTAAATGTACCTCTATGAAAATCCAGTTCGTTTCTTTCGTATGTCATATCTATTAATTTATTTATTATTACTCTTCTGTCAATTGTATCTCCAACAGATAAAACTAACATATTTTTTTCATATTCTTCTTTTTCACCAATACCATATATACATGAAACGGATGCAACAACTATTACATCGTCATAATTAATTAGTGATGATGTTGCGCTATGTCTAAGTTCATCTATTTCATCATTAACTGATGAATCTTTTTCTATATAAGTATTTGATGATGGAACATATGCTTCAGGTTGATAATAATCATAATATGAAACAAAATATTCAACATGATTATTTGGAAACAATTCTTTGAATTCGGCATATAGTTGACCTGCTAAAGTTTTATTATGAGCTAAAACTAGAGTTGGTTTATTAACTTTTTCTATTATATTAGCCATTGTAAATGTTTTACCTGTTCCAGTTGCTCCTAAAAGTACTTGATCTCTTTTACCTAAATTTATACCATCAACAAGTTTTTCAATAGCTTCCGGTTGATCACCAGAAGGTCTATATTTTGATTCTAACTTAAACAAGTTTTCCACCTCCCATTTATAATCTGGCTTAACTACGAAAATATTTTATCATTACATATATTATAAAACAATAATTATATATTATTTATAAATCACAAAATAAGCGTCGATCAATTCGACGCTTATTAATTATGATTTTTAATAGATTGTTGTTTATCTTCATCGAGAGAACTTAAATACTCTTTTAAAGATAATAATTTTTCCCTTTCATCTTCCGCATATTTGGAATTAGAATCTAAACTATCAAGATAATTTTTAAAATTCTCCTCTGTTTTTTCACTAACGTATGTGATTGATGAATGGATTGGATCAAATGATTGAGCAAGCAACCAGCAATCAACAACACCACTCTTATTTATGTCATTAACTGTTTGTTCAAGTTCATTTTCTGTCATATCTTTTAAACTATTTAATATAGTGTTAAATCCTGGATAAATTTTATTTAAAGTTTTATCAGATCTATAATTATAAAACTTATCTACAAATCTTTCTAATAATGGTTTTGTTACATTGTTATATCTAAATATATTGTCATCCATAAACACATTATATTTAAGTACTGTTTCAATATCAGAATATTTATAATCACTTAAAAGACTATCTATATTACATACTTCTTGAGAAGATAGTAATCTAATATAGTGATCAAATAAATTTCTTATTCTTCCCTCATCATAACTATTTGTTTTAAGAAGTTTGTATTCCTTATAAAAGTTTTCAAAACGTTTATAAAATTCATCATCTTTTTTTGAAAAATTAACATTTTTATCATCAAGTAATTTATCTATTAGATATCTAAATTGTTCAAGTGAATCGCTTGGAGAAATATATCGAAGTAAATCTATTTCAACTACAGGAACATTTCTATATTTAACTGATAGCTT
This sequence comes from uncultured Mycoplasmatota bacterium, assembly GCA_947302655.1. Taxonomy (GTDB): domain Bacteria; phylum Bacillota_I; class Bacilli_A; order RF39; family UBA660; genus RUG13160. The sequence goes on along the minus strand of CAMYVW010000001.1, from coordinate 73,796 downwards.
TTGAGCTTGTTGATAATTATCACTTAGTGATTTTTCACCCATAGTTATAGCATATACTGCAATTGGGTTTAAATCATACACTTCTATATAGTTTTCTTTTTTATCTAATTTATCAAATGGTAATAATGTTTCATCACCTTTTTTATTTGATGAAAATTTAATGTTATCATTTGGTTCAATAACTAATCCATATGAAGACGTTAATATATTAGATTTATTTAAAAGAAAACAATTCTTTAGATCCTCCGATGCAATAATAGAAAAATCAAAAGATGATGGAAGTTCAACAATGTCTGTAATATTCTCTTTGTAAGAATCTCCAATTATATTTGATAATTCATGAGATAAATTTTCGTACTCATTAAATTTAGCATTTGAATTACATAGTTTTAAAAATTGTTCCTCTATTTTTTTAATATCATTTGATATTTCGCTTTTTTTAATTTGAATTATCATTGTTGATATTTGTCTTTTTAAAGCAGGAAAACTTTTTAATCTTTCAATCTCATTTTTTAATTTTATTCCGTTAACTAGTAATTCTTCAGTAAATTTGTCGTCTTTAATATTCTTTTCTAGTTTTTCAATTTCTTTCTTATATCTTGATTCTTCAAATAAACTTAAAAGTTTCTCAAATTCGCTTTTATCAACATCACTTATTTTACGAATAAAATCTTTATTAGTTATTGTTGTTTCTTTTTTAAGTTCTTTTATTAAATTATTGATGTATACTTTTTTTACCATAACTTCTTTTTTACTATATGGCTCAATATCTAAGAAAATATCACTATAATACTTTTTAATTTCGTTATACAATTCTTTAGATATAGTTACTTTTTCATCGTTAACTGTTTGCATAGTATACACCCTTCCATATTAATAATATAATAATTTACAATATGAAAGTATAATAACAATAAATTAAGTGTCAAATATTAAGAAAATTATACACAAAAAAACGTAGAGATTAATCTCTACGTGTAAATATTAATATAAGTCTTAATACTTGAAGCGCTGATGCAACAACACCTGCTAAATAAGTCATAGCAGCTGCCGTTAATACAGCTTTAGTGCCAGATTGATCTTCAACCCCTGCTATTCCAAGTTCTCTAATTTGTATTCCCGCTCTTTTACTAGCATTTATTTCAACTGGTAAAGTTATTAATTGAAATAATAAACCTAATGCAGTTAAAGCTATACCTATATAAACAAGATTTAAAACTTGAAATATAAATCCAACTAAAATTATGTAATAAGAAATACTTGTTCCAAGATTAACAACAGGTACTAAAAAAGATCTAGCTCTTAATAAGGCATACGCTTCTTTATCTTGAATAGCATGGCCACATTCGTGGGCAGCAACTGCCATAGAAGCAACACTATTTCCATTAAATACATCTTCAGATAATCTTACAACTTTTCTTTTTGGGTCATAGTGATCTGAAAGGGTTCCAGATGTTGTTACAATATCAATAGATTTTAGATCATTTGCATCTAATATTTTTCTTGCAACTTCAAACCCACTTATATTTTGATTATTATCAATCTCACTATATTTACCATATGTTGATTTAATATATAACTGTGCAAGAAGTGGAACTGCAATAATAGCAACAATTAAAATAATATTAATATACATTATTAAGCCTCCTTATATGTAGTTCCTTCTCTTGTATCAAGAAGGACAATTCCTTTTTCTAATAAATCATTTCTTATTTGATCAGCTTTAGCAAAGTCCTTATTTTTCTTTGCTTCATTTCTCTCTTCAATAAGTTTCATAATTTCATCATGATCTTTTCTTACACTTGATTCTTTAACTAAATCTAAACTAAGAACTGTATCCCATGATTTTATTAATTCTAATTTAGTTTTATTATTAACATCATTATCTTTTAATAAATCATATAGTAATGATATGGCATTACTTGTTCCTAAATCATTTTCTAAATATGATTTAAACTTGTTATCATATTCATTAAATTTATTATTATCAAGTTCACCTTCACTTTTTATATTAGCTATTTTATTTAATAATTTTAGATAAGCTGTTTGATTTTGTTCTAAAGTTTCGTAGGTAAAATTAACTTGTTTATGATAATAAGAAGTTAATATAAAATATCTAAATGCTAATGGATTAAATCCGTCTTCTTTTAATGTTTTAGCAGTTATTACATGGCCAAGACTTTTACTCATCTTTATATTATCAGTTAAAAGCCATGATAAATGAACCCAATAATTACACCATTTATGACCAAGGTATGCTTCGCTTTGTGCTATTTCATTAGTGTGATGTGGGAAAACAGCATCTTCAGCACCAAAGTGAATATCAAGATTTTCACCTAAATACTTTATTGATATTCCAGAACATTCAATATGCCATCCAGGAAAACCCCTACCAAATGGACTATCCCATTGTAGTTCTTGATTCCCAAATTTAGAATTAGTAAACCATAAAACAAAATCTGCAGGATTTTTCTTGTTAACATCTTCTTCTACATCATCACGACTAGCAGTTATTAAGTCTTCTTCTTTTCTTCCTGATAGTTCATAATAATTTGGCATTTTTGATGTATCGAAATATATATTACCATTACTTTCATATGCATATCCTTCATTTAAAAGTTTAGTAATCATTTTTATATACATATCAATTTCACCAGTAGCAGGAATAACTGTATCTGGCCATTTAATATTAAGAAGGTCGCAGTTTTCTTTAAAGTCATCTGTATAAAACTTGGCAATTTCTTTGGAAGATTTATGTTCCCTTTCCATTGCTATTACCATTTTGTCTTCGCCCTCATCGGCATCACTTTTTAAGTGACCTACATCTGTTATGTTCATTACTCTTTCAACTTGGTAGCCTAAATACTTAAATGTTTTTTCAAAAACATCTTCTGTAATATATGTTCTTAAATTGCCTAAATGTTGATAATGATATACTGTAGGTCCACAAGTATACATTTTTACTTTTCCTGGTTCATTAGTAATTAATTCTTCGATTCCTTTAGTAAGTGTATTATATAATTTCATATTTTCACTTCCATTTCATAATATATTCTATCATAAGAAATAAAAAAATAACACAAATTGTGTTATTTTAAAACCTTATATTATTATCTTTATCTGAGTTATATAGATTTTCAAATTTTCCTTGTCTTTTTCCACGTATAACAAGGAACGCTCCAACTATAAATAATATAATTGAAACTATTTGTGCAACTCTAAACCCACCAAGCATTAATGAATCAGTACGTAAAGTTTCAATAAAGAATCTTCCAACACTATACCACATTAAATATATACCAGTAATAGTTCCAACCTTTATATATTTATTTCTTCTAACAATTAATAGAATAATAAATCCTAAAAGGCACCAAATGGATTCATATAAGAATGTAGGGTGATGGTATGCTCCTTCAATAAACATGCCATCAATAACAAATTTGGGAACATATATATTTTCTAAATGAGTTAACGTTGTAACCCTTCCGTATGCTTCGCTATTAAAGAAATTACCCCATCTACCTATTGCTTGAGCAATCATAACTGATGGAAGCGCCATATCAATTATCTTTAATGTATTTGCTTTAGCTTTCTTACAGTAAACATATACTGTTATAGCTCCAGCGATGATTCCTCCATGGATTGCAAGTCCACCTTCCCATATTTTAAATATATCTAAAAGGCTAGATTCATACTGACTCCATCTAAAAATAACATAATATATTCTAGCTCCTAAAATACCAAATATTATTGTCCAAAAAGAAAGATTAAATATAAAATCCCAGTTTATATTAAATCTTCTTGCTTCTTTTTTTAAAATATAAACACCAATTACAGCTCCTGCTAAAATTAATACTGAGTACCATCTAATTGCAAAGCCAAATATTTTAAACATTACAGGATTCATTACATCACTCTTTCTTATTATTAATTATATCATTATTTAAGAATTTTTCGTAAAAATTCTCCTGTGTAGGAATTTTTAATTTTACTTATTTCTTCAGGAGTTCCGGTTGCTACAACTTCTCCACCGCCATCTCCTCCATCAGGTCCTAAATCAATTATATAATCAGCCACTTTAATTACATCTAAATTGTGTTCAATAACTAATACTGTATCTCCATTATCCACAATTCTATTTAAAATATTTAATAGTTTTTTTATGTCATCACTATGAAGACCAGTAGTTGGTTCATCTAGAATAAATATTGATTTACCAGTAGGTTTTTTTTGTAATTCTTTGGCTAATTTAACTCTTCCTGCTTCTCCACCAGAAAGGGTTGTAGCGCTTTGTCCAAGTCTTATATAATCAATTCCAACATCATACATTGCTTGAAGTTTATTTTTGATCTTGGGTATGTTATCAAAAAACTCTAATGCTTCACTTACTCTCATATCAAGAACTTCTGATATATCTTTTCCTTTAAATTTGATATCTAATGTTTCTAAATTATATCTTTTTCCGTGACATACATCACAAGGAACATACACATCTGGTAAGAAATGCATTTCAATTTTTTTAATTCCGTCTCCCCAACATGCTTCACATCTACCACCTTTAACATTAAATGAGAACCTTGATTTAGAATATCCTCTCATTTTAGCTTCTTTTGTTTCAGCAAAAACATCTCTTATATCATCAAATACACCGACATATGTTGCTGGATTACTTCGCGGTGTTCTTCCTATTGCATCTTGAGTAATTTGAACAACTTTATCAACATTCTCTATACCTTCAATTTTCTTATGCTTTCCTGGAAGAACGCGATTATTATTTATTTTGTGAGCTAAACTCTTATATAAAATTTCATTAATTAAAGATGACTTACCACTACCTGATACACCTGTTACACATACAAACTTACCTAAGGGGATATCAACATTAATATTTTTTAAATTATTCTCTGATGCACCTTTAATTTTGATATACTTTCCATTTCCTTTTCTTCTTTTACTTGGAACTTCTATTTTTAATTTACCTGATAAGTACTGACCTGTTATACTTTCTTTTACTTTCATTACTTCTTCCGGAGTTCCTGCCGCCATGACTTTTCCTCCATGATCACCAGCTCCAGGTCCAATATCTACAAGATAATCACTTTCAAGCATAGTATCAGTATCATGTTCGACAACTATTAAAGTATTACCTAAATCTCTCATTTGTTTTAAAGAATTTATTAATCTTTCATTATCTTTTTGATGAAGACCTATAGATGGTTCATCTAGAACATATAAAACTCCAGATAATTTACTCCCTATTTGAGTAGCAAGTCTAATTCTTTGACTTTCTCCTCCAGATAAGGTTCCTGCACTTCTTGCTAAAGTTAAGTAACTTAAACCTACATTATCTAAAAACTCTAATCTACTATTTATCTCTTTAATAACTAAATGCGATATTTCTTCTTGCTCTTTAGTTAACTTAAGAGAACCCATAAACTTTCTTATATCTTTAATTGACATTTCTGTTACATCAATTATGTTTTTTCCATTAATATATATAGAAAGAATTTCAGGTTTTAATCTTTTACCATGACACTCTTCACACTCAGTTTCAATCATGAATCTTTCAAGCCATTCTCTTATCCATGCACTTTGAGTTTCCATATATCTTCTTTGAAGATTATTTATAATTCCTTCAAAAAATTCAGTTGTGTGCCTTGTATTCCCGTTTTTTGATACATAGTCAATTGATAGTGGTTTATCAGATCCATATAAAACATAATCTTTTTCTTTTCTTGAAAGTTTATTCCATGGCTTATCCATATCAATTTTATATTCTTCACATAATGTAACTAATTGTGTTGAACCAATATTGTTATCTAAATTAAATGGAACAATTGCTCCTTCATTTATAGATTTTGTTTCATCAGGTATAACTAATTCTTCAACTATTTGTAGTTTTGAACCAAGTCCTTTACATACTTCACATGCGCCATATGGTGCATTAAAAGAAAATATTCTTGGTTCAAGTTCACCTAGTGAGTAATCACATTTCAAACAAGCATAATTTTCACTCATAAGAATTTCTTCTTTACCAATAACATTAATTATTACTTTTCCATGTGATAATTTAGTACTTGATTCAATAGATTCAAATACTCTAGATCTTTCTTCTGGTTTGATTTTTATTCTATCAATTACAACATCAATATCATCTTTTATGTTTTTTTCAAGATTTATCTCTTCAGATAAATCCCTCATTTCACCGTTAATTCTAACTCTTGCATATCCTTGTTTTCTTAAATTATCAAGTAAATCTTTATGAGTTCCTTTTTCACCATGAACAATTGGAGCCATAATTTCTATTTTGGTTCCTTCTTCCATACTCATAACTCTATTAGTCATTTCTTCAATAGTTTGACTTGTAATAGGTTCATGATGATTTGGACAGTAAGGAGTTCCTATTCTTGCAAAAAGTAATCTTAAGTAATCATATATTTCTGTAATTGTACCTACAGTAGATCTTGGGTTTTTATTAGTAGTTTTTTGATCTATTGAAATACTTGGAGATAAACCTTCAATAGAATCAACATCAGGTTTAGTACTATTACCTAAAAACTGTCTTGCATAAGCACTTAGAGATTCAACATATCTTCTTTGTCCTTCAGCATATATGGTATCAAATGCTAAACTACTTTTACCACTTCCTGATACACCTGTCATAACAATAAGTTTATTTTTAGGTAATTCCAAATCAATGTTTTGTAAATTGTTTTCTCTTGCACCTTTTATGATGATTTTATCCATATAGTTCACCTTCTCGCTTTAATATTTTAACACATATTACCGAAATTATAGATAGTTTTTATAAATTGACAATAAAAAATCCATGTGTTAACATATATAATTAATAAATCGCATATTAGGGGGTATTAATATGTACGAAGAAAAAAAACGTTCAAACAAAAGCATTCATTGGTTATCAGCTTTAATTAAACTAGCATTAATATTTTTAGTTGTATTTGCTGTTTGGTATTTTATCATTAAAAGAAACGGAAACAAAAATAATACCAAAAAATTAGGAGCTAGTATGTCTGATAACATTAGTTATCTGAAAAAACAATATACTAAATATTTTAATATAAATAATATTCCTGAAACAATTGATGAGGAATCTAAAGTATATCTTAAGGAATTAGTTGAATCTAAAAATAGCAAAACTATATATGATAAAAATGGTGAGGAATGTTCTACTAGTTCATCATATGGAAAACTTGTTAAAACTAAAGATGATAACTACGAATTAAAAGTATACTTAAAATGTAAAAATGAAGCTGATTCTGAATTATTTACAATAACTCATAAAGAAATAATTGATACCAATGATACAAAAAATGATAATAAGAAAAATAATGATACAAAAAATGTTGATGATAAAAAAACAAAGGATACAAATAATAAAGTCAATACCGATGATAAAAACACAAATAAAAATAATAATGTAAACAATACTAAGAAAAATAATACAAATAATTCATCAGATAATGGATCTACCAAATATGTACAACAAAAGACTAATACCCAATCATCAACCGTAAATAAAAATACTACAAATACAAATAGTAATGCTTCTAAAAAAACTACCACTCAATCAACTAGTTCTCAATCAACAAGTACAACTACAAAAACTACTACTACAACAGCAACTGTGGTTGAAAAAGAAATAAATGTTAGTAAAATTACATCTGACCCTAATAGAATTGTTTTAACAGAATATCTTCTTTATAAGTTAGGAAAAGGGTCGTATACTGTTCCAGATGGAAAACATATCGTTTATTATGCTGAAGTACCTTACTATAAATATTGTAATAACAATGATATGCAAAACTGTCACACTGGATTTGCAAAGATACCAGCAAATGAACAAGCTATAAACGATTTACTATCTTATGGATATACAGAATATTTAGATTACACTGAAACTGTACCTGTATATATTCCTATTATTGAAGAAATATGGAGTTCATCTAAAGAAAAAGAAGGATATATTTATTCAGGAGAATCTAGAACTCACTATAGAGTTAACTAATAATTTAAACACCATAAACATTAATGTTTATGGTGTTTTATTTATTTACAATTAATAAGCATTATATTATAATATATTAAGAAAAAAGGAGATATTATTATGGAGTTAAAAGGAAGTAAAACTGAAGCTAATTTAATGGCTGCTTTTGCTGGAGAATCTCAAGCTAGAAATAAATATACATACTATGCCTCTAAAGCAAAAAAAGAAGGCTATGAACAAATAGCTGCAATATTTGAAGAAACTGCAAATAATGAAAAAGAACATGCTAAAATGTGGTTTAAACAACTACATAATGGTGAAGTTCCATCAACAATTGACAATTTAAAAGACGCTGCAAATGGTGAAAACTATGAGTGGACAGAAATGTATGAAGAATTCGCTAAAACAGCTGAAGAAGAAGGATTTACTGAAATAGCTCGTTTATTTAGAGGTGTTGGAGAAATTGAAAAGCACCATGAAGAGAGATATTTAAAATTAGTTGATAACATAGAAAATAACTTAGTATTTCAAAAAGATAAAGAAGTTATTTGGATATGTCGAAACTGTGGACATGTATATTATGGAAAAGTAGCTCCAAAGGTATGTCCAATCTGTAATCATCCTGAATCATATATGGAAATGAAAGCAGAAAATTATTAAGATTAAATAATTTATTATTAAGATCATATACAAAGTAGTTATATATAGTATTTATTAGAGAGGAATATATTTGCTGAAAGTGTTCTAAATTAATATATATAATGAATTTCATATATAGGAGTAATAAATCGGTTTATTACCGTTAATAAATAACTAAAGTGCATGAAATCATGAATTAAGGTGGTACCACGGATTTAATTATTCGCCCTTAGATTTATGATTTTTTTTGTTATAAAAAGAAAGGAAGAAATTAATATGAAAGAAAAAATAGAAAATATTAAACTAGACCTTGATAAAGACTTAGAAAATATTAAAACTACTCAAGATATAGTTGATATAAAAGCTAAATACATTGGTAAAAATGGATGTATTACAGAACTAACAAAAAATATGAAAGATTTATCTCCAGAAGAAAGAAAAGAAGCTGGAATGCTTTCAAATGAAATTAAGAATTATGCAACAGATAAAATAAATAACAAAGAAGAAGAAATTAATAATGCAATTCTTAATGAAAAATTGAATAAAGAGGCTATTGATATTACTTTACCAGCAACTGAAATACCTACAGGGGCTCCAAATATCTTAGAAAAAGTAATTGAAGAAGTAGAAGATTTGTTTATGTCTATGGGTTATGATGTTTATGATGGTCCGGAAGTTGAAGAAGATAAATATAACTTTGAACTTTTAAATATTCCAAAAGGTCATCCTGCTAGGGACGCTCAAGATACATTCTATATTGAAGGTAACGAAATACTTCTTCGTTCTCAAACATCTGCTGTTCAAGCAAGAGTCATGCTTGAACATGAAGGAAAAGAGCCTATCAGAATGATATGCCCAGGAAGAACATATAGAAGAGATGAAGATGATGCGACACATTCACATAACTTTACTCAAATTGAAGGATTATTAGTTGATAAAAAGGACATTTCACTATCTGATTTAAAAGGAACTTTTGATGCACTTGCAAAAAAGTTATTTGGTGAAGATTGTGTAACAAGATTTAGACCATCTTATTATCAGTTTACGGAACCATCAGTCGAAACCGATGTTTCATGTTTTGCTTGTAAAGGTAAAGGTTGTCCTCTTTGTAAAAATACTGGATGGTTAACTATTTCTGGTGCAGGTATGGTTCATCCTAACGTATTAAAAATGTGCGGATATGATCCTAATGTATGGAAAGGTTTCGCATTTGGATTTGGTGCAGAAAGATGTGCAATGCTTAAATATGGCATTAATGATATAAGAACTTTCTACAATGCAGACTTAAGAGAAGTAGGCATATTTGATAGAAAGGAGGACAAATAATATGATATCAATGAAATGGGTCAAAGATTATGTTAATCTTGACGGAGAAAATTTAGTAGAACTTGCAACTAAAATAACAAAAGCAGGCGTTAATATCGAAGCTGTTGTTACAAATCACATTAATAATTTAGTAGTTGGTGAAGTAGTTGATTGTGTTGATCATCCTGATTCAGATCATCTACACGTATGTAATGTTAATACTGGAAAAGAAGTACTACAAATAGTATGTGGTGCTCATAACGTTAGAAAAGGTATCAAAGTAATTGTTGCTTTACCTGGAGCTATATTACCTGGAGATTTTGAAATCAAAGTTGGTAAAATCCGTGGTGTTGAATCAAATGGTATGATTTGTGCTCTTTTCGAATTAGGTTTAGAAGAAAAAACAGAAGAAAACTATGCTAAAGGTGTAGCAGAATTACCATCTGATGCACCAGTTGGTATGGATGCTATGGAATATCTTGGTTGTGATGATACCTTATATGATTTAGATTATCATAAACATAGAAACAACGATTGTTACTATCATATTGGTTTTGCTTATGAAGTTGGTACTATTTTAAATAAACCTGTTACACTTCCAGAAACTAAATATAGTGTTGATAAATCAGATAATACTAACAATTATATTTCATTAAAAGTAGATACTGATTTATGTCCATATTATAAAGGTAGAGTTGTTAGGAATGTAAAAATAGGAGATTCACCTGAGTGGATAAAACAAAGACTTATAGCTGCAGGAATGAGACCTATTAATAATGTTGTTGATATTTCCAACTTCGTTATGCTTGAATTTGGTCAACCAACTCACTTCTTTGATTTAGATAAACTAGGTAAAGAAGTATTAGTTAGAAATGCTAACGATAATGAAACAATTACAACTCTTGATAATGTTGAAAGAACATTATCTTCAAAAGATATAGTTATCACAGATGGAAAAATTCCAACATGTATTGCTGGTGTTATGGGTGGACTTAATACTGAAGTAGATGAAAACACTAAAAATATATTTATTGAAGCAGCCATCTTTGATGCTGTTGCAATAAGAAATACAGCTGAGAAATTACAACTTAAATCTGAAGCATCTAAAAGATACGGTAAAGGTTTAAATTATGAATATACTGATCTTGCAATGGAAAGATGTTTATCACTTTTAGAAGAATATGCATCAGCTACTATAATAGATGGTGAAGTACTTCATGATAAAGTTGATAAGACGGAAAAGATTGTTGAATTTACATCAGATCAAATTAATAAGTACCTAGGTATTGAAATAAGTGATTCTGATATGGAAACTGAACTTAAAAGACTTGATTTTAAATATACTTTAAACGATCATAAGTTTAAATGTATAATTCCAAGAAGAAGACTTGATATAGATCCAAACGTTGCTGATATGGCTGAAGAAATTGGAAGACTTTATGGATATCATAATCTTGTAAGTACACTTCCTGAAATAGCTATGAGACGAGGAGAATATAAGGGAGATGTTGGAATTCGAAAAGCATCTTCAAGAAGATTAAGAAGTCTTGGATTAAACGAGGTTAAAACTTATACATTAACTAGTCCTAAGATGGCATCAATGTTTAAATATGATGATAGAGAATCAATTACACTTCCTTCTCCAATGAGTCAAGATAAATCTGTAATTAGAACTTCTTTAATTCCATCATTATTAAATGTTTATGAATATAACAAAGCTAGAAAAGTAGAAGATATTAACATTTATGAAATAGCTAAAACATATGATAAAGAATATAAAGAAGATCATAAGATTGCAATGCTTATGAAAGGAACTTATATTTCAAATAAAGTTAATAATGTTAATATTAAAGCTGATTTTTATCTACTAAAGGGAATTGTTGAAAACTTACTTAAATATTTAGGATTTAAAAATAGATATTCATTTGAAAAAGTTGAAGTTAAAGAACTACATCCAGGTGTAAGTGCTAAAATATTAGTTGATAGAAATCCAATTGGTATTATTGGTAAAGTACATCCATCTATTTATAAGGATGATGTATATGTTGCTGAAATATCAATGACTTCATTATATAAACTTACAACTAAACCTCTTAAATATAAAGAAGCATCTAAATATCCATCTATTAAAAAAGATGTTGCATTTATAGTTGAAAATGAAGTAACTAATAAAGAATTAGAAGAATTAATTAAAAAAGCTGGTGGAAGATTACTTGATTCTATAGATATCTTTGATATATATAGGGATATTAAACCAGGTAAAAAATCTATGGCTTATAACTTAACATTTAAAGATGATACTAGAACACTTTCTTATGAAGAAGTTATGATAGTATTTAATAATATTATTGATAAAGTAACTACTGAACTAAATGCTGAGTTAAGAAATAACTAAAAAAAACAACCTATTAAAGGTTGTTTTTTTTATAGTTGTTCTTTAAACTTCTTTGTTAATTCATATAAAAGTGTACTATCTGTTACTTTTTCAATGAAATAACTATTACCATCTTTTAATTCTTTTAAGATAACAACTTTTGATGAATCAAATTCTTTATCATTTATTAAACCCATTGTAAGATAGTACATAAATCCTTCATAGTTTAATTCATTTAAGATAATATATTTTTCATCATTACTAAGTTTTGCAATTTTATTTATTTCAAGTTTCATATTATTTATCCTCCATTGAAGTTATAGCAGTTTCTAAGTCGATATAATCATCATCTTGAAAATCATTTACCATAAAATTATCTTCTTTGCTTTCTGATAAATCGCTTGGTATATCTGATAGTTCAACTACATATAATCTATTTTTATCAGGCTGCACTACTTCACTTTCTTCTGAGATAGGTTCAAACATTGGCATATTATCATCTTCTTGTGTCTCAGAAGTACCATTATTTTCTACAACTTCTTCAGAAGTATTTTCAGTAATTATAGGAGTGCTTTCTTCTTCAATTATTTCAGGACTATTTATTTCTTCTTGAATTTCAACATTTTCTACAGGTGTTTCTTTTTCTAAATCATCTGTTGGTACTTTATCAATTGCTTCCTCATATAAAATTTTTGATCTTGTTTTTTTATCAACAAATTCTAGTGAAGAATTTAACATTTGAAACTCTTCATAAATTGAAGAAACAGATTTTTCATATTGTTGTCTATTATTTAAATCTAAAATAGATTTATTAATATTTTCTAACCTAATTTTATCTTTTTCTTCTTCTAAGACATTAACAGATTTTGTAGATAAAGCTGCTTTTTTCTCTAGTTCTTCAAGTTCTTTTTCTTTAACACTTTGTTCTTCAACTAGTCCGTTAATTTTGTTAGATAAATCATTTAATTCATCTAATTTCTTAACCAGATCATTACGATAATTTTCAGCAATTAAACTGATATTATTGCGTTCTTCAATTAATTTATTATTTGATGCTTGAACAACAGACTTTGGTATCTCAGCATTTTCATAGTCATATGAATCATAATCAAGTAGACTTGAATTAATATTTGAAATTTGCATTTCAGCATTAAATATTTTGGTACTTAATATATCGTTTACTTCTTTTATATTATTTAAATCACTTGTATATTTTTCAATTGAATCTGATATATTCTTTATATCAGAAGTTAAATACTCAATTCGTTCTTCAATAAACTCTTTATCCATTGTTTGATATTCTTTATGAGAAATTTCCTCATCATATTTTTTTAACTCTTCATCAAGTCTTTCTTTTTCTTTTTGAATATCTTCAGTTTCCAAGTTCATGTATGGAATATTTTTTACTACATCAAGAAGTTTATTAAATTCTTTTTCAACTTCATCTTTTTCTTCATTTGTGATTAGTTCTTTTATCTTTCCAGCTATAAAAACTGCATCATTTTGTATATTTTCTTTACGAAGTAATAACTCATCTAAATGATTTTTTATATCATAATATTTCTTTTCGTCTTTTTCTTTTTCATCAATATCTATGTATGATTTAATATTAGTTAAATTACTTTCAACTTCTTCTAATCTCTCATTTTCTTTAGCTATTTTTTCATCAATTTCAGATAATGAATTAGCTAAATACTCTACTGTTTTTTGTACGCTATTATATGATTCATCTAAGATTTCTTTTGTTGTAACTAAATCTGATATTCTATCATTTTCAGATGCAATCATATTATTATATGACTCAGATTCAGAAACATTTTTACTTATAATATCATTATATTTATTAGCACTTTTAATTTCTTCTTTAATAGTTTCTAATTCATCATGTAATTTTATTTCATCTGATTTAGAAGATTCAAGGTCTTTTGAAATATCATTCTTTACCTTATTAAGTTTTTGTATTTTCTTAATTAAACTTATTTTAATATTTCTATCTACAATTTCGCTAGATGCATCAAAGTATTTATCATCATTCATTTCGTCTTCAAGATTATTTAGTTTTTTTTGCACTTTTAAAATACTTGATTCAACATCATCAAGTTCAGCTTTAAGTTCGTCTAAATTAGATTTAGACCCAGACATCTTAACTAATAAATCTATAAGTTCAAAAATATTTGATTGCATCTTTTAACACACCCTTTTACTCTATTAACATACTATCATAAACCCTCTTTTTTTTCAATGAAAAAGAGCATTTTAAATAATAAAAAAAATCGGATAAATCCGATTTATTTTACTAATTCTAGTTTTACCTCTAAAGCATCGTCACCAACACGTTCATTTAATTTAATAATACGTGTGTAACCACCATTTCTTGTTTCATAACGTTTAGCTAAGTCATCAAATACTTTTTTAACAACTTCGTTATCATTATGAACAAATGCTAATGCTTTTCTACGAGATACTAAAGTACCTCTTTTTCCATAAGTAATCATTTTATCAACGAATTTTCTTACTTCTTTAGCTCTTGCTTCAGTAGTAACAACAGATTCATTTAATATAACAGTTTTTGTAAGTCCAGCTAGGATACTTCTTCTTTTTCTTGATTCTCTTCCTAATTTTCTATATGCCATAATTATTCTCCTTACTAATCACGGAACTTAAGATCCATCTCATGAACTTTATCAATAACTTCTTTAAGAGATTTCTTACCTAGATTTCTAATCTTAGTAACTTCAACTTCTCTTTTGTTAATTAAATCTTGAACTGTATGAATACCAGCTCTTTTTAAACAGTTATAAGCTCTTACTGAGAATTCTATTTCTTCAATAGGTGTTTCTAAAGTTTTAGTGATATTATCTACTTGTTTTTCTTGCATTAATCCAGTTACATTACTAATAGCATTTAAATCAGCAACAATGTTAAAATGTTCAATTAATATTCTTGCAGAAAGTGCCATAGCTTCTTCTGGAGTTATACTTCCATTAGTATAAACATGCATAGTTAACTTATCAAAGTTTTCATTTTGTCCAACACGAGTTTTTTCGTCTTCAACCTTAACTAATTCAATTGGTGAATATGATGAATCGATTGCAATAACTTCTGGTTTGTCTTCGCAATAAAGTTTTTTGTTTTCTTTAGCATCAACGTAACCTTTTCCGTTATTAACAGTCATTTCCATATCAATTTTGCCACCTTTAACAAGTGTACAAATTACATGATCTGGATTAAAAATTTTAATATCTGCATCTTTATCAATATCTCCAGCAGTTACAACGCCTTCTTTATTTGCAGATAAATGAATTGTTTTTTGTTCTTGTGAATGATTTTTTAATACAACACCTTTTAAATTTAAAACGATAGTTGTTACATCTTCAACAATACCTTCAATTTTTTGGAATTCATGTAAAACTCCATCAATTTTTACAGTAGTGATTGCACTGCCTGGTAAGCTTGATAACATTACTCTTCTTAGAGCATTTCCAATTGTAATTGCAAATCCTCTTTCAAGAGGTTCTAGTTCAAACTTTCCATAGTGATTACTTTCAACATATTCTGCGATTTTGTATTCTGGTTTTTCAAAACTTATCATATACTCTAAACCCTTCCTTTATCCAATCAATTAATTTCTAGGTCTCTTTGGTGGACGACAACCATTATGTGGTACTGGTGTTTCATCATTAATAGATGTAATTTCTAAACCAGCAGTTTGAAGAGAACGAATAGCGTTTTCACGTCCAGAACCAAGTCCTTTAACAAAAACTTCTACTTTAACAACTCCTTGATCCATAGCAGCTTTAGCAGCAGCTTCAGAAGCTACACCAGCAGCAAAAGGAGTTTTCTTTTTACTACCTTTATATCCGATAGTACCAGCAGATGCCCAAGAAATAACATTTCCGTTTTTTTCACAAATAGAAACGATAGTATTGTTATAAGTTGAATGAATATGAGCTTCAGCTTCAGGTATATTTTTCTTAATTTTTCTTTTTCTTCTATTATATGCCATAATTTATTCCTCCTACTTACTTACTTTCTTCTTATTTGCTACTACTTTACCTTTACCTTTACGAGTTTTAGCATTTCTACTAGTTCTTTGACCTCTTACAGGTAAACCTTTTTTATGTCTAGTACCTTGGTAGCAATTAATTTCCATTTTATTTTTGATGTTCATTTGAACTTCACGACGTAAATCACCTTCAACCATATGGTTATCTAATTCTTTACGTAATTTGTTAACTTCATCATCAGTTAAATCTTTTACTTTTTTAGCTGGATCAACTTTTGCAGCTTCACAAATTTGAAGTGCTAAAGGACGACCAACACCATAAATAACAGTTAAACCAATTTTGATTTGCTTATTTGCAGGTAAATCAATATTTTTAATACGTGCCATTTATTTATTTCCTCCTATTAACCTTGAGTTTGTTTATGTTTTTTGTTTTCACAAATAACCATAACTTTACCTTTTCTTCTTATAATTTTACATTTCTTACATATCTTTTTTACAGATGGTCTTACTTTCATAATACTTTCTCCTATCTTTTATTCCATGTAATTCGCCCACGTGTTAAATCATAAGGGGATAATTCAATAGTTACTGTATCACCTGGTAAGATACGAATTGAGTTAACGCGCATTTTACCAGAAACGTAGGCTGTAACAGTATGCTTATTAGGTAGTTCTACAATAAATTCTCCGCCTTTAGTGACTTCAAGAACTTTGCCTTCTACTTCAATTTTTTCTTCTTTAGTCTTTTGATTTTTTAAAGTCTTTTTACCCATTAATCTTTATCTCCTGTTAAAATTTCGTATCCATCATCAGTTACCACAACTGTATGTTCAAAATGAGCTGATGGAGACCCATCCATGGTTACGATTGTCCAATCATCATCTAAGATGGCTACATCTTTTTTTCCAAGATTAAGCATTGGTTCAACTGCAATAACCATACCCTTTTTTAGTGTTATACCTGTACCAGCTTCACCATAATTTGGAACATCAGGATCCTCATGAATACTTGTTCCAACACCATGACCAACTAGTTCTTCAACAACACTTAAGCCATGTTCATGAGCAAAAGTCTCAATTGCATGCCCTATGTCACCTATTTTAGCACCAGGTTTAATTTGACTCAAGCCAATATATAAAGCTTTTTTAGTATTTTCTACTAAGTTTACAACTTCTTTAGGTGCATCACCTATAATATAAGTATTTGCACTATCGCTTTGATATCCATTTAAACCAGTACAAAAATCGATGGAAACAACATCACCATTTCTAAGTTTTCTATTTGAAGGAATTCCATGAACAATCTCATCGTTTATGCTAATACATATACTTTTAGGATAACCTTCAAAATTTAAACAACTTGGAACCCCACCGTGACTTCTAATGAACTTATCAGCAATACTGTTAAGTTCATTAGTAGTTACTCCGGGTTTAAGATGTTTTCTTAGCTCTAGGTGCGTTAAGTAATTAATATGTCCAGCTTGCTTCATAAGTTCTATCTCACGATCACTTCTGATATTAATCACTTTACTTCACCTCGGTAACATATGTTTCTATATTCTTAAAAATATCTTCAGCTGATTTATTAGCATCAATATTAATAAGTTTATTATTACTATTATAGAATTCTATAATAGGTTTTGTGTTTTCTATAAATGTATCAAATCTAACTTTAAATGTTTCTTCTGTATCATCAGATCTTTTTTCAAGAAGAGCTCCACAAGAATCACATTTGCCTTCAACTTTAGGCATTAATGATGTTATCTTATCATTATAAGATTTTCCACAATTTAAACACATTAATCTGCCAAGTACTCTGTTTTTGGCTTCTTCATAATCAAGATCCATATAAATTACTTTATAATCTTCTTTATTTAATGAAGCTAAAACCTCTTCAAGTAACTTAGCTTGGTTAAAGGTTCTTGGAAAACCATCAATAATGAATGATTTATTATCACTTATAATGCTTTCAAGTTTAGCTTTAAGCATTTTAAGTACTAATTCATCATTAACAAGTTTTCCAGCACTTATGACCTCATTTATTTGCATTCCAAGTTCTGTTTTCTTAGCGATTTCTTCACGAAGAAGATCTCCAGTTGAAACATGTTCATAACCATATTTTTCAACTAACATTTTACTTTGTGTACCCTTACCTGCAGCAGGAGGAGCAATGAATACAAAATTAGTCATATTATCTTAACCTTTTTCTTCTTTCTGAGTAGCTTCTTGAAATTAAGCCACTTTCAATTTGTTTATATGTTTCTACAGCAACACCAACAACAATTAAGATACCAGTTCCTCCAATAGTAACAGAGTTTGGTAATTTAAGTACCTTTGTTGCTATTATTGGAAGTGCTGATAATGTTGCTAGGAAAATACTTCCAACAAATGTTAGTTTTCCTAAAACACTTCCTATATGTTTTGATGTATCTTGACCAGGTCTAACACCTGGAATATATCCACCACGTTCATTTAAATCTTTACTCATCTCATCTGGATTCATACTTAAGAAAGTATAGAAATATCCAAATACAAAGATTAATAAGATATAAAGTAAGAAACCTGTTGGAGTTGTAGATTCAATATATTTTTTAACAAAATTTATTGCTTTAGTTTTACCAGTTAATTGAACAACTGTTGCTGGAACTGTTGTAAGTATTGATGCAAAGATTACAGGCATAACTCCAGCAGAGTTAATTTTAATTGGTAAAAAGCTTTGTTGTGCACCATATGCACTAGAAGTTCTGTTTGAGTATTGTATTGGAATTCTTCGCTCTGCTAATGTAATCCATATAATACCTATTATTATTAATAAGTATAGAACTACAAATCCAGAGAATAATCCAATTCCAAGTCCAGTAGTATAAGTACCACCGGTTACTAAGTAAGTAAATGCTGTTTTAAATATAGTTGGCATACTTTGAACAATACCAGCCATAATTAGTAGTGATAAACCATTACCAATACCTTTTTGAGTGATTTGATCACCAAGCCATAGTAAGAATGCAGTACCTGCGGTCATTACTGTAGCAGTTTTAAGCATTGCTGCTCCACTCATTACAGCTCCAGAACTTTTTGTATAGTAGATTATAATTGCATATGCTTGAACAAACGCAAAAATAATACCTAAATATCTTGTTATTTTATTAATTTTTTGTCTTCCTGTATATCCTTGTTCTTTTAATTCTTTAAAGTATGGAAGAATATCCATTTGAAGAATTTGTGTAATGATTTCTGCAGTAATGTATGGAGATACACCAAGTGCAAAAATAGATAGATTTCTAAGACCTCCACCGCTCATTAGGTTGAATATTTCTAAGAAACCTAATTCATCAAATACTCCTTTAGCCCAAGGAATAGTTACAGTAGTACCTAAACAAAATATTCCAAGACAAGCAAGAGTAAAATAAATTCTCTTTCTTAAGTCTTTGTTACTTTTTTTAAATATTTGCGAAATTACGCTAAACATTTTTAGATCACCTCAGCTTTACCGCCAGCATCTTCAATTTTAGAAACTGCCTTTCCTGAAAATCTGTTAGCTTTAACAGTAACCTTCTTTTCAAGTGTTCCGTTTCCTAAAACTTTAATACCGCATAGTTGCTTTTTGATGATTCCTCTTTCTTTTAATACTTCAGGAGATACTGTTTCTCCATCATTAAAGTATTTATTAATAACATCTAAATTAATTGTAGCGTATTTAGTTTCAAAACGAGCATTATTAAATCCACGTTTTGGAATTCTTCTATATAGTGGAGTTTGACCACCTTGGAACCAAGGTGAAATTCCTGATCCACTTCTAGCAAGTTGACCTTTTTGTCCACGAGTAGATGTTTTACCCATTCCAGATCCAGGTCCACGACCAACTCTTTTAGTTGCTTTTGTTTCTTTACTCTTAGGTAAATTCTCTAACTTCATCATAATTATAATTCCTCAACTTTCTTACCACGTAAAGCAGCAATCTTAGCAGGAGTTCTTTGCATTTTTAATGCTTCTAAAGTAGCTTTAGCAACATTAACTTTTGTGTTAGAACCTAAAGATTTTGAAACGATATCTTTAATACCAGCTAGTTCAATAACTGCACGAGCAGCACCACCAGCAATGATTCCATTACCTTCTTTAGCAGGTTTAATTAATACAACAGCACGACCAACTTTAGCAGTTGCTTCATGACAAATTGTTCTATTATCAATTAAAGATACTTTGCAAACATTTTTGTTTGCTGCTTGGATAGCTTTCTTAATTGCTTCTGGAACTTCATTAGCTTTTCCAGTACCAATACCAACTAAGCCTTTTCTGTTACCTACAACTACAGTAGCTGAAAAACGGAAATGTCTACCACC
The DNA here is from genome assembly GCA_947302655.1 of uncultured Mycoplasmatota bacterium. Classification (GTDB taxonomy): domain Bacteria; phylum Bacillota_I; class Bacilli_A; order RF39; family UBA660; genus RUG13160. The sequence continues at coordinate 53,123 of CAMYVW010000001.1, read as the reverse complement.
TTTTGTAACTTTTGTAACACGGCCAATGTTTATAACTTGTTCTTCAAGTAAATTCTTTTTAACTTCGTTATTTTGTTTCATGAAAGCCTCCTAAAATTCTAGTCCGTTTTCTCTAGCAGCTTCCGCAAGAGCAGCTACACGTCCGTGATATAAATATCCACCACGGTCGAAAACAACCTTTTTAATTTTTGCTTTTTTACATTTTTCAGCAATGTCTTTACCTACTAATTTAGCACCTTCAACATTACCGCCGTTTTTAATTTTTAGTTCAACTGAAGATGAGCTAACTAAGGTATTACCAGTTACGTCATCGATTACTTGAACAAAAATTTGACTATTAGATCTAAATACATTAAGTCTTGGACATTCTTTAGTTCCTGAAATTTTTTCACGAACTCTAGTATGTCTTTTCTTACGTGTATCATTTTTTGATTCTTTTCTTATCATACTTTTCCTGACTCCTTTACCTTAATTAAGCTGCCTTCTTACCTTCTTTACGGTGAACAATTTCGCCTTTATAACGAATACCTTTTCCTTTATAAGGTTCAGGTTTTCTTATTTTACGAACGTTAGCCGCAAATTCAGCAACTTTTTGTTTATCAATACCTGAAATTGTAATTTCAGTAGCACTAACTAGTTCAGCTTTTAAACCAGCAGGAACTTCAACGATAACTGGATGAGAATAACCAGCAGAAACAGTAATTTTGTTACCACTTACTGCAAATCTGTATCCAACACCTACAGCTTCAAGGCCTTTTTCAAACCCTTTTGATACTCCTTCAATCATTCCTTGAATGTTTGAATTTGTAGTTCCTTGCATTATGTTAGCTTCTTTTGATTCATTTTTTTGAACAGTTTCAACAGTTCCTTCAGAAACTTTAACTTCAATTAAATTACTAACTGTAGTTTTAAGTTCTCCTTTAGAACCTTTAACTGTAACTTCGTTACCATTTACTTCAACAGTAACACCAGCAGGAAGCTCTAATTTTCTATTTCCAATACGACTCATAGATTTTCCTTACCAAATATAGGCAAGTACTTCGCCTCCTAACCCTGCTTCTCTAGCTTCTTTATCAGTCATTAAACCTTTAGAAGTTGAGATGATAGCAATTCCAAGTCCGTTAAGAACGCGAGGAATTTCATCACATTTTGCATAAACACGTAATCCAGATTTAGAGATTCTCTTAAGACCAACGATTACACGTTCTTTCTTTTCACCATATTTAAGGTTTAAAGTTAATTTATCACCATTAGATGCTTTTTCATATTTGAAGTCTTCAATATAACCTTCTCTTTTAAGAATTTCAGCAATTCCTAAAGTCATTTTAGATCCTAAAACTTCAACTGTATCATATTTCATTTGAACAGCATTTCTAATACGAGTAAGCATGTCAGCAATTTTATCTTGTACAAACATATTACTTTTCCTCCTTTCCTACCAACTTGATTTCTTTACACCAGGAATTTGTCCTTTATTTGCTAATTCTCTAAAACAAATACGACAAAGACCAAATTTACGAAGCACACCATGAGGTCTACCACATCTAGTACAACGAGTGTAAGCACGTGATTTAAACTTAGGTGTTCTTTGTTGTTTTACAATCATACTTTTCTTAGCCATAAGTTAATAACCTCCTAATTTCTATAAGGCATACCAAATGCCTTTAATAATGCTTCTGCTTCTTTGTTTGTTTTAGCAGTTGTAACAAATATAATGTCCATTCCTCTTACTTTGTAAACATTATCATATTCAATTTCTGGGAAAATTAATTGTTCTTTAATTCCTAGAGTGTAATTTCCATGTCCATCAAAAGCAGTTTTTGATACTCCATGGAAGTCACGAACACGTGGAAGAGCAACTTTAATAAGTTTTTCCATGAAATTGTACATATTTTCACCTCTAAGTGTAACTTTAACACCTACAGGTTGTCCTTCTCTTAATTTGAAACCTGCAATAGATTTTTTAGCTTTAGTAACTACAGCTTTTTGACCAGCTATAATTTCTAGATCCTTTGCAGCAGCTTCAATAAATTTATCATCCTTTGAACCTTCACCAACACCCATGTTAATTACGATTTTTTCTAATTTTGGAATTTCCATTTTAGAAGAATAACCGAATTCATCATGAAGGGCTTTAGTAATTTCCTTATTATATAAATCTTTAAAATTACTCATACATTCACCTACTTACTTTCCTTTTTAGTAGATTTTTTAGCAGCTGCTTTTTTAGCAGGAGCTTCTTTTTTAACAGTTTCTTTTTTTACTGTTTCTTTTTTAGTAGCTTTTTCTTCAATAACTTTTACATTAGATACATGAATAGGCGCTTCAATTGAGAAGATACCACCTTTATCGTTAGTGTTATTTGGTTTAGAGTGTTTTTTAACAATATTAAGTCTTTCAACAACAACTTTGTCTTTTTTCTTTAAAGTACGAACTACTTTGCCTTCTTTACCTTTGTCTTTTCCAGCAATAATTCTTACGTTATCTCCAACTTTAACTTTCATTTTAAAATCCTCCTATATAACTTCGCTTGCTAGTGAAACGATCTTCATATAATCTTTTTCACGAAGTTCACGAGCAACAGGACCTAAAACACGAGTTCCGATTGGTGTTTTATCATCCCTGATAATTACACAAGCGTTGTCATCAAATTTAATATATGAACCATCTTTACGACGAACACCCTCAACACTTCTAACGATTACAGCTTTAACGACTTTACCTTTTTTCATATTACTATTTGGGATAGCTTTTTTAACAGTTCCAACTACAACATCACCAATGTTAGCAGTTTTAACTTTAGATCCACCCATAACTCTGATAACTAATAATTCTCTAGCACCAGTGTTATCAGCAACTTTTAATCTAGATTCTTGCATTACCATAAGGTTTTACCTCCTTATAGAATTACAGCTTCAATTAGAACATCTACAAGTTCGAATCTCTTTGTTTTAGAAAGAGGTCTTGTTGATCTAATTAATACTGTATCTCCTACTTTAGCTTTATTATTTTCATCGTGAGCTGCATATTTTTTAGAGTATTTAACTCTTTTTCCATATAATGGATCTTTTTTATAAGTTTCTACAAGAACAGTAATAGTTTTGTTATTAGCAGCACTAATTACTTTACCAGTAAATTCTTGACGGCTATTAGTTTTCTCCATTTTCTGCTCCTTCTCTTTCTTTTAGTATAGTTTTGATTCTAGCTACTTCTTTTCTTAAATTTTTAATTTGTGAAGGTTTTTCTAGTGAACCAGTTGATTGTTTAAGTCTTAAATCAAATATTTCATGTTTATTTTCATTAACTTTTTTAACTAATTCTTCAGTAGATAATTTTCTAAGTTCATTAGTTTTCATTTGATTCACCAGCCTTTTCTTCTTTCTTTACGAATTTGCATTGTACAGGTAATTTGTGAGAAGCAAGTCTTAATGCTTCACGAGCGATTTCCTCAGAAACACCACTTATTTCAAACATAATTTTACCTTTTTTAACAACAGCAACCCATTCATCAACGTTACCTTTACCTTTACCTTGACGAGTTTCAAGAGGTTTTTTAGTAATTGCTAAGTGTGGGAAGATGTTAATAAATACTTTACCACCACGTTTCATATAACGTGTCATAGCGATACGAGCTGCTTCAATTTGTTTTGCAGATACCCAAGCACCTGTTTTAGCTTGAAGTCCGTATTCACCTAAATGAAGTTCAGTATTACCTTTAGCGTGACCATCATAAGATACACGATGAGGTTTACGATACTTAGTTCTTTTTGGCATTAACATGTTTTTCTTCCCCCTTTACTACTTTAGTTTTAGCAGGAAGGATTTCATCTTTATAGATCCAAACCTTAACACCAATTTTTCCGTAAGTTGTATCAGCTTCTGCAGTTGCATAGTCGATATCAGCACGGATTGTATGAAGAGGTACAGTTCCTTCTGTATATCCTTCAGTACGAGCCATTTCAGCACCACCTAAACGACCAGATACAGCAGTTTTAATTCCTTTAGCACCAGCCTTCATAGTGTTTCTGATAGCTCTTTTTTGTGTGCTTCTAAATGGAGCACGGTTTGCAATTTGTTGTGCAATGTTTTCAGCAACAAGTTGTGCATTTAAATCAGGGTTCTTAACTTCAACGATATTAACAAATATGTCTTCTTTAACAACCTTTTTGATTTCTTTTCTTAATTTTTCGATGTCTTCTCCACCACGTCCGATGATTACACCAGGTTTAGCAGTATTGATAGTTACATCAGTTCTATTTTTCTTTCTTTCGATAAGAACAGAAGCAATACTAGCGTTTTTTAAGTTCTTTTCGATATATTTACGAATTTTAATGTCTTTATCTAGGTTAGCTGCAAATTCTTTATTTGCATACCATTTAGATTCCCAGTCTTTATTAACACCAATTCTTAATCCAATTGGACTTACTTTTTGACCCATGATTATGCTCCTTCCTTACCTTTTTTTGTTTCTTTAACTTCTTTATTATCACTTACTTTAATAGTAATGTGAGAAGTTCTTTTATCTCTACGATCTACATTTCCACGAGATGCAAATTTGATTCTCTTTAGAACAACTCCAGGATTAATGTAGCATTCAACTATTTTTAATTCTTCTTCTTTTGCTCCAAAGTTATTTACTGCATTAGCAATAGCAGAATTTAATACTTTTGAAATTAATCTTGAAGCTTTAGTGTTAGTGTTATCAAGAATTCCTTGAGCAGCATTAACACTTTTACCTCTGATTAAATCTAAAGTCATACGAGCCTTACGAGGAGCGATCATAGCGTTTTTATGTATTGCATAAGTTTCCATCTAATTACCTCCTACTTTTGACCTGCATGTCCACCAAACTTACGAGTTAATGCAAACTCTCCAAGTTTGTGACCTACCATATCTTCTGTAATATATACAGGGATAAATTCTTTACCATTGTGAACAGCAATTGTGTGTCCTACAAAATCTGGAAAAATAGTAGAACGTCTTGACCAAGTCTTAACAACTTCTTTTTTATTTGATTCATTTAATTTTTGGATTTTCTTAAGTAAGCTTTCTGCTACATAAGGTCCTTTTTTCAAACTTCTTGCCATTATATCCTCCTATTTCTTCCTTCTACTAACAATAAGCTTGCTAGATGCTTTTTTAGATTTTCTAGTTTTATAACCAAGTGCTGGTTTACCCCAAGGAGTAAGAGGACTCTTACGTCCGATAGGAGCACGTCCTTCACCACCACCATGCGGGTGATCGTTAGGGTTCATAACAGAACCACGGTTTGTTGGTCTAATACCCATATGACGAGTACGTCCAGCTTTACCAATGTTTACTAGTTCATAGTCTTCATTTCCAACTACACCAATAGTTGCAATACAAGTACCTAAGATTTTTCTTGTTTCGCCAGATTGTAATCTAACTAAAACATATTTATCTTCTCTACCAAGTATTTGAGCACTTGAACCAGCAGCTCTACAAAGCTCAGCACCTTTACCAGGTTTAAGCTCTATACAATGAACTACAGTACCTACTGGAATATTTTGAAGTGGTAAACTATTACCAACTTTAATATCAGCTTCAGGTCCATTTTCAATAATTGCACCAACTTTTAAATCTTTTGGAGCAATAATGTATCTCTTTTCACCATCTCTATAATTAATTAGAGCGATGTTTGCACTACGATTTGGATCGTATTCAATTGTTGCTACCTTACCAGTAACTCCAACTTTATTTCTTTTATAATCAATTAGACGGTATTTTCTTTTAGCTCCGCCTCCGATGTGACGAACAGTCATTTTACCTTGATTATTACGTCCACCAGTTTTTGATTTTGTTTTTAAAAGTGATTTAGTAGGAGTACTTGAAGTAATTTCTTCATTAGCAAGTGTAGTCATACCACGACGTCCATTTGTTGTTGGACGATAAGCTTTAATTGCCATAACTATATTTCCTCCCTACTATATTTCGATTTGTTGACCATCTTTTAATGTAACAATCGCTTTCTTATAAGTTTTAGTTTGGCCAGTATAACGACCAACTCTTTTATCTTTTGGTTTAGTAATTAATGTATTAACAGTTTTAACTTCTACACCAAAAGCTTTTTCAATAGCCCATTTGATTTGAGTCTTAGTTGCTGATTTAACACATTTAAATGTATAAACGTTTTGTTCAGCATTCTTAGCAGATTTTTCAGTAATAACTGGTGCTAAGATAATATCAGAATAATCTTTCATTAGTTAAGACCCTCCTCTAATGTTTTAACTGCAGCTTCTTCAATTACTACGTAATCAGCATAAACTAAATCTAAAACATTAATTTCATCAACTAATAATACATTTGTATAACCTAAATTACGGCAAGCCATAAATAAGTTTTCATTATCTTCGTTAGTAACGAATAAAATGTTTCCTGCAATATTAAGTGATTTAATTAAGTTTTTAGCTTCTTTAGATTTAAGTGAAGCAAGCTCAATTTTATCAACTACAACTAATGCTTTTTCTTTTGCTATTTCAGTTAAAGCAGATTTTAAAGCAATAGTTCTTTCTTTCTTATTAATTTTAAATGAATAGTCTCTTGGAGTTGGTCCAAATACTATTCCTCCGCCTCTCCATAGAGGTGATCTACTAGATCCAGCACGAGCTCTACCAGTACCTTTTTGTTTCCATGGTTTTTTACCACCACCAGATACTTCTGATCTAGTTTTAGCTTTAGCAGTTCCTTGACGAGTTGCTGCTTGTTGTAATTTAATACTTTTCTTTAAACAATCTTCATTAGTTTCGATATTCCAAACAGAATCTTTTAAAGTTAAATCTTTAACTTTTTCACCGTTTAAATTTTTAACACTTATCTTCATAATTATTCCTTTCTAAAAGTAAATTAATTACTTTCTCCTTCAGAATCATTATTTTCTTCTACTTCTTCAGCAGGAGTTTCTTCTGTTTGAACTTCTTCTGTAGTAGTTTCTTCTACTGGAGTTTCAACTACTTCTTCAACTGTTTCTTCAACAACTTCATCAACTACAGGTTCATCAACATAAGTTAATACTTCTTTAGCAGTTGTTTTTTTGTTATTTTTAACAGCAGATCTAATTAGAACTAATGATTGTTTTGGTCCCGGAATATTTCCGCTAACTAAAATGTAATTTTCATTTGGGTTAACTTCAATAATTTCAAGATTTTGAATTGTTACTGTTTCGTGTCCCATATGTCCAGGTAAGTTTTTACCTTTTAAAACACGTTTAGGTAACATTGTACCTAGAGAACCAGGTCCTCTATGATAATGAGATCCGTGAGTCATTGGACCACGTGATTGATTGTGACGTTTAATTGTACCTTGGAAACCTTTTCCTTTTGAAGTTCCAGTTACATCTACAACTTCTCCAACTTCGAAGATTTCTACACCAATTTTATCCCCAATATTGTAACTAGCTTCTACGTCACGAATTTCTTTTAAGAAGCGCTTAGGGTTTGTACCAGCTTTTTTAGCATGGCCAATGCTAGCTTTAGTAGCATTTTTTTCTTTTTTGTCGAATACGCCTAATTGAACAGCTGAATATCCATCACTTTCAGGAGTTTTAACTTGCATTACAGTGTTTGGTTCAACTTCAACAACTGTAACAGGAATTAAAACACCATCTTTTGTGAATACTTGAGTCATTCCAACTTTGCGTCCTAAGATTCCTTTCATCTTTATTTTTCCTTCCTTTAAATTTTAAAATTATAATTTGATATTGATTTCTACACCGCTTGGTAAATCTAAGTGAGTTAAAGCATCAATTGTTTCTTTACTAGGGTCTTTAATATCAATAAGTCTTTTATGAGTACGCATTTCGAATTGTTCTCTTGCGTCCTTATATTTATGTACAGCTCTTAATACTGTATATTTTTGAACCTCTGTTGGAAGAGGTACTGGACCAGATACTATTCCACCAGTTCTTTTAACTGTTTCAACAATTTTTCCAGCAGCTATATCAAGTAGTCTGTGGTCATATGCTTTTAAATTAATACGAACTTTAGTATTAGCCATCTTTCTTGTTCTCCTTTCGTCTATATCTAGTATAGGCTCGCTCCGTAGCAAATTAACCTGATTTTAATTTGAGTATCGAACAACATACCCTAGTGTATCAGCAACCTTGCACATCTAAGCAGTCATACGAAATAGATTATATCAAGATATTTTATGAAAATCAAGCAGTTTTTTTCCTTTTTTTAGGTAAAAAAACAAAATGTTTACACATTTTGTTTATTCTTCATAACCAGTTATTAAACTAGGAGTATCAGCCATCTCTTTTGGTGCAGCTATATCCATATAATCTAGAATGGTTGGAGCTACATTTATTAGGCTTCCATCGTCCGCTAGTTTAACTTTATTATCTAAAATAATAAATGGTACTTTACTTAATGTATGAGTAGTAACAGGCACTTTATTCTCATCAAACATTATGTCAGCATTACCATGATCAGCTAATATAATTATTTTATAAAAATTGTCTTCAGCAACTTCAAGAAGTTTTCCTAGACAAATATCAACTGTTATACAAGCTTTTACAGCTGCATTCCAGGAACCAGTATGTCCTACCATATCTGGATTTGCAAAATTAACTAGAATAAAATCATAATCTTTTTGCATACAATCAATTGTTTTTTTAGTAACTTCTACAGCACTCATCTCTGGTTTTAAATCATATGTTGCAACTTTAGGTGAAGGTAATAAAAACTTATCACACTTTTCAAGTTTTGTATTATTTGAACCGTCAAAGAAATATGTTACATGAGCAAATTTCTCTGTCTCTGCAACTCTTGCTTGAGATAATCCCAACTTAGATAAATAAACGCCAAGAGGATTTTCAACTTGATTTAAAGGCATAAAGTTTTTTGTTTTGATTGTTTTATCAAGTGGGAAAAAAGTATAGACATTTAAATTATTAAAGTTAGTAACATCAAATTCTTCAAAATTAACATCAGTTAATGTTGAAATGATTTGTTTTGATCTATCAGCTCTATAATTAATCCAAATTACACTATCATTATCTTTTATTGTTCCATTTCTATCAAGAATAATTGGTTTAATAAACTCATCAGTTATATTTTCATTATAAGATGCATCAAGCGCTTCTTTTGGAGAACTAAATTCAAAACCTTTTGCTTTAGTTATCAAATCATAATACAGTTTTGTTCTATCCCACTTTTTATCACGGTCCATCGCATAGTATCTACCACAAAGAGACGCAATAGAACCAGTTTCTCTTTCCTTAATAGCATCTTCAATCATTTTAACGTATTCATACGCTGAATTAGTTCCAGTATCTCTTCCATCAGTTATTAAATGAAAATATATGTTATGAACACCATTATCAACTAACCTATTATAAAGTTTTATAAAGTGATTCACATCTGAATGAACTAATCCGTTTGAACAAAGTCCCATTAAATGAACAGATTTATCAGGATTACTTCTTGTATAATCAATAAGCATTTGAAATGTTAAATTATCATCGGCATTATCTAAAAGTTCATCAACTAAAGATTCATTTTGTTTTACTATATGACCTGCTCCAATTGTTGAATGTCCAATTTCACTATTGCCAAATTGTCCATGTCTAAGTCCAATTGGTTCTTCAGATGCATAAATAGTTGTATGAGGATATGTATTCCATATACTTTCGAAATTTTTCATTCTAGCTGCTTTAATAGCATTACCCTCTTCTTCTTCTCTATAACCAAATCCATCAAGAATTATTGTTAGGATTTTTTTCATAAACTCACCTTCGCATTCATGATATCATACATACTTTAAAAAAACAATTTACAAAAAAGCAACTACATGCAGACATTTTTGTAACGTAAATGATCTGCAATAGTTGCTATAAATTCAGAGTTAGTTGGTTTTGCTTTATCATAATCAACACTATGACCAAATATTTCTTCCATAGTATCGTAATCGCCTCTATTCCAGCTAATTTCAATGGCGTGTCTAATTGCTCTTTCTACTCTTGATGAAGTAGTATTATACTTTCGTGCTATTTCTGGATATATTTCTTTTGTAATGCCTCCAGTTATCTCATTAGACTCTAACATTAAGTTTATTCCTTCTCTTATATATACATAACCTTTAATATGTGAAGGAACTCCTAATGTGTGAAGCATTTTGGATATTGTTTTTTGATGATCAGTATATCTACCACCATCTGAGTTAACCATTATATCTTTTATCCTCATCTCAAGGCTCTCAAGACTAAATGGTTTAAGCATATAATAATCTACATTGTAATTACTTATATTTTTTAATACAGTATTATCTTTATAAGCTGATAATACAACCACTCTTTTCTTGATTCCTAATCTTTTTAATTCATCAAGAATATATACTCCATCAACTTCAGGTAAAACTAAATCAAGAATAATCATGTCATAAGAACCTTGATTATTTTTAATATAATTTAAGCCTTCCCTACCATCATTAAAAGTTTTAACTACATTCATTACTGCGTGACTACTAAAATAGTTTGTTAACTGATTAGTTGTTACCATATCGTTATCAATTACAACTAATCTGTATGCGTTTTCCATTTTTTCTCTCCTTACCATTTTTACTGCACGCAAATCCATTATATAAAATATATTGTCACATTTAAAGTAAATAAAAAGACACTTTATGTATAAAAGTGTCAAATATTATATTATTTTGTCGAATTGTTTACTTTTTCACAAATATCAATTGTTTTTAAGTAGTTATTCGATGCTCCTCCTATAAGAAATCCATCTACGTTCTCAATATTAAGTAGTGTTTCAATATTTTCATTGTTAACTGATCCACCATATAATATTCCATCAATCTTTATATGATTATCTTTAAGATAATCAATTATAACAGATGAAACATTACTTATTTCTTGAGTCGTTGGAGTTAAACCTGTTCCTATTGCCCATATAGGTTCATAGGCTATATAAAGTTTTACATCGCCTGTAACTTTAACTTTATTAAAAACTTCTTTAAGTTGTGATGATACAATTTGACTAGTATTTCCAAGTTTATAATCAACAAGGCTTTCACCAATACAATAAACAATATTTAAGCTATTATTTATTGCTGTTTCAAACTTATTAACTAAAACATCTGAACCTTCTTTTTGATTATTTCTTCGTTCACTATGTCCAATTATGACATATTTTGCACCAATACTATTAATTTGTTTACCAGTTAATTCTCCAGTTTGATTTTTCTCATCACTTTGAGCAATATTTTGTGCACCACAAATGAATCCTCTTTCAATACAATAGTTTAGATATACATCTGTTGGAAACAAAATAAAATTATTTTGATATGTTTTGGTTTTGGTAACATATGTTTCTATATCTTCAAAAAGCATTCCGCTTTTTTGATTAAGCATTAGAACTTTCATTATACCCATTCTCCTTTAGAAACTCTAGAGCACTAAGTTTTCCATCGCCAAGGAATTCTAAAGTAGCTCCTCCACCAGAAGATAAATATTTAAATTTTCCTTCAAAACCAAGTTTTCTTGTTGCAGATACAGCATCTCCTCCGCCAATATATACATCAGCAGAACTTAATGATAGGTTAGTAAGACATTGAAGTGTTCCATTTGAAAACTTAGGGTCTTCGTACTTTCCGCAAGTTCCATTAACAAAAATAGTTTTGCTTCTATCGATAGCTATTTTATATTTTTCTATTGTTTTAACACCAATATCATACATTATTTCATTAGTTCCAATTTGTGCAGTTGGTCTTGATTTAACATAATTTTCATCATAAGTACTTCCAACAGTTGCATCAACCGGAAGAAGAATCTTATTTTTGTTTTCTAAAATCATATTTTTGATTTTAAATATTATATCAAAATCTTCAGTTGCAATAGATGAACCAATTGGAAAACCTAATGCTTTTAAAAATGAATTTGCTATACCACCTGTTGCAAGAAAATAATCACATTTTGGAAGAAGATTTTCAATTAATTTTAATTTATCATCTATTTTGGCCCCACCCATTAGAATTGTAAATGGTCTTTTAGGTCCATTAATCAAGTATGATAAATTTTCAACTTCTTCTTTTACTAAAAATCCAATACAATATGGAATATATTTTCCTATACCAGCAGTAGATGCATGAGCTCTGTGAGCACTACCAAAGGCATCTAAACAGAATACATCTCCTAAAGAAGCCCAATATTTAGATAAATCTTCATTATTGGAACTTTCAAGTTTATTAGGAAAATCTTCAAATCTAGTGTTTTCTAGCATTATTATTGAACCAAGTGGATAACTTTTAATCTCATTTTGAAGATCCCTATCTTTAGTTTTAGGGATAAAATGAACTTCAGTTTGCATCTTGTCTTGTAAATACTTAGCGACATTTTGCAAAGAATATTTACTTTTATCTTCTTCACCTTTTACGCGTCCTAAATGAGATAAAATAACCACTCTTGCGTTATGGCTTATTATGTACTTAATTGTTGGAATTGATTTTATTATCTTTGAATCATCATCTACTAAGCCATCTTTAAGAGGAACATTCATATCCGATCTTAAAATAACTGTTTTACCATTGATATCTAATTCTTCTATTGTTTTCATATTCCTCTTTGCCTTTCTTATTTAAACATTACTTTTGCAGTTCTTAACATTTGTGCAGTATAGCCATATTCATTGTCATACCACGCAATAACTTTAACTAATTGCTTATCGTTTACTGTAATAACTTTTGTTGATAAACCATCAACAAGAGAACCTAACTTCTTACCTAAAATATCTGAAGAAACAATAGGGTCAAATGTTATATCAAGTGTTTCTGATTTATTTTCTTTAAATAAATTATTTATTTCTTCTTCATTAGTATTTTGTTTTAATTCAAGTGTTAAATCTATTAAAGATCCATCACTAACTGGAACTCTAATTGCTCCTCCATCAAGTTTTCCAAGTAAATCTGGAATAACTAAACCAATTGCTGATGCAGCACCAGTTGATGCAGGTACAATATTTTGAGCACATGCTCTTCCGCGTCTTGCTTTAATTCCTTTTTTATGAGCAATATCAAGTGTAGCTTGGTCATTTGTATAAGCATGAACTGTTGTCATAAATCCTTTTTCAATACCAAACTTATCATTTAATACTTTTAATACAGGTGCTAGACAGTTTGTTGTACAAGATGCACCAGATACAATAATATCATTACTATCTAAAATATTATGGTTTACATTATAAACTACAGTTTTTAAATCTCCCTTTGCAGGAGCAGAAATTAATACTTTCTTAGCTCCAGCTTTTATATGAGCTTCAGCTTTTTCATAACTTGTGAATAAACCTGTACATTCAAGAACTAAATCAACATCTAAATCTTTCCATGGAAGATTTTCTGGTTCTTTTTCTGAATATACTTTAATTCTCTTCTTTCCGCAGATGATTATTTCATCTTCATCAAATGAAATTTCATCTTCATGAAATGCACGATGATTAGTATCATATTTTAGTAAATATGCTAAATCCTCTGCACTTGTTAAATCATTAATTGCGACAATGTCAAAATCACTATCAACAATCATTTGTCTGAACGCTATACGTCCAATTCTACCAAATCCATTAATTGCTACTTTTATCATATTTCCTATCCTCCTATAAACTCTCTTAAAATTGAATCTTTACTTACGTATTCACTTGGTATTGGGCAAAACTCCTTTAAAAAATTAATAAGTCTTCTAGCTTCTTCATAGAATTCCGAATCAATACCAACTGATAATAGCAATGGTACTGCATAAACTTTTAAAACTCCTATTTCAAAGTTTAATGCCGTATTAAGAACAATATCTGCTTGATGAACAAATGGAAAAATATTTTTTACTTCACCACTTCTTACATTCTGCCAATATTTTATTGTGTCTTCAACTTTTTTGCCTCTAGTTTTGTAGTCTCTAACTAATCTTCTAATTAATCTTAAATCCGTTGTAGATATATAATTGTGTCTATCAATATTTACACCAATAAAAGGACTTATATACACTTTATATTTCTGCTGCGAATCAATAATTGGGACAAGATCATCATTTAATGAATGTAATCCTTCAATTAAAACAATTGATTTTTCTGTAAGTTTAACTTCTTTTTGAGAAGATTTACTCGTTCCACTTACAAAATCGTATTCAGGTAACTTAACTGTTTTACCATCAAGCAAATTCTTAATATCATTGTTAAGTTTATCAATGTTAACAGCATGAAGACATTCAAAATCATAATTACCTTTTTCATCTTTTGGATTAACACTTCTATCTACGAAATAATCATCTGTAGATATTATAATTGTATCATATCCACAACAATCAAAGTAGGTTTTTAATCTTTTAGTTGTCGTTGTTTTTCCAGATGAAGATGGTCCAGCAATCATAACAAATTTTTTTCTTTCATCAGATAAAACATTTTTTACTACTTGCCTTATATCATCGTTAAACTTTATTTCACTAACATCAATAAAATCTTTTATCGTTCCTAGTGATATATCATGATTAATTTTACTCAAATATCTTTTATCAAGAGCTTTTAACCAACTTTGTGTACTTTCAAATGATTTTATTATTCCATCATATTTAACATATTCTGGTACTCTTCCATATGTCATAGAATTAGGTAGAAGAATAACTAGTTTATTCTTTCCTAAGTACTTTATTCCAAATAATTTCATAATTGATGTCTTATTAGGCATCTCTGTATAAAAATAATTAACATAATTATCTAAAATATAAAAAGTAACAATATTTTCTGCAAAATTTTGAATATTATTTGATTTTTCAAAATATTCTTTATCTCTATAATATTTTATTGCATCTCTTTTTGTAACATTGTACCTTTTAATTTTTAAATTTGCACTTACCATTTCAGACATTTTTCTTCTTACAACTGAAATATCTTCATCAGTAAATTCTTTATCAGATTCAATTTCGGCATAAACTCCTTTTGGGTGACTATGCAAGAAAGTAATATCTGATCCAGGGAATGTATTTTTAAGAGCAACTTCTAGTAAAAATTCAACACCACATTTATACATCTTTGAACCACTTGGATCCATAAAGTCAATAAAGTCAACTGTAACATCATCATCAATTTGATCATCAAGCGAAAAAATTACGTTATTAACTTTTACTCCAACGTAATCATATTTACCTTTATAATCCTTTGATACCTCATCAAAAGTAATCCCTTTATGATATGTTTTTTTGGTACCATCTTTAAATGTAACAGTTATATCACTCATGAGCTTTACCCCTATTCTTAAATATTTTATCACAAAAAAGAATTTTGTCATATTCTTTTTTACATATTTATTTTTAATATAGCTATAATATTACTGGTGATAAAATGATTCCAACTATAATTGAACAAGGAACACACAAAGAATATGCTTATGATATCTTTTCACACTTACTAAATAATAGAATTATTTTCCTAAGTGGTGAAATAAATGATATAACAGCTAATCTAGTTATAAGTGAGCTTTTGTATTTAGATAGTTTATCAAGTGATGAAATATCCTTATATATTAACTCTCCAGGAGGATCAGTTACATCGGGACTTGCTATATTTGATACAATCAATTTTATTAAAAGTGACGTTAGAACAATTTGCATTGGTTTAGCAGCAAGTATGGCAGCAATTTTACTTGCATCTGGAACAAAAGGAAAAAGAAATGCTTTAACAAACTCGGAAATTATGATTCATCAGCCACTCGGAGGTGTAGAAGGTCAGGCATCTGAGATTAAAATCGTTGCAGATCATATTGAAAAAACTAAAACTAAATTGAATAAATTACTATCTAAACTTACAAATCAAAAATATGAAAAAGTGGTGAATGATACTGATAGAGACTATTATTTATCATCACAAGATGCAAAAAAGTATGGCATAATCGATACTATTCTTTAGCCATACTTTTTTTCTTGTGTCTATTTACAAGTTCTCTCATTTTTATAAAATGATGATTAATTCCTGATTTAGAGATTTTATATCCACTTTCAAGCGAAACAACTTCTGATAGTTCCTGATAAGATAATTCAGGATATTTTTCGCGATAATTAATAACAATTTGTGTCTTTTCATCAAGGAGTGTCATTAAATCATTTTCTCTTAAATACTTAATGTCTTCTATTTGCTTTATACCGGTTTGAATGGTTTTATCTTGGTTTGCTTGTTCACAATTATTAATTCTATTAATCATATTAACATGGTCTTTCTTTGTTCTAATATCTTCAAAGTAAAAAAATGCATTATTTGCAGAAAAAAGTTTTAAAATATCACTTATTTCTTCAGATACCTTAACATATACCATATATTTTTTAGTTCTCTTAATTACTTTTGCATTAATATTCAATTCTTTTAAAAGATTTGTTATAAAATCAGCTTCTTTTTTTGTGTTAAATACAAGTTCAAAATGGTATGTCCCACTATTTGGGTCATTTACTGATCCACAAGATAAGAATGTTCCTTTTAAATAAGACCTTTTTTCAAGTTCTGTTTTTAAATCATAAACATCATTTTTTAAAATATTATTTTTATAAGTAATATTACATTTTTTACATATTGCATCAATATTATTATTAATTGTTAAAATATATATTCTTTTTGTTTTAAATCTTTTTTGAATACGGATGGTAATTCCTGCAGTTGTATTAAATATCAACTTTATGTAGTTATAAATTTTACGTGCTATTAATGGATTTTCAAGAACAAGAGAAATATTGTTTGTTGATTTATTGCCATATTTAATAAATGCAATAACTATATTTTTAATTTCATTATTATCCAAATCAGCACTTAATATTTCTTCTTTTATTTTAGCTGTAAAAGACATACTTGCTCCTCCAATCCAATAAGTTTTAAATATTATAACAAAAAATAGATTAGTTTTGAACTAATCTATTTAGATAATTTATCTTCTTCCATAAGATATGAAAATATTAAATATGCAACCTTAAGTGAATCATGTCTTATTAAATTATCTTCGATGGATATTAAATTATCCTTAATTACTTGAATATTCATTTTCTTTAATTTATTTTCATCTAATGGTACAGGATCTTTTTGTTCCTCATTAGCATATTTTTTTGCAATTTCTTTACTTAACTGACCATCATTTGCAAGAACAATATTTATACCATCTTCTCCCAAATGTTTTTGAAGCATTTTAACATGATCACTAACTTTAAAGCCATTTGTTTCGCCTGGTTGAGTAACAAGGTTACAAATATACATTTTTTTGGCTTTTGATTTTTTAATCTCTTTTACTAAGCTTTCACATACAATATGTGGAAAAATACTTGTTAATAAACTTCCGGAAGAAAAAATAATCAAATCAGCATTTTTAACAGCATTTATTACATCTTCATTTACTTTAAAGTCCGCAGAGTATTTAACATCAATAATTTTCTTTCCAGATTTAGTAATTTCTTCTTCGCCGACAATTTCAGTTCCATCTTTAGCAATTCCAACTAAATCAACAGATGCTTCGGTTAATGGTAAAACTCTTCCCTTAACATCAAGCATATCTTGAAGTACTGGTAATGCATTTTTAAAATCTCCCTTAATATCAAGTAATGCTGTAAGCATTAAATTCTTAATTGAATGACTTTCAATACTGCTAGAACTATTAAAGCGATAGCTCATTAATTTTTTGACATCACTGTTAGCATCAGACATTGCTATTAAAACTTTAGTTATGTCACCAACGGCTGGAATATTAAAATCCTTTCTTAATAAACCTGTACTTCTTCCATTATCTGATACTGAAACAACAGCAGTTAAATCAATAGGAAAAAGTTTTAACCCCTTAAGAAGTTGAGATAATCCACTACCTCCACCAAAAATAACAATTTTCTTCATATGTACCTCTAAATATAGTTTATCACTTTTTCTCCTAAAACTAAATAATAAAAAAATTGATGTGATAACATCAATTTTTATTTAAACCACTGAGTCCTACTATAGAACCATGCACCTTGTGCAGGGAATCCTGGGGGATTTATTCCTTTAGCTAAGAATGTATTATAAGATGAATATCCATCTTTTCCACCACCAAGATAGAAACCTTTTGCAACACCAAAGTGTAAGTGAGCTCCGGTAGAGCATGTATCCCAACCACCGTTCTTTTTCAGAGTTGCACCACCACCACCAAGGGTACCAACGGCCATATCAGCAGTAACTGCATCACCTACTTTTACCTTTACATCAAGTAAGTGAGCATAATATGTTGTATAAGCTTCACCATTAATATAACTATGTAAGTAAACAATGTTACCACCGCAGCTTGATTTTCTAGTTATACCTGCAACAGTTCCACTTGCAACAGCATATACTGGACTACCTAAGGATATACCAGCAAGGTCAATTCCATTATGGAATTTTTTCTTTCCTGTAAATGGATCAGATCTATATCCAAACGGACTAGTAACCTTACCTTTAGAAAGAGGTTTTAACCATCCTGAATTATTAGCAATAGATACACACTTAACTAAATCCTCATCTTCCTTACATCCATAAGATACGTAATAATCTATTAAAGCCTTTTGGTTTTTAATTTGATCATCAATACTATCCGTTATTTCAGCAATTTCGATAAGTTTTGCATCTAAGTTCTTAATTCTATTTTCATATGAAGTTATATTGTTATTTAATTGAACTTGATAATTAGCCATATCAATTTTTAATTGCTCATTTTCTTTTATTAAGTTCTCTAAACCTTTTAACTTCTCACGGTTATATTCAGATATTTGATCTACTGCTGATAGTCTCATCATCATATCAGTTAAAGAACCAGAATCAGCAATATATTCTAGGTAAGCATTTTCACCATTCATTATCTGCATATATCTGATTAATTCCTCTGTTTCATCAGTCACTTCAGCAATTTTGTCTTCTGATTCCTTTATTTTTATAGTTGCTTCTTCAATTTTTCCTTTAGCAACTTCAATTTCATTATATGCATTGTATATTGCTTGGCTTTTTTCTATTTTTTCTTGTTCAGACATTCTTTTAGCATTTTCGTTTGATTTTTTTTGAGCTTGAAGATTTGAAAGTTCTTGTCTTAACTCCCTTAAGGTATTTGCGGTTTTAGCCTGGGAGTTATAGGAAAAAACAAACATTGAAATTAAGAATAAGAATGTATTAATTATTAAAACTCTTCTTATTTTATTCATTATACTTTTAGGTACTTTCTAACCGCTTTATAACTACCAAATATACCAACAACTGAACCAATAATTACTAAAATTAATGATACATATAGTACAAAACTAAATGGTTTTACTAACGATAACATGTTACTAAATAGGTGTCCATCTAATCTTGTGTAAGCTATTATATAACCATATATTGTTACAATTATTGGAATTATTGATCCAATAATACCAAGGAATAATCCTTCAAAAATAAATGGTAGTTTAATTGCATAATTACTTGTACCAACAAGTCTCATAATCTCTATTTCACTTCTACGTGAAAAGATTGTTAATTTAATTGTGTTATTTATTAAAAACGCTGTAACTAATACAAGTGCTATAACAATAACAACAGTTACCTTTTCAACAATATCAAATATTGAAATAATCTGTTCTACCATTCCTTCGCCATACTCAGCTGTTCTAACTATTTCTTCTTTTTGAATTTTTTCAGAAGTTTTTCTTAAATCTCTAACATTTTTTACTTTGACGATATATGAATCAAGAAGTGGGTTTTCTTCAAGATATGAAAGTGTGGTATTAAGTGTTGTTGAATAATTTTGCATTTCAAACTTCCATTCGTCTTTACTTTTAAACTTTACTTCTTCAACATTCTTAATATTTAATATTCTTCCTTCTAAAGCTTCTGTTTGTTCCTTTGATGCATCTTTTTCAAGATATACAATTATTGTTAATTCATTTTCAAGCTTTTTAGTTACATTATTAACATTGTAAGAAAAAAGAATAGCAATAGAAACAAGTATAAGAGTTATTGTTGTACATGTTACTGATGCAATACTTAAACTGAAATTTCTAAATACACTTTTAAAGGCTTCATTGAAGCTTCTTAAAAATACTCTAATTGCTCTCATTTTCTTTATACTTTCCTTTCAATATGTCTTTTGTAATAACACCATTATCTATTGAAATAACTCTTTTTTTCATACGATTAACAATTTGAGCATCATGAGTAACCATTATAATTGTAGTACCTAACTTCTTATTAATTGATTCAATTAAATCCATAATTTCTTTTGATACTTTAGGATCAAGGTTTCCTGTTGGTTCATCACATAAAAGTAATTTAGGTTCATTGACAATTGCTCTTGCTATACATACTCTTTGTTGTTCACCACCAGAAAGTTCATCTGGAAAAGATTTAATTTTTTCTTTTAAACCAACACGATCTAATGCTTTTAAGACTTTGGGTCTTATTTCACTATCTTTTATACCATTTGAACTAAGTGGGAATGCAACATTTTCATAAACGGTCTTTTTAGGAAGTAGGCGATAATTTTGAAATATTACTCCTATTTTTTTTCTTAACTTATATACTTTCCTATTTCTTAACCTTTCAACTTTTATACCTCCAACTAATACGTTTCCTTTAGTTGGTTTTTCTTCACGATAAAGAAGTTTCATTAATGTTGATTTTCCACATCCTGTTGGTCCAATTATAAATACAAACTCTCCTTTAGCTATTTCAAGATTAACATCTGCCAAAGCAGTTACTCCATTTGGATATGTTTTATATATATTCTTAAGTTCTATCAACTTCATTTTATATCACCACTACTTTTCAATTATATCATTATTTTTTTACTATAAAAATGGTAAATGTTGTCTTTTGTATCCTCCATTTACTTCATAAACATCATTAATAACAAAGAATGCATTAGGGTCTATATCAAGAACAATTTGTTTAAATGCATAATAATTACTTGTTGATATTACACACATAAGCATTTCACCTTTATAGTGTGAATAACCTCCTACTGTTGGAATAATAGTAAACCCTACTTTACCGTTTCTAACAAGGGCATCGCGAATATCGTCTATTCTTCTTGTATATACAAAGAACACTTTACTATCTGATATTCCTATTGTAATTTTATTAGTTACAATTTCTTCATAAATAAGAGTAATCGCAGAATATACAACTGACTTAATACCGTTAACTGGAAGAGCTACAAGAACAACTGCCATATTAGCAATCTTGGATGCTTTTCCTTCTGGTACTTTAAGATATTTGTTGATAAGTTGCATTACAACATCTATACCACCAGTGGTAAATCTAGCTTTATATATAAGTCCAAATCCTAAACCTAAAAATGTACCACTTAATATGATGATTACAATAAAATCATCAAATTTTAAATAAGGAGCTAAATATTCAGAAAGAGGCAATGTAATAGCTAGCATTAAAGGATATAAAAGCGTACCTATAATAGTTCTTCCTGTTTTTTTATAACCTAAGAAAATAAAACTAATAAATAAAAGTATTATTCCAGATATTAAAACAAATAATTTAATATTCCAACCAAACAACTTGTTAAATATAATACCAATACCTGTTGTACCACCTACAACTATATCATTAGGTATTATTAGTGTGTTATATGTAACTGAAACTATAAATACACCTAAAATTAATAGTGATAGTTCTATAATTAAACTTTGTCTTTTACTTTTTTTAGTTTTCATTTAGCTTCTCACCTACTATACATAAGTATACTTAATTTTTGTCATTTAATCAATTTTTATTATATAGAAACATATATTTAATAGAGGTGAAAATATAATGAACGGAAGTTTCTATCAAAACCCTTCGTTTCCAAGTAATATTAATCAAGGTATGGTAACACCACCTGGAAATATTTCGGCTGAAGAATCTCTACCAATGGAACAAAGTTTAATTGAAAATATTCTCAGATTAAATAAGAGTAAAAAGGTAAAAGCGTATGTATCATATCCAGATTCATCAGCATGGCAAAATAAAATATATGACGGAGTTATAGAGCAAGCAGGAAGAGATCACTTAATTATTAGAGATGTCAATACTGGTGCATGGTACCTTATTAGAATGATATATTTAAACTATGTTGAATTTGAAGAAAAAATAAATTATGTTAATCCTTATTTAAAAAATTAAAACTTTATAAAAATTTTTACTACTAAAATGGATGAAAAGTTGCTATAATATCTTTATGGTGAAGATATATGAAATTAATTATACTTTTATTAATTATTGTTTTACTCGGCGTTCTTAGTTTAATTTTCTTTGTTTTATATAATAAGATTAACTACTTGTTTAGTAAAACGAAGTATTCAGATGATTTGATTAAAAAATGTCTTGATAATAAGCAAAAACTACTTATCAAATTAAATACATCAATTAAAAAAACACTTCATGCAAAGAAAGACTATTTAGTTGATGTTAATAAAGTAAAAGATCAAGATTTATCAAATGAAGAAAAAGATGAAAAGTTGTCTGAATATACAAACACTGTTAAAAATTTAATAAGTGATTATACAAAATTATCAACAAATAAAAATATTAAATCACAAATAAAAGAATTAAACGAAATAGATGAGAAATTAGATGCTTATAAAACTTACTTTAATAAATATATGACCGAATTATCAGTCAATTATGTTAAATTTCCAACTAGTTTAGTTGCAAAATTAAGTAAAATTAAAATTAAAAAATTGTATCAAACTAATGATACAATTAGTAAATTAAACGAAGAGTTATAATGACCAATCAATCACTGATTGGTTATTTTTTTTAAGATATTTATTTGTTTTAGAAAATGGCTTACTACCAAAGAAACCTCTTGATGCTGAAAGCGGAGATGGGTGTGCAGATTTTATTACGTAGTGTTTCTTTTCATCAATTAATGATAACTTTTTTTGAGATTCATTTCCCCATAAAATAAATACAATGTTATCTTTCTTATCACTAATATACTTAATATAATAATCAGTGATAGCTTGCCAACCTATATTTTTATGAGATAATGGTTTATCTTTTTCTACTGTTAAAATATTATTTAATAATAATATTCCTTGCTTTGCCCATCCTGATAAATCTGTATTTGTTCTTTTAATTCCAACATCATCTTCTAATTCTTTAAATATATTTCTAAGTGATGGTGTAATTTTAACGTTTCTATTTAACGAGAAAGCAAGTCCATTAGCTTCGTTTTCACCATGATAAGGGTCTTGCCCTATCAATACAACTTTAAGTTTATCAAACCTTGTAAGATTAAATGCTTTAAATATGGCTTCTTTTTTAGGATAAATACATTCTTTTTTGTATTCATTATCTATTTTTTTAATAACATGTTCAAAGTGATCATATATTTTAGCATTAGATTTAATTATGTTTAACCAATCATCATTAAGAATCATGATATCACCATCTTTTCTTATCTTCTAGATTTTTGTAATTTACTTATCTTGTCAGCAAAGTTAATGGCTAATAAACCAATTTTTTCTGTTTCATTTATAATATCATTTTTAAGCAAACTTCTTGAATCCCACTCTGCACCATCAAGATTATCAGCAGCATAGAAAAACTGAAAGGCCTCTTTTCCCCTAAAATTTGCAAGCGCAAATATGGCTGATGATTCCATTTCAACGCAGATGCAGCCTTGTTCTTTTCTTCTTTCAATTTTCTTTCTAGTTTCCCTATATATGGCATCAATTGTCCATGTTTTTCCAAGTGTGTAGCTATAGTTATGCTCTTTTAATAACTCAATAAATTCATCTACATATCTTGGATTTGTGGAAATCTCATCAGATGATGAACAGTAGTGATAACTAGTTCCCTCATCTCTAATAGCAGATGTTGGAATAATTATAGCTAAATCATCAATCGTTCTGTCAAGAACTCCACAAGTTCCAAAAACAATTATTTTTTCAACACCTAAGGCATATACTTCTTCATATTCAGCTACTACAGCAGGCGCTGTAACACACGAAGTAAATAATGCAATATCTGTTCCTTTATAATTTATTTTATATATAGGAAAATATCCATTTGCATTACGTGTTTTATCAATTTCTACTCCATGAAATATTTCAACTAATCTATTTAACAGTTCAGAACTAAAACAAGATACAGCTATTTTTGGCATTTCATTATTTATCTTTCTAACAGTGCTAGGGTTAAAAATAGCTGTTTTTGATTCATCAAATTCTTCTAATATCATGTTAAATCACCTCCGACTAATTTCTTTTAAAGCCCATTTTTTCCTTTACTTTTTCAAATTTAGCTTTGGCAATTTCTGTAGTTTTATTTCTTCCTTCATCAAGAATTTTGTCAAGTTCACTTGAAGAAACGATTTGATTATATTTTTCTTGAATATTTTTTAGTAGTTCTACAACAACATCAGCAACCTTTGTTTTAAATGTTCCATAGTTGCATCCTTCAAATTCTTCCTCGGTTTCTTTAATGGTTTTACCAGTTAATGAAACATATATATTTATTAAATTTGATATACCAGGTTTATTTTCTGGATCAAATCTAACTACAGTTTCACTATCTGTTGTTGCACCCATAATTTTCTTTCTAGCGACATCTAAGTCATCTAGCAGTGTAATAACACCTTTAGGATTATCACTTGATTTACTCATTTTTTTAGTTGGATCTACTAAGTCAGTAATCTTGGTACCAGATTCTTTAATAATTGGTTCTGGCACAGTAAATGTTTGACCAAACTTATTATTAAATCTTATTGCAATGTCTCTTGCAATTTCTACATGTTGTTTTTGGTCAATACCAACTGGTACATAATCTGTGTCATATAAAAGAATATCAGCAGCCATTAAAACAGGATATGTTAATAAACCAACTGTAAAATTTTCATTCTTTTTGCTTTTTTCTTTAAATTGATGCATTCTTGATAATTCCCCAAAGTATGTATTACACTCAAGCATCCAAGCAAGATTTGCATGGTATAGATTTTCTGATTGAATAAAAATAGTATTTTTATTTGGATCTATACCACATGCAAGATAAAGAGCTATCAAATCACGACATTTTTTTGATAGTGTATCTTTGTCTTGAGGGACAGTTATTGAGTGTAAGTCAGCAACAAATATATATGAATCATACTTGTCTTGATACTCAACCATCTGTTTTATTGCTCCAATATAATTTCCTAGGTGAATAACACCTGTAGGTTGAAGCCCAGTTAATGTTTTCTTCTTTTCCTCCATAAATACTTTCCTTTCATTAACATTAATTAATTTTTTAGATATATATACTCCATCACTTCTAGTATAGTATATTTTTATATTAAAATAAAAAAACTTATCCATAAAACTCGGATAAGTTTACACACTTATTTTTAATGCCACCAAATTTCATATACTATCATATACGTTCTTTATAACGGTAGAAAACCGTCTTTTCATACTATATTTTCTGAAAAGCTCTCATTAGTCCATTCATTACTTTAATATTTAAAATACTTTCACCTAAATGTATTTCTCTCTAAAAATACCAAATTAGTAATTACTACTCTAAATCAGTGATTTATTTGCGGTAGATATAAAATATATCTACCTATAAAATATTACAAATGTTTAATATTGTCAAATATTTTATCTTATTTATGATATGATTCATTATTATTAATCTTTAAACTTCGATATATTTGTTCAAGAAGAATACCCCTAAATAAACCATGAGGAAATGTCATATCAGAAAAAGATAATCTATAATCAGCCATATTTTTAACTTCATCTGTAACCCCGTTTGAACCACCAATTATAAATGTTATTTTTGGATAACTAATAAAGCTTTTACTAATCATACTTGATAAACCAATACTATCTAATTTATTTCCTTTTATATCTAAAAGTATTTTATAACTTTTATTATCTATGTGTTTTTTTAATAGTTCTTCTTCTATTTTAATATTGTCATTATCTGGTAGCTCTGTTATTTGAAATTTTAAATATTTAGATATTCTCTTTTTATAATCTTCAATCATATCTTTTAAATATTGTTCTTTTATTTTTCCAAAACATATTACTTCTATCATATTTCAATCACTTCACTTATTTCATTTTGTGATGCACAAATAACATTTTTAAATTTAACTTCATATTCAGCAAAAGTTTCCAATGTTGTATTGTAAGCAAGTTCAGGTCTATTATTAGTTTCACTTAAATGTATTAATATAATACGTTTAGTTTTGTCTCCTATAAATTTTGATAAATAAACTCCTGCAGCTATATTTGATAAGTGGCCTTTATCACTTAAAACTCTTGCTTTTAACCATGATGGATATGGTCCATTTGTTAACATTTCAACATCATGATTACTTTCAAACAAATATATATCATGGTTACTTAATTTTTTAAAATATTTTTGATTAATATATCCAGTATCAGTTATATAACATAATGACTTTTTTCCATCATATATTATAAAATTTCTAGCATCATTAGAATCATGTGAAGATTTGATTGTTTCAATCAAATCTTCACCAATGTTTATATTATCTTCATTATAGATAATAAGGTTTTCATATGATTTTAAAAACGGAATGTTTTTTAACATATCAGTTGTTACTAGAACTGGTGTGTGATAACTTTTAATGAATGTTTCAAGGCCAGATATATGATCATCATGGCTATGACTAATTAATATATAATTTATTTCAGTAGGTTTAACTCCAATTTCATTTAATTTTTCTAGAACATATTTTTTATTACGACCTAAATCAAGGAAATACTTATTTGTTGAAGTTTCAACATAAGTAATGTTACCTTTAGATCCACTTGATAAGACACATGTTTTCATTATCGATATAAACTAAGTGGGTTAAACACTCTTCCACCGTGATATGGTTCACCATAGAAAACTGAGAAGTGAAGATGGACACCAGTTGCAAAACCAGTTTCTCCCATACCACCTATAACAGTTCCTTTTGTGACTGTTTGACCTGGATATACACTAATAGCATTTAAGTGGGCATATAAAGTATATATATTATTGTCATGTTTAATAATAACGTATTTACCAGCTGACCAGAAGCTTCCTGTTCCTGTTTGAGCTGCAGTTACAACTCCAGGTCCAGCAGCATATATTGGAGAATTTTTAGGTAAGTATGCAATATCTATTCCTTCATGCATTTTTCCCCAACGCCATGCAAAATAACTTGTGATCTTATAACCACTATTTGTTGGCCAAGCCCATGTTCCACCTGTATCAACAAAGTTTCCATAAATATATTCTGGTTTTTTACCTTTTGTTGTAATCTGATTAACTTTTTCTCTTATAATTTCCTTGTTAATAACGGTACCTTGACCTTCCTCTCCGTTTACTGCTTGATATGTTTGAGTAAGTCTTGTTATACCATTTATTCCTGATTGAGTAACTTTAGAATATGATGATGGTTTTGAATCATCATATACAACTTGTTTTTCAAAATATTGTTCTACGTCTTCTACAGAATACATTTCTGCTACTATTGAAATTACAGGTTTAATAAGTGCTATAGATACACTATCACCTATTGTAAGTAAGCTATCCTCATTTCGATATTTTGGATTTGCAATTAAAAACTCTTGTGTATTAAGTTTATGTTTATCTGATACTGATGCGATTGTATCACCTTGTTTTACAACATATGGTTCTTCTGATTTATCACTACCAAATAATAAATATTGACTTAATTCTTTTGGATCAGTATATATTTTTTCTTTTACACTGATTAAATTTTCTTTAATTGTTATTTGTTCTTTAAAATATAGATTTTGAATAATTTTACCAACATCTTTAATTTCGCTTTGTGTATTATTAATATAATTTTTGTAGTTTTCTTCTCCAACAAATGAATATACGAAGTTAAGAAGTGCTTCTTCAAATACATCTTTATCTAATACATTAACAACAATATCTTCCGATGAATCATATACAACTTCATTTAAATCATCACCAACATCATTACCTTGACTTTGTGTTTCTTCACCTTTTTTATGAAATGTTATTGTGTATCCTTTAATTGTAAAGTTATCAACATCCTCGATTTGTTTGTATATTTCATCAACATCATTAACTTTATCATCATATGTATATGATTTTATAATATTAAATCCATTAGGTGGATATACCTTATCAACATTATATTTTTCTTTTATTTCTAATTGTTTTTCATTAATTAAATCATATAGTTCGTTATCATCTTTTAATAAACCTATTTTTGTACCATTTAAATATATTTTATATACCTTATTGGCTTTATTATAGTTTTTATCAATAAAATATGATAAAAATAAACCTACAGATATAATTGCAACAATAAGAAATGAGATTATTTTACCTTTCATAAATTCTATTCCACCTTATTACTCTTCATTATTTGTATGAACAACATTTCTAAAATTGCTCATGTTAAGTTCAAATAGTAAATCTATTTTACCTGTTGCACCTTTTCTGTGCTTTGCAATTATTAAATCAACTGGTACTATAGTTTGTTTAATATCTTTATTAACATCATAATAATCTTTTCTATTAATGAATAAAACCATATCGGCATCTTGTTCTAGAGATCCGGATTCACGTAAGTCTGCTAGCATAGGTTGAGAATTTTCTCTTTTTTCTGCATTACGAGAAAGCTGAGCAAGAGCAATTACTGGAACATCTAATTCTAATGCCATTGTTTTAAGTGAACGAGATATTTCGGATACCTCTACTTGTCTTGATTCACTTCTTCTAGAACCTGATGTAACAAGCTGTAAGTAGTCGATTACAACTAAACCCAATCCTTTTTCAGAGTTTGCTAAACGTCTACATTTAGCTCTAATTTCTGATGCAGTAATACCTGCATTATCTTCAATATATATATTTGTGTCAGCAAGTTGAGACATTGCTTCATTATACCTTTTCCAGTCATTTGTTTGAAGTTGACCAGTTGTAAGTTTATAAGAATCTATTTGACCTACAGCAGAAATCATCCTGTTAACAAGCATTTCTGCAGACATCTCTAAGTTGAATATTGCAACAGCTTTATCAGTTGTCATAGCTGCATTAGTAGCAATATTTAACGCAAGAGAAGTTTTACCCATACCAGGACGAGCAGCTAAAATAATCATTTCACCACCATGAAGTCCAGCAGTATGTCTATCTAAATCATAAAAGCCTGTTTCAAGTCCTGTTACAGTTCTTTTGTTTTGTGCAAGAAGTTCTAAATTTGCTTGTGCATTTCTTAATACTTCTCTAATTGGAACAAAGACACTACTTTGTCTTGCCTTAACAACGTTTAAAATATCTCTTTCAGCATTATCAAGTAGATCAGTTACATTTTCATCATCATATGCATTTGTTGCAATATTTGTTGCCGCATCAATTAAGTTACGTCTAACATAGTTATCTTTAACTATTTGCATGTAGTACTCTAAATTAGAAGCAACAGCAACAGAATCAATTACATCACTAATATAATCAACTCCACCTGATTGATTTAATTTTTTTTTCTTTTCTAAATCATCGGTAACAGTTGTTATGTCTATTGCAACCTTAGCTTTATGTAGGTCACATATAGTTTCATATATTGTTCTATTTTTCTCATCAAAAAACATCTCTGGAAGTAAATCTTCACAGATTTTATCTAAGGCATACTCATTTAAAAAACATATACCTAGTACACTCATTTCAGCATCTAAATTTTGAGGTAGCTTTCTTTGTGCCATAATGATGACCTCCTACTTCTTAAGAATTACATTAATTTGAAATTTTACTCTTTTATGAAGAGTTATATCTACTAAATGAGTACCTAGTACATCTAAATTAGTAGATGAAGATATTTTCTTTTTATCTATATCAAAACCAAGTTCTTTTAATTTATCAGATATTTGTTTAGTTGAAATAGTTCCAAAAACTTGATCTTCTTTACCAGTTTTTACTTTAAATTCAATATTTTTATTCTCTAATTTCTTTTTGATTTCATTTAAACTTTCAACAAGTTTTTCTTCATCATCATTTCTTTTTTGAATTTGTTTATCTAAAACATTCTTACTTGTTTCTGTATATGGAACTGCAAGTCCATTTTTAATTAAAAAATTATGTGCATATCCGTCTGAAACATTAATTATGTCATCTTTTTTTCCTTGTTTTTTTACATCTTGAAGTAATATTACTTTCACAAAAATACCTCCCCAATTTGTAATAATTATTATATCATAATTATATATAAAAAAACTACTCTAATGAGTAGTTAATCTTTTAAAAAATTATTTAACATATGGTATTAATGCCATGAAACGTGCATATTTAATTTGTTGAGCAATATGTCTTTGATGTTTAGCACAAGCACCTGTCATACGACGAGGCATTATTTTACCTTTTTCAGTAATATATTTGCTTATGATTTGAACATCTTTATAATCAACATCTTTACCAGCACACATTTGGCATATTTTCTTTTTCTTACGATAAAATTCAGCCATGTTTATTCCTCCTTAATTAAAATGGTAAATCGTCATCACTTAAAGTGACTTCTTCACCAAAATCTTTAAATGGGTCCTCTGATGCTTCATTTACTTCAACATCATTTGCCATTTCTTGTGGAGCACTAGAATTATTTCTTTGTGCATCACTTCTTGATCCTAGGAATGTAACATTATCTGCTATTACTTCTGTAACATAACGTTTAGTACCATCTTGTGCATCATATGAACGATTTTGAAGTCTTCCTTCAACAGCAACTTGTGAACCTTTTTGACAATATTTAGCAATATTTTCAGCTTGATTTCTCCAAGCTACGCATCTAAAAAAGTCTGTGTCCCTTTCGCCATTTTGATTTGTATAATTTCTTGATACAGCAACGCTAAATGAAGTTGTTGCAACACCATTTGGTGTAGTTCTCATTTCTGGATCTTGAGATAATCTTCCGATTAAAATTACTTTATTCATATATCTTACTCCTCATCTAATTTAATGATTAAATGTCTTAAAACTCTCTCGTCTAATTGAGCTTTACGATTGAATTCAGATACAGCTTCATGTGTTGCTTCAACAGTCATTACATAGTAATATCCATTAATTTCTTTTTTAATTGGATAAGCTAGTTTCTTTTCACCAAGTTCTTTAAAATCTGCTACTTTAGATTTATTATCAGTGATAATAGTTTTCATAGCATCAGCAGTTTTAGACACTTCAGATGAATCCTGTGTTGCTTTAACAATAAACATGATTTCATATTTACTCATAGCTTACACCTCCTTATGGTCTATTCGGCTTCTTTTTTTAAAGAAGCAAGGAGTAATTTCTTACTCGGTTAGTAGTATACCAAATATTTTATTCATAGTAAATAAAATTATTTATATTTTTTCGATATTTTGCTATAATTATACAAGTGAATAATAAGGAGTTGTACGTATGAAAAAGTTTATTTTTACTATACTAGTTTTATTTATTTTACCAATGATTGTTTACGCTGATGAAGCTACTGATATATCAAAACAATTGATGTATTCGGAAAATGGTACTGTAATTGCTAGAATTAATGATGATAATATTAAAACATCATATAAGCTTAGTTCTGGATCTAAAATACTAATACATAGTGAAAGTAATAACATTAAACAACTTTATATTGTATACGAGATATCTAGTCAAAGAGGAAAATTAATTTCAAATAATAATGAAGAAGTAATTTTGGGCGCAAACGGATTTTTACATGAATATGTTAATTTAAACACCTCTTCAAATGAAGTAACTCTTTCATATGATACTGACGTTAACATTAATGAAATTGATGTATTTACCGAAGGTGAAACTCCAAGTCATGTACAAAAATGGGTTAAAGAAGATACTACAGACCTTATGATTTTTTCTACGCATGCTGATGATGAACAATTATTTTTTGCTGGTGTAATGCCAACTTATATAAATAAAGGCAAAAAAGTTCATGTTGTTTACTTAGCAAGACATGATGTTGGTTCATATTATGCTCCTAATAGACTTCATGAACAACTTGATGGTTTGTGGACATTAGGTGTAACTGATTATCCAACATTTGGTCTTATTCCTGATGCATATTCAGAAAGCATTAACGTTGCAAGAAGTCAAATGAATGCATCTGGATTTACTGATGATGATATTATTAAGTTTAATGTAGAACAAATAAGATTTTACAAACCGAAGGTTATATTAGGTCATGATGAAAATGGTGAGTATGGTCATGGTCAACATATACTAAATATAACAACATTAAAAGATTCAATTGCAAAAGCCGCAGATCAAAGTTACACTCAAGTAAGTTTAAATGCATATAGTGTTCCTAAATTTTATATTCATTTGTATGATTTAGAAAACAAAACTGAACTTGACTATGATATACCGCTTGAAAAATACGGAAATAAAACAGCTTATCAAGTATCTAAAGAAGGTTATTCTAAACATTTATCTCAGCAATATACTTGGTTTACTAAATGGTTAAATGGAAACAATAACGAATATACAAGTTCTAAACAAATAACTAAATATAATCCAGCATACTGGGGACTTTATAAATCCGATGTTGGTCCTGACATAAATAAAAATGATCTATTTGAAAATATTAGTGAAGAAACAGTTGTTGAAGACAATACTGACTTAAATACTATTATTGAAGATACTAAACAAATTAAAGAATCTCTTGATGATTTATATAATAAATATAAAGATTTAGTAATAATTGTTTCTGGTTTAGTTGTTATTGTTGGTATGATATTAATTGTCATTATTAAAAGAGCAGAACTTAAATAAATCAAATAAAAAAAGGCTTATATAAAGCCTTTTTTATTTGTTATTTTTAAACACCCATTCTCTTTGAATGAAGAAATTCACTACAAATATTACCGAATCCACTATAACTTTAATTAGTGTTGGGTTAAATGTAAAGACATTTTTAGATAATAAATCTACAATAAATCCAGATGCAAACATTTGAATTATAACTAGTATAAAATACTTAATTATAGAACTTCTTTTACTTTTCTTAAACACAAGTCTTGAGTTAACAAGATAATTATATAAACTAGATATAATTCTTGCAAATATTGTAGAATATATAATCTTATTACCAGTACTACTTGGTAATACTTTCATAAATATTGCAAATAGCACTATATCAAGTGCAAATGAACTTATAGCAGAAAAGATATATTTAACAAATAATTTATATATTCTTATTGAATCCTTTATAGGATTAAAATGACTTTCTGAATTATCATTTATATATATAGTATCAATTGTTTCTTCAACAATCGGAATATCTTTTTCTTTGCACTCAATTAAAGTGTTAGTTTCATATTCAAATCTTTCTCCTAAAGTATCTAAAAACATTTCAGCAACTTTAGGACTCATTCCTCTTAAGCCTGTTTGTGTATCTGTTATTTTAATACCAATAAATATTTTAAAAATATTTCTTGTTATTATGTTTCCATATCTACTCTTAAAAGGAACATTATCTTTTTTAAAATTACGGCATCCAAGAACATAAGCATTTGGATTATCAATTGTCTTTTTACCTACCTTTAGGATATCTTCAGGACTATGCTGACCATCACAATCAGCTGTTACAATTGCTTTTATTCCTTTATATTCATTTAAAATGTGATTAAGTGCAAATTTTAAAGCTCTTCCTTTGCCATAATTCTTATAATGAGTTATTACTTTAATATTATTACTTTCCAGTGATTTTAAGTATTCTCTTGATTTAGTATTACATCCATCATCTACAATTAAAATATTGGAAAATAATTTCTTTAATTTATTAATAAACTCATCCATTACTTTTTTATTAGGATTAAGTGTTGGAATTACAACAATTATATCCCTGTTTTTCATAACAATCCCCCTAAACAGCTTCCATACTTAGAAGTTTCCATGCGCCATTATAATATACAAAGTACATTCTATCATTCATTTCCATTACCCTGTCTTCATTATTAACTATCATATTTTTCTTTAATGAAACGTCAACAGAAAATGCTTTATCAGAATATATTACAAAATTACTTAATTTTTCATCAGTAAATGTAGGATTTTTTAATCTATGTCTTGAAGTGAATGTTATATCAATTCCATGTGCCCAATCATATGCAATTTTATACATTTCAGTTCCTTCAATTAAATACTGACTTAGAGTATTAAATCCATAATAATATCCTTGTAGATCTGCTGTTAAAAATAAGCTATATTTTTCTGCAATCTCAAGCACATTAATTGGAGTAATCAATTTTTGTTGTGCTTCATCATTATTATCAGTTTTAAAATATGGTTCGTTAACCATTATAATGCCATCTTTTGTTATTGTTTTTACCTTTTCACCAGATGAATTTTTTACTTCTACTTTAGGTTTTTCTATTAAACCATTTACTTCATAAGTAACTTGTTTTTTAACATCCGTATATGTAGCAAGAAGTGAAGTTATTCCACCTTCATAATCATTTTTTTCAGTTACTTCTTTACCATTGATATATAATTTATAATCATCTGGTAACTGAGCTTTAACGCTATATAAACCTTTTTCAATATAAGATTTAATATCAACAACTTCCCACTTAGTATAATTTAAAATCTTAATCTTAGTAATATCACCTTTATTAGCAAGTTTAATAGTTAATATTGGTTTTTTATCATAATAAACATCATAGATAGGTTTTTTTACATCTTTTGATTCACTATTTAATTCATATGTTATTTTATCTTTATCTTCTAAAGCTTTATCAATTGATTTAATAGCTTCTTTCTTGTTTGATGCTTTATCATATTTACTAACTTCAAGTTTATCTTGATCAACTATATCAATTAAATCTTTATTTGATAAACCCGCAACACTATCTTTAATGAAATTACCAACTTCGTATTTTTCGTAGTTCTTTAGTGCAATAATTACATAAAAAGCAAATACTATGATAAGTAGTAAGATAACTGCTGAGTAAATTAATAAACTTCTTTTATATAAACTCATGTTCTTTTTATTTTTTTTACTCATTAGTTATCACCTCTAACTACAAACGCTGTTGGGATTTTCCATGAAGAGTTAGCATAATACATTGTTACACTAGTTTTTAAATATTCACCATTATAGTACATTGAAGTTGAAGATCCACCATCTAAGTTTGCAGCATTTACAGCCCCATAATCTGACATAACTTTAATCAAATCTGATGCAGATGCTCCTAAGTGAGCTCCATCTCCTCTTCCGTCAGTTACTAAAAGAAGAATTGTTCCATCTTTTCTTTGACCAATTGCTGTACGTGGATTTTTTCCACTTCCTAAACCATTTAATTCTCTTTTTTCACCATTAATTATTAATTTAACAAAATGATTATTCTTATCAGAATATTCATCTTGGAATGTTACTGCATCTCTTATACCTTCAGTTGAAACAAGATTTTCAACTTCCATTTTACTCTTTCCTGTAATTTCAATAATTCGAAGTAAATTATTATTATCAAGTCCAATTAAATAAAGACCATTATATCCACCAGTACTGTTGTACTGAATTTGACCTTTACTTACAACAACACCAATAGGATATCCTCCTTTATTAGCTGTTGATACATACAAACCGCCATTTACTCCACCAATAGCTCCACTATTTTTTACAAGTTTATCAAGTTCTTGACCATATTCGCTCCAAGGATAAGTAGTTGCTAAGTATACCTTAGATGGATCAGATATAATCATCATTTTTCCTCTAAATGACCCTCCATTTACTTCCTCTATTACTATTGGCTCATTTGTTTTATCGTTATCAACAGTAATTAAACTTGTATCAACTTCAGCGTCCATATCTTTTAGAGAATTATTTTTAACAATTTCTTGAACTGTTTTATCGCTTAAAAATATTTTAGCTAAAAATTTAACTTGTCCTGTTTCAAGAATAGTCGTAACAAACATATCTCTAGCTTTCATTGATGGACCATGTGAAAATAAAAATATTAATACTAATAAAGCTACTACTAAACCTAATAGTGTCACACCAATAAATGAAAATATTTTACCTATAAAAATTAACGCTTTTTTCATGAGTTCAACTCCTACTACAATATACATAATAATATCAAAAACTCATGATTTATTCAATCATGAGTCCTTATTTTTTTATTAATTTTTATACGTTAAATCTGAAGTAACAGATATCTCCATCTTGCATTATATAATCTTTTCCTTCAAGCCTTAATTTACCTGCTTCTTTAACCTTTTTCTCATCTCCTAATTCTTCGAGATCGGTAAAACTCATTACTTCAGCTTTAATAAATCCTTTTTCAAAATCAGTGTGGATTATCCCAGCACATTTTTTTGCATTCATACCTTTTCTAAAAGTCCATGCTCTTACTTCATCAGTTCCTGCAGTGAAATATGTTGCAAGTCCAAGTAAATTGTATGTTGCAAAAATAAGTTTATCTAAACCACTATTTTTAATACCCATTTCTTCAAGAAATATTTTTTTATCCTCATCTGGGAGTTCAGCAAGTTCACTTTCCATTTTAGCGCACATTACTATAACTCCAGAATTTTCTTTTGAGGCATATTCATTAACTTGTTTTGTATAATCATTATTACCGGTAACGGCTGTTTCCTCATCAACATTAGCTGCGTAAATAAGTGGTTTTAAAGTTATAAAATTAAATGGTTTCAAAATTAATAACTGTTCTTCATCGAAATCAATTCTTCGAAGAGGTATATTATTTAAAAGTGATTCTTTAGCTTTATTTAATGTTTCAACTTCAAATAATGCATCTTTATCTTTTGTTGTTTCCGCTTTTTTAGCAATCTTTTCAATTCTAGATTCTATTATTTCTAAGTCAGATAATATTAGTTCAACATTAATAATTTCTATATCCCTTATTGGATCAGTTTTACCTTCAACATGAGTTATATTCTCATCGTCAAAACATCTAACTACTTCAACTATAGCATCTACTTCTCTTATATGAGATAAAAACTTATTACCAAGTCCTTCACCAGAAGATGCCCCTTTTACTAATCCTGCTATATCTGTAAATTCAAATGTTGTTGGAACAACACTTTTTGGTATATACAAATTTTCTAAAAACTCTAATCTAGAATCAGGTACTGTTACAATGCCTACATTTGGATCAATTGTTGCAAAGGGATAATTAGCAGCTAAGATATTCTTTTTTGTAATTGCATTAAACAGTGTTGATTTCCCAACATTAGGCAAACCAACAATGCCAGCTTTAAGTGACATAATAAAACCTCCTTTATATTAAATAACCGGATATCCTCCAATACCTATTGGAACTCCAATTACATACCATACAATAATTATTATTAGTAAAACTAACGCTGTTAATAAACTATATGGTACTTGATACTTTAATGTTGTAAATAAACTTACTGGTCTACTTTTTTGGTTATATTTCTCAAGATATGCTAAATAAATTACATAATATGCAAATAAAGGTGTTAATCCTAATGTTGCACATTCACCAAATCGATAT
The DNA here is from genome assembly GCA_947302655.1 of uncultured Mycoplasmatota bacterium. Classification (GTDB taxonomy): domain Bacteria; phylum Bacillota_I; class Bacilli_A; order RF39; family UBA660; genus RUG13160. The sequence goes on along the minus strand of CAMYVW010000001.1, from coordinate 15,664 downwards.
ATAACTTGAGAAAATTCTGGAGATATTCCAGCGTTCATACAAAGAGGAACGACTACTCCACCAAAAATTGCCCACTTACTAATTGATGATGGTAAAAATAATGTTCCTATTGCACTTAGAATAAATAGTAGAACTATTAAAATAAATCCTGAGAAGTTACCACCATTTATAAAGTTAGCAAAACATCCAACAATATAAACTCCAATATTTGTTTGTTTAAATATACTAATAAATGTTGCAGCAAAGAAAATAAGCACTAATGTCTTACCAGTTCCATCTAAAGAATGTCCTAAAGCATCACTAAAATCTTTATTGTTTTTAATTGTCTTAGCACCAATTCCATAGAAGAAACCTAGTATAACAAATAAAATTGTTATAATAAAGACAAATCCATTACTAAAAAATGAATTATAACTAAATAACTTATCAATATAAAATGACTGACTATAATCTAGTAAATTTCCAGAAAATGGTAGTCCAGGTATTATATTATAAATAAATATTAACATGTATATAGAACCAGCAACTAAAGCAAAAATTAAACCTTTTTTCTCTAGTTTTCCAACTTTATATTCTGGTTCATCTTCTTCAGCATCAAATTCATATTTTGCCAATTTTTTAGCTGTATGATTTTCTGTAATTTGTGTTATAAGTAAAGATACAAGGATAATAGCAACAGACATAATAAATATAAAAGCAAATGTTGGTATAGAATAATTTGAATCAAGCATCATTGCTCCTAATTTTGTTTGTGCTAATAATGTACTATCAATACTTGTTAAAAATACACTTAATCCTGTTCCACATGTTAGTCCAGCAAAGGCTGCAACTATACCTATGGCAGGATTTCTTTTACCGTACATAAATAAAACTCCAGCAAGAGGAATCATTACTACATATGGTAAATCTCCAACTAAACTAAATAAAACACATAATAAGACTAATACAAATGTTACAGTCTTCTTTTTAGCTTTTTTTGTAAGTAGTGTAATAGCAGTTCTTAAAAAACCACTTTTTTCCATCACACCAAAACCTATTAGTATAATAATTAAACTACTAAGTGGTGTGAAAGAAACAAAGTTAAGTACTGTATTAGTAAAAATATATTTTAATCCACTTAAACTAAATAGTGAGTTTATTTGAACAGTTGTAGGGGAATATTCAAGTAAGTTAGGATCTACTTTATTATAAGTAACTTGTGCACCAATAAATGATAACACTCCACTTAATAGAATTGTTATTCCACATAAAATTAATAAAGTCATGATAGGATGAAGTGTCATCTTCTCATGAAATTTATTCTTATATTTAAGCATTATCACTCACTACTTTCTTTAATTTTTTTTCAAACTCTAATCTATCAAGCATTATTTCACGACCACAATTTAAACATTTTAGTTTTATGTCAACACCAACTCGAGTTATTTCCCATAAATTACTTTGACAAGCATGTGGTTTTTTCATGATAACTTTATCATTTAATTTATAATTATTTTGCATTATGCACCTCAATTTGTGTATAAGGTATTTTTACATTATTCTTATCATAATATCTTTTAATAATGTTTAAAGCTTCTCTTCTTACTACCCATCTTTTATCTTGTGGGCAATGAATCTTAACTAAGTACATTACTGAGCTTGAATCAAAGTCTTCAATACCAAGATATTCAGATAAATCATCAGCTTCAGTTGAACTTATAATGTCTGCAATTGCTTCATTAAGTACCTTTCTAACTTTTTCTTCTTTTTCTTCATAAGCAGTTGGTACTTTAATCATTATATTAGAAGATTTTTGACTTAAATTTTTAATCTTATCGATATTTCTATTTGCAACAGATAAAGTTTCTCCACTAATAGATCTTATTTTGGTTGATTTTAAACCAAATTCTACTACTTCACCTGTAAAGCCATCATACTCTACTATATCTCCAATAACAAAATAATTATCAAGCATTATAGAAAGCCCACTAATTAAATCTTTAAGTAAGTCTTGAAGTGCAAGTCCAATAACTACGCCAGCTACCCCAATACCTGCAATAAGACTTTTAGTATTAACTCCATATGCTTCTAAAATAAATAATATAACTACTATGAAGATAATATATTTAAAAATATTTTCTAGTAATTTTACGACAGTATTACGACGTTTTTTTTCAAAAGTAGATTTACCGCTTCTTATAAAACAACGTATTAATACTTTTATTAAAGTATATAATACGATGCCTACTACGATTACAAAAACTGATCTTATAAATACACTATCTTTTAATACGTCTATAAAATCTTTCATACTAATCTCCGTCTATAGTAATATTAATGATTTCCAAAATTCTTTCTAAGTCTTTTTCTGAATCAAAAGGTATTTCAATTTTATTACTTTTAATTTTTACTTTAGTACCAATCTTTTCACGCATAGCATTTTCAAAGATATTAAACATTGGTGGATTATTTCTAACTATTTTTACTTTTTTAGTATAATCCTTTTCTTTAACTAAGTTTTCAGTTTCCCTTACACTTAGTCCTTCTTTTATTATCTTTTGGGCTAAAGAATCTATAAGATTATCGTCATCAAGTTTACTTAAAACTCTAGCGTGACCCATTGATAGTTCACCTTTAGAAACTAACTCAGTTGTAAATTTTGGAAGTCTTAGTAAACCTAATATGTTAGTTATATAACTACGACTTTTACCAAATTTTTCAGCCACTTCTTCTTGAGTAAAGTTTCTTAATCTAATGATATTTTCATATGATAATGCTTCTTCAATTGGATTTAAGTTTTCTCTTTGAATATTTTCAATTAAAGCTATTTCCATCATTTCATTATCATCAAATTCTTTAATAATTGCAGGAATTGTTTTAAGACCAGCTATCTTAGCAGCTCTTGTTCTTCTTTCACCAGCAACTAATTCATAACCTTTAATTGACTTTTTAACAATAATTGGTTGTATAACACCGTATTCTGAAATTGATTTTGCTAATTCATTTAATGATTCTTCATTAAATACTTTTCTAGGTTGATATGGATTTGGTCTAACTTCATCAAGATTTATTTCTACAACATCACCTGTAGTTTTAGCATCATTTACAATTTGATTTTCAAATTTTTCAAAATCTATAACTGAATTTGAAAATAATTGTTCTAATCCTTTACCTAGTGCTTTTCTTTTATTATTATTAGTTTCCATCTCTTTCAATCACTTCCTTTGCTAAATTAGCATATGCTATTGTTGCTCTACTATCCGGAGCATATACATCAATTGGTTTTCCATGACTTGGAGCTTCAACAAGTCTTACAAGTCTTGGTATTATTGTATTAAATGTTTTATCTTTAAAATAACTTCTAACTTCTTCTATTACGTTTAATCCAATATTTGTTCTTCCATCAAGCATTGTTAGAAGGACTCCTTCAATTCTAAGTTTAGGATTTAAACTTGATTGAACCATAATTATTGAATTTAGTATTAAACTAACACCATCAAGAGCATAATACTCACACTGTACGGGAATAATTACTGAATCACTTGCAACAAGAGCATTCATTGTTGCTATTCCAAGTGCAGGCTGGCAATCGATAATAATATAATCAAAGTAATCTCTTATTTGATTTAAACTCATCTTTAATTGCTCGTTTTGTCTAAATGTTTCATCTCCAAGCATCATCTTTACAAATTCAACATCTATACCAGCTAAATTAATAGTTGATGGTAGTAAAGATAAGTTTTCAAACTTTGTTTTAATTACAGCATCTTTAATATCACATTTATGAGTAATTACCTCATAAATATCATGTTCAAAGTCTCCATTAGAATAACCTAAACCTGTTGTTGCATTTCTTTGAGGATCTAAATCAACTAATAAAGTTTTTTTACCTTCTTTACCTAAAGCTGCAGCTAAATTAATAGATGTAGTAGTTTTACCAACGCCACCTTTTTGATTAACTAATGATATTATTTTTGCCATTAACTGCCACCTCTTTATAGATTATTTCAACTACTAGTTATTTTATCATAAATATTTAAAATTGTCTTTATATTTTCAATTAAAAAAAGTCATTAAAAATGACTTTTTTCTTTTTTAATATATCCTAACTTCTAGTAACTTGTTTACTTGAAATATCAGATAATACATTATTAACAAAGCTATGTAGATATTTATATTTTTCGCAAAGCATTTTTTCTTTTTCTTTTATTATTTCAAGTATTTTTGCATCATCATATGGAAGAGCTCTACGTGGTTCACCAACTGACTTAGATGCAAACACAATAAAACGGTTAAGTTCAATTATTTGCTGACATATAGTATAAAAAACCTCATATGTTTCTAATAATTCATCAGGCATATTTAAATGTGTTCTGTTAAAAAATACATCTATAGCTGTTCCATTAATTTCCATCTTTGCTATTTCAATTTCTTCATTAGTATATTTATTTTTTTCTTCATCCACAGGAAATAAAATATCTAATTTTGATTGTAGTTTTTCACAATAATCAGCATACTTATCAACAGTTACCATAATCAACCTCCTAAAAATGGTTGATATATACTTTATCACTTTAAAATATAAAAAGCAATAAAAAAAAGCCGATATTTCGGCTTTACTTATTATTTTTAATTGCTTCTTCTAATTCTTCTTTATTCATTTTTGAATAACCTTTAATCTTAAGCTCTTTTGCTTTTAATTTAAGTTCAGTTAAAGTTAATTCTTTTTCTTCTTTATCATGAATATTTAGGCAATCTAATGAATTAGTTGAAACTATTTGTTCAATTTGTTCTTTAGTTAAAGTTTCATTTTTAATTAATGCTTTACTTAATAGATTAACTAAATCTTTGTTTTCATTAATAATCTTTTTAGCTTTAGCATAACACTTTTCAATAATATCTCTAGTTGCTTTATCTATTTCAAGTGCAACTTGATCTGAGAAGTTCTTTTGTTTGCCATAATCTCTTCCTAAGAATACACCTTCAGATTTTTGTTCGTACTGCATTGGTCCAAGTTCACTCATACCATATTCAGTAACCATACTTCTAGCTATATTTGTAGCTTTCCTAAAGTCATCAGATGCTCCAGTTGTAATTTCTCCTAAGAAGATTTCTTCGCTAGCTCTACCACCAAGTAAACCTGTAATAGATGCAAGTAATTCCTTTTCTGTAGCTATTCCTATTTTTTCCTCTTTTGGAAGCATCATTGTATATCCACCAGCTACACCACGAGGAATAATTGTTATTTTATGAACTTCATTAGCATTTTCAAGTTTTAAACCAATAACAGCATGTCCAGCTTCATGATAACTAACAAGTTTCTTTTCGTTATCAGTTATTTTTCTTGATGTTTTAGCAGGTCCCATTAGAACGCGGTCTGTTGCTTCATCAATTTCATCCATAGAAATATCGTTTCTGTTACGTCTTACTGCAAGTAGCGCAGCTTCATTAAGTAAGTTTTCAATATCAGCTCCACTAAATCCAGGAGTTCTTTCTGCAATGTTTTGTAAATTAACATCTTTTGCTAAAATTTTATTTCTAGCATGAACTTCTAATATAGCTTTTCTTTCTTTAGAGTCTGGAAGTGAAACAGTAACTTGTCTATCAAATCTTCCAGGTCTAAGTAGAGCTGGGTCAAGTACATCTGGTCTGTTTGTTGCTGCAATGATAATTATTCCTTCATTAGCTCCAAAACCATCCATTTCAGTAAGTAATTGGTTAAGTGTTTGTTCACGTTCATCGTGTCCACCACCAAGTCCTGTACCTCTTTGACGACCAACAGCATCAATTTCATCGATAAAGATTAAGCATGGTGCATTTCTTTTTGCTTCTTTAAACATGTCTCTAACACGTGATGCACCTACACCAACGAATAATTCAACGAAATCAGAACCACTTATATAGTAAAATGGTACGTTAGCTTCACCAGCAACAGCTTTAGCAAGTAAAGTTTTACCTGTTCCTGGAGGACCTACAAGTAGAACTCCTTTGGGAATTCTAGCTCCAAGTTTTTGGAATCTCTTTGGATTTCTTAAAAAATCAATAAGTTCTTCTACTTCTTCTTTTTCTTCTTTTAAACCAGCAACATCTTTAAACTTAACTTGGAAGTTTCCATCATTAAGTTTTGCTCTTGATTTACCAAAATCAACGGAGTTTTTATTTGTACTTGCAAGTTTTCCAAACAAGAAATATGCAGATGCAACAATTATTACTATTGGTAGTATATTAACTACTATATATAATATATTGCTTGATCCAGGATCACTTTCTGTTTTATATTTTTTTCCTAATTGATTTGCATAATCTGTTACTATAGGTAAGTCTTCCTCTAGAACTTTAGATTTAAAACTTTCACCTTTTTCATAACCATTTAGTTTACCTTCAATTATATATATACTTTCACTACTTTTTGGTGTGATTTTTATTGAAGTAACATTAGATGTATTAATCTCTTTAATTAATTGTCCACTAGTTAATTTATGTACTTCAGTATTACCATAATTTAAAAAATACATAACACCGAAGAAAATTAAAACAATTATTAAATATGGATATAAATTTTTAATTATTCCTTTATTACTTTTTGCTTTCATTATTTTTCTCCTTACAAGTTAATATTATATCATACTTTTCATCTTTTGCTTTAGCAAACTTTGATTTTTTTAACCCTGGAATCCAAATGATAACGTTATTTGAATCGGTTAAAATTGGATAATTATCTCGTTTTGATTTTGGAATTTTCATATCGATGAAAATATCATTTATTTTTTTTCTACCGTTTAAATTTAAAATTTCAATAAAATCTCCATCTTTTCTTGATCTTATTTTTAATGGCATTTTTAATTCATTTGAATCTAAAGCAATTGAATAATTACTTGATTCATATGAGGATGAAGAACTTATTTCAAAACTATCATCTTCATATCTTCCATCAAAAATATAATCTATAGATTTGCTTGCTTCTTCGTTCTTTTTAAATAAGATTCTGTCATATTCCTTACCAAACACATAGTTATTTGGTAAATTAATAATTACATTGCTCTTTTCACTTTCAAGTACATTTAACATATCTGTAAATAAAACATCATTTAAAGGTAGGTAATCTTTTAACTGAACTTCCATTATTAAATCACTTAAAATCATTTCTTTTAAAAGAGAATCTAGTTTTCTATACTTAGAAACAATTATTAATCCATTTTTATCAAGAATATTTTCTTTCTCTTTAAGCATATCTTTTCTAACATATTCATAGTATTTATTTAATTCATTTGAGAACTTTAAATATTTTAAATGAACATTTTCATCCTCTTCTTTTAAAAGTGGAAGAATATTGTTTCGATATCTATTTCTAGTGTACTCTAAAGAAAAATTAGTTTTATCGATTCTATATGGAATATTATGTTCTTTATTATATTCTTCTAAATACTTTTTTGTTCTTCTAATTAAAGGTCTAACAATTTTTATTTCTTCCCAATCACTAATTCTTCTAAAACCTACATATCCTTTTAAAGAACTACCTCTGGTAATTCGCATAAGAATTGTTTCTATTAAGTCATCACCATGATGGGCAGTTAATAAATAATCAGCATTATATTTATCCTTTAATCCTTTTAGAAAATTGTATCGTATCTTTCTTGCATCTTCATGAAAATTGACTTTGTCATGATAATTTTTAATCTCAAAAATTTCAAATATATCATAATTTTCTTCTGCATATGTTTCAACCATTAATGCTTCTTCATCAGATTCTTCTCTTACTTTATGATTCACATGTGCAACTACTACCTTAATATTATATTCATCTTTAATGCTATTAACCAATGAAAGAAGAGCCATGGAGTCTGGTCCACCGCTACATGAAATAATTACAGTTTTATCTTTTAATAATTTAGATAAATATTCTTTTTCTTCTTTCATTTATATCACCAATGCAAGTTGTATTCTATATTATTTAGTACTATTTTTCAAGCATACTTTCGATAAATCCATCTAGATCGCCTGCAAATACTTTATCTGGAGATGAAGATTCATAATTTGTTCGATGATCCTTTACCATCTTATATGGTTCTAGTACATAACTTCTTATTTGACTTCCAAAATTTATATCACTAGAATCTTTAACTTCATTTATTAATTCTTTATTTTTATCTATTTCTATTTGGTAAAGTTTATTTTTTAAAAGATTCATAGCTTTGTCTTTATTTAAAAGTTGACTTCTTTCAGTTTGACATGTAACTACTATTTTAGATGGAATATGAGTAATTCTAACTGCACTATTTGATGTATTTACTGACTGTCCTCCAGCACCACTTGAGTGATATACATCAATTTTTAAATCATCATCTTTAATTTCAATGTTGATATCTTCATTAAATTCAGGTGTAACACTTACTGATGCAAAAGAAGTATGCCTTCTTTTATTTGAATCAAACGGTGATATTCTAACCAATCTATGAACACCTTGTTCATTTTTTAAATATCCATAAGCGTATTGACCCTTAATATATATAACGACACTTTTAATACCTGCTTCATCACCTTTTTGTTCAGATATTATTTCATAAGTGTAACCCTTTTTATCAAAGTAATTAATATACATATCTCGAAGCATACTCGACCAGTCACAGCTTTCTGTTCCTCCAGCTCCTGGATGTATCTCTAAATAACAATTTAAGTCATCATATTTTCCTGATAAATATACTTTTTTTGAGTATTTATCAACACGAGTTTTAAGAACATTACACTCTTGTTCTAGTTCATTGTTAATGCCGTCTTTACATAATTCTAAAAGCATTTCAATGTCTTCTTTTAATGAATTATATTCTTTGACTTCCTCTTTAATATCACTTAATCTTTTGCAAACATTATTAGCATGGCTTTGATTTTGCCAAAAATCATCTTGTGACATCTCTTCTTCAAGTTTTTCTATTTCTACTTCTTTATTAGAAATGTCAAAGAGACCTCCCTGTTTGGATAATTTTTTCTAAAAGTATATTTAGTTCATTAACTAAATCTATGTTCATAACTAATCACCTATTACATATTATAACAAACAATTTAAATAAAATAAAAAATACTAATTAAATTAGTATTTTATCTTATTCTTTTCTTTTCATTTGCTTTTTTGTTAACGTAATCTAAATATATTTGATTAAGTCTTCTTTCTGGTACAAATTCACCATCTTTAAAACCAAGAGTGATCCAAGCTGTTTGAATTTCCTCAATTTTGCTAGACATATAATACATATTATCTTCTAAAGTACTATATTTAACTCCCCTTAAAGTTCCAATATTAACGTCATCTTCAGTGTATTTAACTCCTTGTTTAATAGCTTCATCAACAGTAATATACGTTCTACAGTTAGTTGAAACAGTTAATATTGCGGATAGAATTTCATCATCGTTAGTCATAATCGGTACAAACCCCATAACAATACCTCCCTTACATTTATAACTCTTTTATTGCAACAGTTGCTGCAATAGAGCCATCTGATACGGCTGTTGTTAATTGTCTTAGTTCTTTTACTCTAGTATCACCAGCAACATATATTCCAGGTGTTTTTGTGTGAACTCCATCACTACTTATAATGTAACCCTTTTCATCTAAATCAACAATATTTTTGAATATTTCATTTTTTGGTTCTTCACCAATAGCTATAAATACTCCCTTTATATCAATTGTTTTTTCTTCATTTCCATCAATAATAATATCTATTGATTCTACAAAATCGCTTCCATTAATTTTCTTTATATCACAATTATATATAGTTTCAATATTTTTATCTTCATTTAAAGTATCCGCTTTATTAGGCAAAGTTTTAAATGAACTATTTTTGTTAATTAAATAAACTTTATTAACAATTCCTGATAAATATATAGCATCTTCAATTGCTGATTCTCCTGAACCAATTACTGCAACAGTCTTATCTTTATAAAAATTGCCATCACATGTTGCGCAGTATGAAACTCCTTTTCCAGAAAGATTTGTTTCACCTTCTATATTAAGTTTGCGATTAAATGATCCTGTTGCTAAGATTATTGATTTAGCGTTGTATTTATCTTTATTAGTTGTTACTTCTTTATTTTCATCAATATGAACTACTGTTTCATATCTAATTTCACAACCATATTTTTTTACTTGATTAAATAAGTTAGTTGCAAATTCATAACCACTTATATTTTCTATACCTGGGTAATTTTCTATTTTGTTTGCATTAATTATTTTCCCACCATATGCTTTCGCATCAAGAACAAGTACTTTTTTCCCAGCTCTTAGTGCATAAAGTGCAGATGTTAGTCCTGCTGGTCCAGCTCCTACAATAATAATGTCATACATATTATCACTTACCTTTTTTATTTATCCTTTGGATTGAGTTTTTGTTTAATACATCAGATTTTTCATAAACTAATAAATTCTTATAAAAATTCATAAATGGTATTTTAAAAGCATGATATCTACTTATAGTATTCGAAATACATACAAAATATGTATTAACTTCATTTTTTGATTTACTTCTAGAGAATGTAAAATAAAATTCATCATTATTCTTCGTTATAGTTAATTTACTCGCTGTATCAATTGAAAAATCATCAGAATACCACACAATTTTATCATCATAATATGGATTATCTCTGCGTATTAATTTAGCTAAAGTTTCATTTCCATATTTTTTTAAGCATTCTTCAAGAGCACTTGTATCTTTAAAAGAATCAAATAAATTATCAACAGCGTAATAAAGTAATGGATTATCACTTGTTATCTTAAAAGTTTTTTCTGATGGCAACTTATCTTCATTTGGTATACAAAAGCCAATATATAAATCACCATTTTCTTCTAAAGATAATTCAAATTCATCTCCATCAGATGAAATAATTACCCTATCAATGCCTACATAGTTTTTTTCTTTTTTAAACTCAACCATAATAAAAACCACCCTTCACTTAAATGATACCATATTTTTAAATAAAAAAGTATAGAATTTATAATTCTATACTTATACTATTTATCAAATTTTTTGTTTTTGAAATCAGGAGTAAGGATCCTACATTTTGTTGTTGGTTCTTGTTCAGAATATAAATCATTTCTAGCACTGTTAAATGTTGGGTTAGTAAACTTGTTATCAGTTTTAAAACCACAATCTAAAGTTTCAATAAATATCCTTTTGATATCTTCATACATTCTTCTATCGGCAAAACCTTTACTATTTTTAATCATATTACCAATAAATTCATAATTTAAATTATTTAAAACCTCTCGAGTTAATATATATCCTGATTTATCAAAAGAGAAAATCCCTTTTGGTAATTCAAGTTCATTAACTATATATGCCATTATATCAAGTTCACTTAAATATGATCTTTCATAGTAACCATCATTTATATATTCTCTTACCTTTTCAAAAACTTGTTGATATCTTTTCATTTTTTCTCTATTAACGTAGTTATCCCAGTTTTTAATATAACCTTCTATTTCTTTGTATTTATCATATAACAAATATTTTTTTGATTCTAAGAATGCATAAAGTGATACATCACATCTTAATATATAATGAAGTAAATATGTATTTATTCCATACTTTTCTAAATGCTCTGGAGAATAAAACTCTTTATGTAATTCTTCTTCTAAACATATTCTATCTTTAGAAAATATTTTTTCAATAAAAGCTTTTGCAAATACTTCAAGTAAATTATTATAGTGATTATAACAACTTCGAACATAATAAAAACCTAAACCTATTGATTTACCATATTCTTGAGCTCTAAGTTTAAAATCTTCCATTCTTTGAAGTGCTAGCACAAATTCTAATCTACAAATATTATTACAATATGTATGCATTTCATAACTATCATCAAGAACTGTTATTGATTCAGCTGCTACTGAAAAGACACGCTTCTTTGTCTTATCTTCATTTTCATCATTCATATAATTAGAAATGATTGATAATAAAAGTTTATCAACATCTCTAGTGCTACTCATAATCTTTTTTTCTTCTTCTATCTCTACGTTTGCAGAAGCATTTTTACTATTAACAACTTTAATAAAAGACATGTCCCTTATTTTGCCGTTATTATCTAGTGTTACGTTTTTAATATGATTTAGGAGAAACATTACAAAATCATAATCTTTCTTTAGTTTATCAGAACAAAGATAATAAAAATCAGGCCTATTATCCCTTTTAATTAGAAACATCATTGTTTCTTTATCAGAAATAATATCTTTTAATGGAATTTCAACTCCATCAAGTTCTACATTTTCCAAATCTTTATTTATAAACAGTTCATTTTCCATAAATAATCCTCTTTGACTTTTTTGGGTGAAATCTATATTAACATATAGAACTTATACAATCAATAAAATAATTTAATTTGAAAGTAAAATATATATTTTTTACGAAACCTATTTTATTTTAGGCCTACTTTTTTTCCTTGCTTTCTTTACTTTTTTAACATGCTTTTTGTATTCTTTGCATATTTTCTTTGGTGTTCCTTCTTTAAGTCTTGTTTCACCAGTTTCCTCATCTATTTCTAAATATTCCATCCATGTGAGTTTTTCTGTTATAAGCATCATTATCACCCCAATTATATTATATAATACATGTTATTTTAAAAACCATTATAAAAAAATCGCAAAACTCATAGATAATGAGTTAGCGAGTTTTTTATTTACCACAACATTGTTTATATTTCTTTCCACTGCCACATGCTCCCTTTTTGAGCATATTTTCACTATATTTGGTACATATAGTATTATGGCTTTTAGCCTTATTTTATGGGCATTTAGTACATATTATTATCAGTATTATTTGTATTATAAATATTACTAATAATTTGTTCAATGTGGACAAAATGTGGACAAGGTCATCATCCAATTTATCCTTTGTTTACAAGGATATTATACTACATATTGATTAAATAGACAATGTCCACATCGTATTTTCTCTCAACTCAAAGTGTTGTGATATTTTTATAAAACATAAAAAGAAGTATTGCTACTTCTCTTTTCTGCAAATAGGACATTTTCCATATCCTTTTCGTTGATTATATATTTCTCTAAGGTAAGAATGGCCTTTATCACATTTCCACCATACTTTTTTACTATAACTCTTACTAACATTGTTTGGAGTTATTCCCATTTCCTCATTTTTCTCATAATTCCATTTATCTAGAATTTCAGGGTGTGTGGTAGCTAGATCATTATAACCAACCAATATTTTATTACCAGCACAATATGGACAACCAGTACCTTTTATTCTGTTAGGTATGTTTGCTTCATAAGAATGGCCTTTATCACATTTCCACCATACTTTATCACGAGTACCTCTGCTTACTTCATCAGGATTAACTATGTTTTTCTCATAATCCCATTCTTTTAACATTTCAGGATATAATGTTGCAAAGTCATTAAATCCTTTTAAAACTTTAACTCCTGAACAATATGGACAATTTGTTCTTTTTGGGGAAGTTTTACTGTTAATTGTTGATTGATATGAATGACCTTTATCACATTGCCACCATACTTTTGTTGCATTTCCTTTAGTGTAGTTATTCATAAAGTAACCTAGTTTATCGTTTTTTTCAAAATCCCATTCTTTTATTAACTTTGGATTTGTTGTCGCAATATCATTAAATCCAGTCATAACTCTATGTCCCGAACAGTATGGACAAGAATCTCCTTTTATTCTATTGTTTACAATTGAATCATATGAGTGCCCTTTTGAACAAGTCCACCATACTTTTTTACCATATCCTTTTGTAATCTTATCTGGTTTTATTCCAAGCTTATCATTTTTCTCATAATCCCATTCTTTTAACAATTCTGGGTTTGTTGTCGCAATATCATTAAATCCAGTCAATATTGTCTTATTTGTGCAATAAGGACAACCAGTACTTTGATTTATTTTTGTAGAAATGGTTGCCTTATATAAATGACCTTTTTTGCATTTCCACCATACCTTTAATGAACTACCATTTGTCGTATTTTCAGGGGTTAAACCAATTTCATTGTTTTTCTCATAATCCCATTCTTTTAATATTTCAGGATTAGTTTTTGCAATACAATTTTCTTTTTCAAGAAAATTTATCATAGATAGAATATCATCTAAATCACGTGATACATTATAATCTATATTAATATTCAAATACATATTCAAAAATTCTAAAGCTTCTTCAACATAAGAATAATCTGCATTATTATCTTTCTTCATAACATAAATTATTGCACTAGAATTAATTGGTTTTGATTTTTTCTCACGAATTCTAATTAATTTAACATTATTATCACAACAAAGTTTATCTTTATCTAAATCTTTCTTATAATCTTTATGATAATAATAGCCATCATATTCTATTCCAATATTTAATTCTGGGATAAATATATCAAGTTCTTTTGGCTTTAACCATTCAGGCTTATAATTTGCTATTGTTTTAGGAAAAATCTTAATCAAATAATAATAAAGTATCTTTTCAGGTATAGAAGTTCTTAAATAACTTGAACAAACTGGACACCTATTATATAGTTTATTATTTCTTATTCTTGAATTTATTGTGGATTGCCATTCATGACCTTTATCACATTTCCACCATACTTTATTCTTACCGCCTAAAACTATTTCATCTGGTTTAAATCCTAATTTATCGTTTTTTTCAAAATCCCATTCTTTTAAAAGTTGTGGATGTTTTGTAGCAAAATCATTATATCCTTTTAAAAGTTGTTGATTAGCACAAATAGGGCATTTTATATTTTGCCTAATTTTTTGTGCTACAGACACTTTATATTCATGACCTTTTGAGCAAGTCCACCATACCTGTTTTGTTGAACCATGACTAATATTATATGGTGTTATATTTAAGTCATTATTCTTTTTATAATTCCAATCTTTCAAAACTTGCGGATTTGTTGTCGCTAAATCATTATATCCTTTTAATACTGCATTATTTGAACAGTATGGACAACCACTTCCGGTTATTCGGCTTCTTATAATTGAATCCCATTCATGACCTTTTTCGCATTTCCACCAAACTTTATTTCTTCCACCATTTGTTATTTCATCTGGTCGAATACCAATTTTTTCATTTTTCTCATAATTCCATTCTTTCAATAATTCTGGATTGGTCGTCGCTAAATCATTATATCCTTTTAACACTTTTCTATTTGAACAATAAGGACAATGTCCTCTACCATTTAATCTATCATATATACTTCTTTCATAGCGATGTCCTTTATTACAAATCCAATTAACTTTTATTTGTGATCCAACTAACATTTCGTCTGGTTTTATTCCAAGCTTATCATTTTTCTCATAATCCCATTCTTTTAACATTTCAGGATGAAGAAAAGCAAAATCATTTAAACCTTTTATAGCTTTTTTACCGGCACAATATGGACAACCTACACCATCTCTTCTAGTATGAATAACAGCTTGCCATTCATGTCCTTTATCGCATTTCCACCATACTTTTTTTGAAGAACCAGAAGTGATATTATTTATATCAATTTCTTTATTCTTTTCATAGTGCCATTCTCGCATCAATCTTGTATTGTTTTTTACATAATCAAGCATAAATATCACTCCTTTCATTAAATATATTATATCATGATTTTACGGCATTCTAACATTATAAAATACGTGGCACGTTTTGTTACGAAGTAATGAAAGTGGCGATAGTATTTTTCTTTTTTATGAAA